>JAOAIV010000009.1 GCA_026414525.1 Candidatus Bathyarchaeota archaeon | reverse complement strand
CGGCTCAGCAACGAAAACGTCGATGTCGCTTTTTTCGGTTACGTCTCCTCGTGCGATGCTGCCGTGCACCAGCGCCTGCAGGTGGCATGCTTCTAACGCGGTCATTATGCGCATGGCTCTTTCACGACACTGCTTGAGCAGCTGCCAGCGCTTGCTTGTTTAGGCAACTTCGCGGTATTCCCATGGCTTTTTCGGTTTCACAGCCATCTTAACCGTCTCTTTATTGGAAATAGTGCAAATGTGTTTATTTAGTAATTGTTAATCAAAACATTAAGTGTGTGAAAAGCTCAATGTCCCAGGACGCGGCTGCCACTGTTTGCTCCCTCTGCAAGCGCAGAGATGCCTTCTTTTTTAGGCGTTACTCTGGCGAAAAACTTTGCCGGAAATGCTTCGTCGAGTCTGTTGAAGCTAAGGTGCGGGCAACCATCGCCAAGTACAATATGCTCAACTTTGATGACCGCATAGCAGTGGCGGTTTCCGGCGGCAAAGACAGTCTAAGCCTACTGCATATCTTGGCAAAGATAGAGCGTCGTCATCCGAAGGCTTCACTTGTTGCCGTCACGGTGGATGAAGGCATAAAGGGCTATCGGGATGAAGCCCTAGCCATCGCGGCGGAGAACTGCAAAGCGCTTGGCATAGAGCATCGCGTGGTCGCTTTTAAGGAGCTTTACGGCTACACGCTTGACGAGGTAGTTGCAAAAGCACGAGAGAAAAGCGGGTTGGCGTTGACGGCTTGCGCTTACTGCGGCGTCTTACGGCGGCGAGCGCTGAACGTGGCTGCACGAGAGGTGGACGCTGACAAGATCGCAACGGCACACACGCTTGATGATGAAGCCCAAACCATTCTATTGAATATTTTCCGCGGCGACCTTGTGCGGCTGGCCAAAGAGAAGCCGGTCACAGACGAGGCTCATCCGCGGTTTGTGCAGAAGGTCAGGCCGTTCTGCGAGATTCCCGAGAAGGAAAGCGCCTTATACGCGTATGTTAAGACAATCAGGTTTCAGGATGTGCCGTGCCCCTATGCTTCGGAGGCGTTGCGTAACGAAATGCGCTTTATGCTCAACCACATGGAAGAACGCCATCCGGGAACAAAATTTGCCGTTTTCAAGGCTATAGAGCGCTTAAGGCCCGCGCTTGAGGAGGTAGCCAAAAAAACCGATTTTAAAGAGTGCACTGCATGCGGCGAACCAGCGTCTGATAAGCTATGCAAAGTCTGCGAGCTGCTCCGGAAGATAGCGTGAATTCACTGGCAGCTAAAGCCTCGTTTAGCCTTTAAATCCTTCAGCATTTCAGAGGCTTCGAAGGAGCTTTTGGCGGCGGCGACACGCCTTGCTTTTCTTACTTCGACGCGTGTTCCGCAGTATGGGCAACTCTTCGTTTTTTGGCCCTCGGGAATTAGGAATAAACCGCCGCATTTGCTGCAGACGATGATTAAGGTGGGTTTGATGGGGACACGCCTCCGAAAGACTTTTCCACAGTTGGCTAAATAACATTTAAGGTTTAGGGTGAGAGCGGGATGAGCGGCGAAGAGAGTCAAGCAAAAACGCAGAGTCGGCTAGTTGATCTTGCGTTACGGTATTTTAAGAAGGAAGGCTACAAGATTACTCAGGAGAACGCGGTCATTGAGGGCTACAGTGGCATACCACGCAAGTTCGACCTTATCGTTCAGAAAGGGAAAATGGAACAAGGCGTCTGGATACGCGACTGGAACCGAACCATAGGCGTTAACCTAGTTATCAGCTTGGACACCGCTTCAGAAGACGTTGGCCTAACCAATCCCATATTGATTGGAGAGAAATTTAGTGACCACGCCAAATCTTATTCGAATAGGCGTAAAATTACGCTTTTGACACGACAGAAAATAGCCATGAGCCTAAGATAAAAACTAAATTTTCAAATACTCTTCTACAAGTTTTTCCTTCTCCAGCATTCCCAGCCAGTCCACGACGCCCACCAAGCACTGCTCGCGACCGTCCAAGATGGCGAGTATCTCGTTTGCTGCTTCCTCTGCTGTTTTGCCCGTCACGTCTAATTCGCATATCTTTTCTTGCCTGTGCGCCTGTAGCGCTTCAACGAGGCATACGTCGAGGATTTCGGCGGCAAGATTTTCCCAGAGCTTATCGCCTGCAAAGCCGCGCTGCTCCATGAGCTTGCGGAGTTCTATGGGGTTTCGGCGGAGAACAAATATGCGCGTGACATAGCGCTTCGGAACAACCGCGTAAGCGTAGTGTCCGTCAATGACGATGGCTGCTTTCTCTGCTGCTTTTATTTCCTCGGCGATTTTTAACCGCATTTTTTCCTCTGCTATTATGCATGTCCCTCGCTTTTCATCCTCTCCAGCGATTAAATGGTGCTTCTCAGCGAACTCGGTGAGATTAATGTAAAACGCGTCGAGTTTGCTGGCGAGCTGCCGCGCTATTGTGGTTTTACCAACACAAGGCGTGCCCGTTATGAGTATTACGCGCTTCATAGGTTTACTTACGCGTAAAGACGTAGTTAATGGTTGTGCTTCGGCGGCGGATATGTTTATTGGCTGCCGCTGCGCCTTTCTATATTGGGCTGGCGAGTTGGCGTGTGGCTTTCGTTCCCTACTTTGGGAATGAGGAAACTCCGCCCACATGTAGAATTGCAGCCCCTTCGCTGGGGCAAGGCGAGAGCCTTGGCTACAGAGCAGAAACGGAACGTCCACTTGGCAGGTGAAGATGAGGCATGCTAAGTTGCCGACCTATGCCATGTGGAAGCGGTGAAACGGCTGCCCTGCAAGTGGAAAGGGCAAACAGGCGCCAATGAAGCTTCTACCAGAGGGCGCGGGTAGCCCGATTAGCCGAATGCCACAGTCAACAGAAGGCGGGTTACAGCCAACACACCAGCCCATAATTAACAGGCAAATTAAAGTAGCTAATCTCCATATAAAAGTTCATAGAAGATGATGCAATTCGACTAAGCACTGCGTTTTACCCTAAGCCTCTACTTTTTAGCGCTGGTTAATTAGCTTTCGCAAAGCTTAATTATGTTTCAGTTGTATGGAGCTTCATTTCGAAGTTGAATCTAATTGGAGGTTAATCTGTGGAAGCACCTAAGAAATCTAGGGTCAAGAGGTTTGTTGGATTAGCCGCTTTTGTCATTGTGCTTTTGCCCGTTGCCTACTCAGCGCTTACCTATCCACGCGGCCTAGTTGATTTTTCAGTTTCATTCACCATCGGCGCGGACTCTCGGCACTTGGAGTTTGAAGTTCCATTCCTCCATGAGCACGTGAGAGTTGAAGTTTCCGTTCGCAGTGGCAACTCGCTTTGGTCGGCGAAAATTCTAAGCGGCAACGACGTACTATGGAACCATACCACCACACAGCGTGAACAGACAACTTACAGCAGCGAATGGATAAAGCTGCCAAGCGGACGCTACAATTTCACGTTTGCAACCGCGGGCATGGGTTCGCTAGAAGCAGAAATTAAGCTGACGTCTAAAGGCGGATTCTGGTAAACAAAGCAAACCCTTTGTCTCTTTCAAAAAGGCGCAATTAGGTCAGCGAACATTAAGTCAACGCTAACTCAACTTTTTATCTAAATCAGAAAAATTAGTCTACATCCATCTGCTTCCAGCGTTCATTAAGCATTAAGTAGGTGGCATCACCGGCTACATAGAAAATTTATAATTTATAACCCGTAAATTATTGATTTAATTTAGTTGGCCGCCATGAGGAAAACAGCACTCAACACATTCTTTACGAGTAAAACGAAAAGTAGATTGTTGACCTTGCTTTCAACTGCTTTACTTGCGATCTCAGCTTCTACCCTTGCCCATGGCTTTGAAGTAACAGACACCATAATCTTGGAGCACTTCGGCGGCTACTACGGCTTAGCCTATAACCCAGACAAAGGCGAAATTTTCCTGACGAACGGAGACTTCAACCTTGTTTACGTGATCTCCGACCAAATGCATTCTGTAGTCGCCACCATACCCGTAGACTACACGCCATCAGCAATAGTCTATAACCATGAAAAACGCGAGTTCTTAGTAACTAATTTCTGCTCCGACACGGTTTCCATAATCTCCGCTCTCGATTACGCGGTGACTGCAACAATACCTGTGGGACACAAACCTATGGGCGTAGCCGTCGCCGAGGATAAAGGGAAAATTTTCGTGGCAAACTATGGCGCCGACACAATTTCAGTCTTATCCGACGAAGATCACTCGTTAATTGCAACGGTGCCCGTGGGGAAAAAGCCCTGCACACTAGCCTACGACTATGTCAAGGGAGAAGTGTTCGTGGGCCATGCAGGCTGCAATCAAGTCTTGGCAATATCAGTTGATACGCACAGTGTTACCGCGAACATAACCGTAGCTGGATTACCCGTAAGCTTAGTGTGCTGTGCTGATAAAGGCGAAGTTTACGTGGCCAACCACAATTTCGGCTCAATCTCAGTTATATCAACGCGCAGTTACGCTGTAGCCGCAACCATACCTGTAGGAAGCCAGCCGAGTGCTTTAGCATATGACTGTGGAAGCAAGCAATTGTTCGTGGCAAACTTTTAAGTCAAAATCAGTGTCCGTTATCGCTACAGAAAACAAGACTGTAATTGCAACTATACCTTTGGAGGGCGAACCCCAAGGCATATGCTATGATTCGGACAAAAAAGAGCTCTATGTAACCTTCTCTGAAAGCCACAGAGTTACAGTGATATCTTGCCTCTCGCCTAATTCAATCAGCACCACTTACGATGACCCAAAATCTTTGATTATAGCCATTTCTGTGTTTCTTGCAATGTTAACACTTACAGCGCTGCTTCATAAAAAAACAAAAATTGAAACAGCATAAAATCAATAAAAAAATACCGATTAATTAAGTAGTAGTAACAGACCAGCAACAAAAGCAGAAAAAAGAAAGGACGAGACATGCAGTTTATGCCATTAGCTCGGTGGGGGCGGCGGAGGCGGCGAAACAGCAGCAAACGCTTGTTTAATTTGGATAACTGTGGTTCCTGCCATTCGATCCGTGTATTTTTGGCGCTTGTCAGGCCCCGGAGTAGCAATGCCTATTATCCAGTCCAGCAAAAGGAAAAGCCAATAAACCTTGCTCAAATTGCGAAGGAACGCTTGTCCGAACTGCACTTTGCTGCCATTTGTCATCTGCACTTTCAAACCAAAAATTCTTTTGCCGATGGTGGCGCCCCATGCGACATCCAGTATGACGAAATAGAATAGTTGTATTATGCCAAAGATGAATGGAAGTATTAGCCAGGATCCGTAGCCTATTAGCCACCAATCGCCGCTCCAAAATATTGACCAAAAAACGAAGTTCCATATAATGTACACGGGAATGCCGATGATTACACTGTCAATGAGTAACGCGAGAAAGCGGTAGATCCAATGATTAAAGTCAATCCCTAAACTACTGTCTGCAGTCATCCATTCTCCCTTCCATAAGAAGGGCTTGTTAACGCAAGTTATTATTATGGTTTTCTATTCGCAAAATTTTGATGAATAAGAAAAATATACAACAAATTTTTGTCAATAATATCTTATAAACATTAAAGTTTATTAAAACATGAAGATAACTATCAATAGGTGGAACCGTTGGAAAAAATCAGAAAAGCATACCCTAGGACAAGTTGATCGGCATGCAGGTTATTGACGCTGAAGGGAAACTCGTCGGCAAAGTTAAAGACATAAGCTTCATAATTGGGCAACAAAGTATTTCGCTTAGCCTTGAAGACAAAAATGGGCAAACAATGGGATATATCCTGGGAAAAAGTGCAAGGCGCAACTGACTTTCGTTCTTAAGCCCGCGCCGCAAACAGTAGCAGCGTCTGAAACTGCAACGCAAACAGCACAACCAATTTGCCCAACATGCAGCGGCCCATTAACGTATATTCAGCAGTATAAGCGCTTGTACTGCTATAAGGATCAGAAATATGTGTAGGCGGCGCTGTCTGCCCTTAGTCGTTTATGCTTTAGCGATTTACTTACTAGAGTAGCTTTTCTTGCCGAAGTTCTTTTACAGAAATTTTTCCAGAATGTAGAGCCGTGGCGATCAAAACTCCGGCCACACCAGCATTTTTTAGTTTAAGTAAGTCGGGGATACCTCTCACTCCGCCACCCACAAACACTTCTCCATGGAAAGTTCTAATTGCCTCTTTCACAAAGCCCATGTTAACACCTTCGCCACTGCCAACCCGTGCTAAGTCTAAAATAATAACTTGTGAAACACCAACATCCTGTAAATTACATAAAAGCGTTAATGGCTCCGTGAGCGCCGCTACATGGCTGAGCAGTTTATTTCGCATCAAGTCTAGGCTCACTATAACTTTCTCTTTTCCGAAAAGTGTTACTGCCTTCGCCACAAGGCTAATCGAAGGCAAGGTTTCTGTTCCAAAAATAATTTTTGAAACATTATTCTCCAGCAGTCGCGCTGCTTTCTCAAGGTTATCCACACCAGCATCTACCATCAGATTGAGCCCTGTTTTATCCGCGATACTTCTGAGTGTAAAAAGGTTTGTTTTTGCACTTAGAATTGCATCCAAGTCTGCCACGTAAAGCTCAATGAAACCTAAACGCCTAAAGACTTCCGCCACATCCAGCGGGTCTGTGGAAGAGCATAGTTGACTCTTGAGTGGTTGATACTCTTCTCTTCTTCCGCGCACTGCATGAACTACTCTACCGTTAAGAATGTCGATGACGGGTATTACCTTCACTGAACCTCGCCTCAAAACTGTAATAGTCACTGCGTATTTAGAAGACTTACCGTTATTAGGCGCTTTTGGCTAAGGCAATATCTTCGAGGGCGACAAAAACTTTAAAGGGTTAGGAATTCCGCTTCAATATGATTAAATTGAAGCTGCTAATAAGTCCAATGAACGAGGCTGAAGCCGCGGAAGCTATCGTCGGAGGCGCCGACATAATAGACGTCAAGAACCCGCTGGAGGGCGCTTTAGGCGCCAATTTTCCATGGGTTATAAAACGCGTCCGTGAGCTTGCGCCAGCAAACGTTGAAGTAAGCTGCACTATAGGCGATGTGCCCAATCTTCCAGGCACAGCGGCGCTGGCTGCGGTTGGCGCAGCAACAACTGGCGTAAACTACGTGAAAGCTGGGCTCTGCGGGTTAAAGACACTTGAAGAGGCTGTTCACTTAATGCAGAACGTTGTCCGAGCAGTTAAAGAATTCGATTCATCAATTAAGGTTGTTGTCGCTGGATACGCCGATGCAGAAAGAGTTGGCGCAATCGATCCTCTGCTTGTGCCTGAAGTGGCCTTTAAAGCTAAGGCGGACGTAGCCATGATTGACACGGCGGTAAAAGATTGCAAACGCCTCTTTGACTTCCTCACAAGAGAGCAGATTAAGCGATTCATTGGCGTAGCGCATAATTACAATTTAGAAGCTGCATTGGCTGGCTCACTGAGGAAGGAGGATCTGCCGATTGTTTACGCCTTAGGCGCTGATGTAGCAGGCTTGCGCGGAGCCGCATGCACGCAAAACGACCGCGTCAACGGTAGAATTACCAGAGCGAAAGTTCAGGAGCTTGTTGAAACCGTTAGACGAGTGGAAGCGCAAGTCATGCCGGAGCCTAAGGAGTTTTGAGGATGCGTGATAAGGGGCGTAGCCGAAAGGCAGTGCTGTCTGAATTGAAAAAGATTCTGGCGCAAAACATAGCATATGAAGATGGTAGAATCTTATGCTCCATGTGCACCGCACCGCATAGCATTGCGCGAACAGCGCACAGCTGGTTTTTAAGCGCAAACCTCGGAGACGCAGGATTATTCCCTGGTAGCTTGAAACTGGAAAAGGAAGCTATTCAGCAGCTTGCCGCAGTTCTTAACGGCGAAAACAGTGTGGGCTTCATTGTTTCCGGCGGCACAGAGGCGAATTTGCTGGCGCTATGGGCTGCGCGAGAAATGGCTGGTGCCCGAAATCCCGAGGTTATTCTGCCAGAGTCTGCGCATTTTTCCTTTAAGAAAATTTGCCGTTTGCTAGGGCTAACTCCTGTCTACGCCGGTTTGGACGGCGCATACCGTGTTAAGCCTTCAATCGTTGAGAGATGCATTACGCGGAACACAGTTGCTATCGTCGGCACTGCGGGAACAACCGAGCTAGGCATGATTGACCCAATTGAAAAGCTCTCCGACATTGCAGTGACGCACGGCGTTTATTTGCACGTGGACGCAGCCTTCGGCGGCCTTGTAATTCCCTTTCTAAGGGAACTCGGATACGCAGCCGAAGAGTTTGATTTTGGCTTGGAGGGCGTGAAATCCATAACCGTCGACCCGCATAAGATGGGTATGACGCCTATCCCCGCAGGCGGCATATTATTCCGCGATAGCACCTTTCTAGAGCACATTAAGACGGAAACGCCTTATCTAACTGAAGAGTGCCAGTACACTTTCGCTGGCACAAGATCCGGCGCCTCAGCGGCTGCTGCATGGGCAGTTTTTGAGCATTTGGGCCGTGAGGGCTTCAGGAAAAATGTTCGCCGCTGTATGCTGTTAACCTGGTTTTTGTCCTCGCAGCTTGAGGCTTTGGGCTTCAGCCTTGTAGCTAAGCCGCAGTTGAATATAGTGGCTTTTAAAGCTGCGGACGCGAAGCAACTATGCGAAAAACTCCGGCGGCAAGGCTGGTTTGCATCATACATTCCGCGTCTTGACTGTATTAGAATCGTGGTTATGCCACATTTGAAAAGGCGGCATGCCATAGAGTTTTTGAAGGATTTAAGTCGAATCGCTCAAGCAGACGCAGAGGCTTCCAAACCGTAAATGCCCAGTGAGGCGAGGGGTTGAAGGTTCTAATTTACGAGCATGTTTCGGGCGGAGGCTTCGCTGGGATGCAGATCCCGCCAAGCGTGTTAAGCGAGGGCTTCGGCATGCTGCGCAGTTTAGTTGCCGACTTCAAAGCCGCCGGCCACCATGTAACCACCTTGCTTGATTCGCGAATTGTAAAGTTTAACCCGCCGCTTGAGGCTGATTACATCGTGCCCATCTTCGCCTCGAATGAAGTTCAAGAGATAATTCGCAGAGATGTGGCTTCCGCGGACGCCGCTTGTGTAATTGCGCCTGAATCCGATGGTATGCTTCAGTCGCTTTTGGAAACAGTTGAGCAAGCAGGTGGTGTCTCGTTGAACTGTGCTGCAGACGTTATCGGTAAAGCTGCTGACAAGGCATCGTTATACGAGCGACTAAGCGGAACCGGGGTACCTACGCCTGAAACAATGGTTTTCAGCAGGGAGGCTTCTGCGGAGGAGGTTAAGCGGGCTGTCAGGAGCAAGCTGCGTTTTCCCTTGGTAATTAAGCCTTCGAGCGACGTGAGCTGCGGCGGCTTAAGCCTCGTTGGAAATGAGCAGCAAATAGCTGTGGCGGTAGCCAAAATCAAGCGAGAATGCGCAAGCAAGCGTTTTCTAGTACAGGAATTCATCTGCGGCGTCGCCGCCAGCGTCAGCATGCTCGTTACAAGCAGCGAAGCCAAGTCAATAAGTTTGAACCGCCAAGATATCTTCTTGGAAACGCCGGATGCAGTTTCAAGTTACTGCGGCGGCTTGACTCCGTTTGAGCATCCATTGCAGTCTAAGGCGTTTAAAGTTGCAGAAAAAATTGTTAAATCCTTCCGTGGCCTCAGAGGTTATGTTGGGGTAGATTTGGTTCTGACTGATGATGAGGCGTTCGCGGTTGAAGTTAACCCGAGATTAACAACATCCTATGTTGGATTGCGGCGCGTGGTTAACTTTAACCTTGCTGAAGCCATCCTAAACGCTGCTTTAAACGGCGAACTGCCAACCCACGTGCAAACTTGCGGATATGCTAGATTCTCGAAAGTGGATTTGCCGCCGCCGGCGTTGCCCGCGCTCCAAGCCACATATGCGATGAGCGAAGTGGTTACGCCCCCTTTCCCCGTTTCAAACAGCAACGCATGCACGCTTATCTGCGTTGATGCAGTCACGGCGGCATCTGTATCCGCAAGGTTCCGTGAGGCGAAAAAACGTGCCGTTAAAGCTGCACATGGAGGCAAGTAGTGTTGGTCAAAGTTATCGGCTTGGACATTGGAGGCGCCAACACGAAGGCCGCTTTCCTACGCACCAAGGATGGCGTGGCGACGGAGATTAAAACAGCAGTCGAGTATTTCCCTGTGTGGAAGGAAAAAAATAAGCTGGCAAAAATGCTTCTGGCTCTGAAAGAGCGGCTATGCGGCAAGATGCAGTTTGACGGCGTCGGAGTAACCATGACTGCTGAGCTATCCGATGCCTATCAAACCAAACGGGAGGGCATCAACCACATACTATCGTGTGTTACTAAAACATTTGTGGATGTGCCACTCTTCGTTTTAGACGTAGATGCCACTTTAATACCGATAAGCACAGCAAAAATGGCGCCGCTTCGTGTAGCCGCAGCAAATTGGGCTGCTACGGGCTGGATGGTTTCTCAGCTGCTGAAGTCCTGCGTCATAGTTGATATTGGAAGCACAAGCACGAGTATAATCCCTATCGTTAACGGGCGAGTTGCTGCAGAAGGCAAAACTGATTTGGAAAAGCTGATGTGCGGCGAGCTTGTTTACACGGGCAGTTTGCGAACCAACGTTGCAGCAATTGTAAATTCTGTTCCAATTAGAAATGGCTATGCACGTGTTTCTTCAGAGCTATTCGCACTGTCCGCTGATGTACACTTGATTTTGGGAAACATCACGAAGAAAGACTACACTTCGGAAACCGCGGATGGCCGAGGCAAAACGGTGCGGGAAGCCATGGCGCGGCTTGCACGAGTTGTCTGCGCAGACATTGAAATGTTAACTGAGCAGGAAATCCGTCAGATAGCTCGCTATATCTACAGCAAACAAGTTGAGCAGGTTGCCGAGAGCCTAAGCAAGGTGTACTCCCGTGTAAAAGCGTTTGTAAACACGGAGGTTCCAGTGGTAATCACAGGCATAGGCAAAAACTTTTTGGCAGGGGTTGCCGCGGAAAAAGTTGGCGCGGACAAAATCATCGACCTCGCCGACTTGCTGAAGGATGATGTGACTGCGGCTTCGCCTGCAGTAGGCGTCGCATTGATGACGGCAAGCCAGCTTGAAGGATGTGTCGCCAAGTGGACGCTGTGATAAAGGTAGGCGGTAGCCTAGCCAAAACCCCCGAGAAGCTGAAAGCCTTAGGCTTAATGCTAAGCGAGTTAGCAAGGAAATACACTATCACGATTGTGCCCGGAGGCGGGCAATTCGCGGATGCCGTGCGAGATTTTGACAGACGCTTTGCTTTGTCTAGTCAGCTCGCGCACAGAATGGCGATTCTTGGCATGGATCAGTACGGGCTGGCTCTTACGCAAATTATTCCAAACTCCAAGGCAACATATCAGCTAAAAGATGCGCACAAGCTGGCGGCGGCTGGTGTTGCCCTCATCTTTTTGCCTTCGCAACTCATGTTTAAGGATGACCCATTGGAGAACTCGTGGGATGTCACCTCAGACTCAATTGCCGCTTACTTGGCCAAGCGCTTGCACGCAGCCAAATTGCTTTTGGTAACTGACGTAGACGGAATTTTCACCGAAGACCCAAAGAAATACGCGAACGCGTCGCTGATAGAACGCTTAACAGCCGCGGAGCTGCTAAGGCTGGATAGGCGAACAAGCGTCGACTGTAAATTGCCGAAACTGCTTTTAGAATCGCAAGTAAAATGCTACGTGGTTAACGGCGCTTATCCTGAAAGAGTCCGCGCCATCCTAGCGGGGCAGCACACAATTTGCACACTTATTACGCGAGGACTAAAATAGGCAGTGTTTTATAAGCCGAAATGGGTTGGTATATGTTTATGCAAAGTCTTCCAGTTGTGGCTATTGTTAAAGGCGAACGTGGCCATGCACCAGTTTTCAAAGCCTTGGACCTAATCGACTATAAGAGTGCGTTTGCAGGTTACGATAAAGTGCTTATCAAAGTTAACTTCATCACCAACAAAACTTGGGACAGCGGCGCAACCACAGATCCCATAGTGGTGGAAGCCATAATAAAGAAGATTAAAGCTTTACCCGTGGAAATCTACGTGGTCGAGTCGGATGCCACCATAACTAACGCGGACAAAGCCTTTGAAGTGACAGGCATGAAGGACATGTGCCAGCGAAACGGCGTTGAATGGCTCAACCTGCGACACGTCAAAGAGAAAGTTACATTACCCATCCCTAACGGCGAAGCACTTAAGAGCATAACTGTGCCGCGCATCGTAACCGAATCCGCCGTAATCAGCGCAGCGAAACTCAAAACACATGTGGATACAGGCGTTACGCTGGGCATGAAGAACATGTTCGGGCTGCTCCCAGAGAAATTCAAAGGTAAATACCATTTGAAGGGCATAAGCAAAGTAATAGTCGACATCAACACCGTGCTTAAACCCGCGCTTACAGTCATCGATGGCTTCGTGGGTATGGAGGGAAAAGGTCCCATAGATGGCACACCAGTCCAAATGAACCTCATCATCGCGGGAAAAGATCCCGTAGCCACAGATGCCATTGCATGTCAAGTCATGGGATTCAATCCGCTCGAAATAAACCACATAAGACGCGCCAACGAAAAGGAATTAGGTAGTATCGAAGCGCAAGTCGTAGGCGAAAAGCTTGAAGCAGTAGCCAGACAATTCAAAAGAAACTAAAGACGGGAAACGCGTACTTTCAGCTGAATTGGGAAAACCGAATGCTAAGACAAATGAAACGCGCCTTCGTATTTGGCGCCTATTAGAGGTTCATTGCAGAAACCTATAGAGGGTAGGTCTATGCCGCAGAAAACAACTAAGCATTTCAAATGCCAAATAGTTAAATGTTGCTTGGCACCCGTGAACTGCATTTAATGGACTCAATACAAGGCGCTTTCTGTGATAATAGCTTGGGGAATTGTTTTCTAAATGAAAAGAGCCGCGTTTAGTCTTCTTCAAGTTTCCTTTCTTTGATTTTCAGCGTGTTTTCTTTGTCGCTTATGACTCTAAAGTAATCGTTTAATCCCTGTTTATGCAGGAATTTCTTTACCAGGACTCGTAGGTGCTTTTTGGAAATCGCTTTGGCTTTAACTGTAATCTTGTCTGATTCCGCAGTGATTTCTGCTGCTTTCTCTCTCATGAAGTTGACAAGTGCTTGAATTACCTCTTTGCCTTCATCTTTAAGCTCAGCGGCGTCAACTATCATGTCCACCATGCTTATTGTTCACCTCGCTTAATTTCCCCCTTTTTCTTCTCAGCTCTGTTTCACAAATCTTTCGCTGATAAACTTTTCAGATTAGCAAACGCTTGCTTTAAAGCTTTTCTAGCTTAGAAAATAGCGCTGTTGCAGCTGCTGACATGTGGTCAAGCTTTTTTTAATGATTAAGCGCCCACACGGTTTAAAATTGGGTTATGCGGCTGGCTTAGGCGCTGTGATTTCTGGGAACAGCGTTTCTAAGTGGTGTAGCGATGCTTCATAAGCAATTGACGCCTATGGTCATTCCCGTGTTGAACGGCAAGCAGGGCAACTGCCGGATTAAGTAGGCAAGCGTTGACAAGGCTGCTTTTACTCCAGCATCATCGGAAACAATCTTTACACTTTCCTGTTGGAGTCTTTGGCTATTCTCGGTGGCTTGCAGCAATGAGACGCAAACGCTTCAAAATAAGCCTGAAAGTCTACTTGAAGGTGGACTCTGATTTATCAATTGTGGAGGTGTAGCTCTTTTTATGGATTGAACTGAAGTTTCTTGATTTCCGTTTGGGATTTAACGCGTGGAAAAAATATGCCCTCTACCCAGCCTGCTGGTGCTTAGAATAGTGTGTAAAAGCTGTTTTTTAGGTTAAAGTATACAAAGCCAAAACCTATATGCGCAGGACAATGTTTTCAGCGTATTTTCTCATGTTCTCTGCGAATTCAGCGATTGTTTCTGGCGTGTATGGCCTAAGCGTTTCAAACCGCTTATCCAGCGTTTCCTGCGGCATGAACTGCTGTAACGCGTATGTTTTGGCGCCTTTCACTATTTCGCCTATGCGTTCTATGTCTTCAGCTGTAACCAGCTCTGGCACCACAGTTGTCCTGAATTCGTATGGCACTTTGCCTGTCTTCAGAATCTCAACCGTGCGCATTAGGCCCGCCGTGTCCTGTGCGCCAAGCTGCTTATACTTCGCCAACGAGGTTTTCACGTCCAGAGCCACGTAATCTACATGTGGTAGGCATTCCTCCAAAACTTTGGGGTAGAAGCCGTTTGTGTCCAGCTTAACTTGGAAGCCGCGCTCCTTAAGCTTCGCCAGAAACTTTGGTAGTTCGCTGTGCATTGTCGGCTCGCCGCCTGTCACCACAACAGCGTCAACGTATCTCTTGCGGCTGTCCAGAAGTTCCAGCGCCACGGCTTCCTGCAGAAACGGCGGCTTAGGGTCAACAACTATGCGCCAGTTATGGCAGAAGGGACAACGCAAGTTGCAACCTGGAGTGAAGAGCACCGAGGCTACCTTGTTTGGGTAGTCGATGAGGCTGACTTTCTGTAAGCCGCTGAACTTCATGTGCCTTCACTCTTAAGTGGAAGTAGGCACAGTCACTGTCATCGCCGACTTGTCAAAGGTTCTGCGGATTGCGAATTCCGCTTGTTTGCCGTCGTTCCACTGGTCTACTGGACGCAGATAGCCAACCACACGTGAGTAAACTTCGCAGTTGGCGCTGCATATCGGACACTGCTTGTGCTCGCCGCTCATGTAGCCATGCGTGGGGCATATGCTGAATGTGGGTGTCAACGTGAAATAGGGCAGACGTGAGTTCCACGTTACCTTCCGGATAAGCTCAGCGGCAGACTTCCAACTGTGCAAGCGTTCGCCGAGGAAAATGTGGAAGACTGTACCACCAGTGTAAAGCGTCTGCAAGCTTTCCTGATGCTCCAGCGCCTCGAATAAGTCGCCTTCATAATCTACTGGTAGCTGCGAGGAATTCGTGTAGAAGGGTTCAGCATATTTTGTCGTTACGTAGCGCTCGTTTGCAACTATGATCTCTGGATACCTGCGTTTGTCAATGCGTGCAAGCCTATATGATGTACCCTCTGCAGGTGTTGCTTCCAAATTGTAGATGTTTCCTGTTTCTTCTTGGAAATCAGCTAACCGCTCACGCATAAATTGAAGTATTTTGATAGCGAATTCTTTTCCTTCCTTCGCTGCAATGTTCACGCCCAAGAGATTCAATACAGCCTCGTTTATGCCGACCAAGCCTATGGTTGAGAAATGGTTTTTCCAATACTTGCCGTAGCCTTCCTTGATGTTGCGAAGGTACCGTCGCGAATACGGGTATAACCCTTTCTCAGTGAAAGTTTCAAGCACTTTACGTTTAATCTCCAAACTGTTTTTAGCTATCTCCATTATAGCCTCCAGCCGCTGGAAAAACTCGTCTTCATCCTTGGATAAGTAGCCGATTCGTGGCATGTTAATGGTTACCACGCCAATGGAGCCCGTTAACGGGTTAGCGCCGAAGAAGCCTCCGCCCCGCTTGCGCAGTTCGCGGTTATCAATGCGTAATCGGCAGCACATGCTGCGGACATCTTCCGGATGCAGATCGCTGTTAACAAAGTTTGAGAAATATGGCACGCCGTACTTGGCTGTTACCTCAAAAATGGCTTCAGCAACCGGCGAGTCCCATGGGAAATCTTTGGTTATGTTATACGTGGGTATTGGAAATGTGAAAACGCGGCCTTTGGCATCTCCCTGCAGCATAATCTTTGCAAAGGCTAAATTGAACATTTCCATTTCCTTGGTTATGTCGCCATAAGTGTCCCCTGTGAGTTTTCCGTTATAGAGAACTGCCTCATCTTTCATGAAGTCTGGAATCGTCATGTCCAGAGTCACATTAGTAAATGGTGTTTGGAAGCCCACGCGCGTCGGCACATTCATATTAAAGAAGAATTCCTGCAACGCCTGCTCGACTTCTCTCTGGCTTAGGTTGTCATAGCGTATAAACGGCGCCAAGTAAGTGTCAAAGTTGCTGAACGCTTGCGCGCCAGCAGCCTCGCCTTGAAGCGTATAGAAGAAATTAACCACCTGACCTAGTGCTGTGCGGAAATGCTTAGCTGGTTTGCTTTCGATTTTTCCTGGGACGCCACCGAACCCTGAAAGTAGCAAGTCACTAAGGTTCCAGCCTACGCAGTAGGGGCCCAAAACGCCTAGATCGTGGATGTGGATGTCGCCGGAAAAGTGGGCTTCGGCGATTTCCGACGGGTAAATCCGAGATATCCAGTACTTGGCTATAACGGTGGATGAGAGGTAATTGTTCAAGCCCTGCAGCGAATAGCTCATGTTCGAGTTCTCTTTAACCCGCCAATCCTCAATCTCCAAGTACTGATCGACCATATCTGCGGAACTTAAAAGCGCAGCGAGCTCCCGCATGTCCTGATGTTGCTTCCTATAGAGTATATACGCCTTCGCTGTCCGTGCATGGCCGTTTTCGATAAGCATTTTTTCAACTATATCCTGTATTTCCTCTACTGTGGGGCAACCGTCTTCGCCGAAGCGCCTGTGTAGCTCAGCGACCACCTGGTCGCTTATGCGCTTGGCTTGTTCACGGTCTTTTCCGCCCACAGCTTTGGCTGCTTTCCAAATGGCGTTTGTTATACGTTCTTGATCAAAGGGTTCTAATTTTCCATCACGTTTTCGTACAAATTTCATTTTTTCACCTCAAGAAGTACCCGCCTGAAATCTTCAGGCTCTTCAAACTGCTTATAGACGCTGGCGAAGCGGATGTACGCGATGCGGTCAAGCGTTTTCAGGTATTTCATGACTAGGTCGCCGATTTCGCGGGAAGTAACCTCTTCCTTGCCTTTCAGCATTAGGTCTTGGCGTACGCGGCTTGCTAACTCGTTGATCTGCTCCATAGTTACGGGTCTTTTTTCGCAGGCTTTCTGCAAACCACGAATTATCTTGTTCACGTCGAAACGTTCAAGTTTGCCGTCTTTCTTCCGTACCATAAGCTCCACTGTTTCGATGTACTCGTAAGTTGTGAAGCGCTTCCCGCAGTTGACGCATTCTTTTCGTCGCCGCGTAGTGTTGTCTGGCGAATCGCGTGTTTCCAAAGTTTTGAATTCGTCAGACCCGCAATAAGGACATTTCATGGTTAATCACACATGGGGATAGTGGATAGCAACACACCGCCTACACTATTTATAGTGTATTATTTAGTTATTGTTTACATTTAGAATGAAATAAACGGGTTTGTCAACGTTTAAAATTTACATGACTACGTTGAGTATGCAAAAGCTAAGTCAAGGCTTATTATACCTATTTAATCGTTCAGAAACAGATATTGCTATATAAACTCAAAAAATCTATTTCGAAGTTTATTTTCCGAAATACCTGAATGAATGCCGCGTATATCTTCGAAGTAGCGGAAAAAAATTATAAACAAGAACCTTACATATGCATTCAATTCTGCCGTTATCTATATTTAGCATATTAACAATAACTCTAGAAAAACAGCGGCTAGCGCAAAATAAAGGATTTTAAAGAAATCTGGTTCAAGCTTTTTCAGCAGAGCTTTCGCTTGCTGCTTCTAACGCTTTGATGCGTGTTTCAATGAATTCAACAACCCTTTCTTCACTGTAACGCCTCTCTTCCTCTTGCTTCTTCAGCTGCTCGCGTATGGTTTCAAGGATTTTGTCCACTTCAAAGGGCTTAATTACATAAGCGTCCGCGCCCTTGTTCACAGCAGCTATAGCATTCTGAAGTGTTGGATAGCCTGTGATTATTATTTTACGCATCTTTGGTTTTGTTTCGCGTAATTTTGACAAAAGTTCAATTCCTTCCATATCTGGCAAACGAACGTCAATCAATGCTATGTTATAAAATGATTTCTCGCTTTTCTCGATACCTTCTTTGGCATTCTCCGCCGTGTCAACAATGTATCCTTCATCCTCAAGTATTGTCTTCAGCACTTTGCGTATGTTCTCGTCATCATCAATAACTAAGATTCTCGCTACTTCACCCATGCCTCTTCACTTCGGCTTGATTTACACAAGAATAACCCATTTGATAAAGCCTTTATGAACTACTGATATGAATTTGCATTAATATGATTATTAACTGCTAAGTTTCACTTACACGCATCTTTTTTAGAAAGCTTTCTTTTACGGCATTCACGTACCTAACAAATTCAAGCTGTTCTCCCTCTTCTTTAAGTGGGAGCCCAACTTTTGAATATAAATTCTTCAAGATCAAAATTTCTATAAAACACGCACCAGTACCGAAGATTTTTTCTAATCCCCCTTGAAATGCTTCAAGATTCTTTGGAATCTTATCTTTCGCCACATTGAACTTATGTTCGATGTGAAAGTAAATTGATTGCTTCACGGATTCGCCTAGCGAATTTAAGGCCTCGTCAATGGCGCTTAGTAAGAGCTTATCGAAGTCATCTGAGTTTTTCGCCAACTTTTGTTAACCCCGCCACGCTGAGCAATAACGCTTCAATGGCTTACTCCTATTATAAATAGCACTGATAAATTTAAAGTTAATTCGGTTTTAGTTTCATTTGTAAACACCGAATCGGAACATGAAAAATTAAAAATTTAAAATACATTAAAAATTCAAGTTTGATTTTTACAACGATGAATACTCTCTTTCATCAAGCTTAAGTCTTTAGCATAATCCATCAATGCCAACCGCAAAGTCTCGCTCTCGCTGGTGCCCAATCGCCTCGCCAACTCACTAAGAATCTCGTTGCTCCTTGCTTAATACGACCTTGACTACACATTTCCTAGGCATAGCAATCACCCTTTTTTAGCTTTAGCCCAACACGGTAGCCCACACGTTAGCCACCTCATGGGCCACGCCACAGTACAATTCGCCTTTTCACTTTCCTCGTATATTAATCTGGTATCAGTTGTGTGAGGTCTAAGAAAAATGGCATGGGAAACCACCGAACAATACATCCGAAGCGGGCGCAGTTGCAGAGTTCCAACAGGCCACTCTTAAAACCATCACGTTAAACGAAAAAGAAGGAATCAATGTGATAGCATTACTCTTCTCGAGGTTGTGGAGAGCAGGGTTAGTGGCAGCAAGAAGACACATTTGTTCCTATAATAGACGGTTAGCTGTGCAACTTACCGGGTAAACAAACAATTTTAAAATCTATAGCGCAACAACAATTAGCATATGCAAAGAAAAAAATAGTTTACATGTTTTATACTGTTGAGCTCGTGCATGTCGTTTTTTATGTGTTGTCCCAGGGTTTCCGGATGGGGCAACAGTGGCTACAGCTCAAGTCCAGCCAACGCAGATTATGGTATGCATGATTGGATTGCTGAGCACGCGTTGGACTGGCTGCCTCTTCAGGAAAAACAGTTTCTTCTTGAGAACAAGCTATTTACTTATATGGCATCGAACTGCCGGATAACAGTCAAGCGCCAGACGGTATAGGCGACACTGAGAAGCATCATGTCTACTATTTTATGAATGGCTCTGTGCAAGATGCGGCTTCGGCTGTCAAGGCTCAAGAAGGATACGCGAAGGCTGTGAGCGCTTTCAATGCGAAAAACTTTGCTGAAGCCGCCAAATGTTTGAGCATGGCTACGCATTATATTGCGGACATGGCTGTTTATGGGCATGTGATGGGTGCCGGCACTGATTGGGGCGCGGAGTCTGACGCGAATCATAGCAATTATGAGAGTTATGTGCAAACACGCACCAACAACTATGTGGATGACTTTACCAGTTTTCTCATTTTCGACGGGAATCTCTATGTGCTTTCAGCTTATGATGTAGCTTTAGCGCTGGCTTATGATACAACTTTCGATGTGGACGGCGACTTGACGTGTGTATGGATAGACGCGCATTACAACTGGTGCTACGCTGCGTTTAGGAAAAGGGCTGGTGAATCGCTGAATCTTGGTAAACCTAATCACCGATAGGTTCTACACTTTTTATTCCAGAGTGGTTATTTCCGAGTTTTCCGCGTGGGAGGTTCTGCCTTTGCTTATTGCAGCAACAGTGCTTGTTATGGCTGTGCAAAAAGGTTTAAAGATCTGTATCCATTAAAGCATTAAATTAGATTTATTTTAAAATATAACTTTAAAAAAACGTTTTGTTAGAAAATAGTCTGTTTAAAGGCTTTTTTATTGTAAAAATTATTTAAATTTACCCTATCCGCATTTTTTGAGTGTAAAGTCGACTTAGATTAGCTAACGTGCCAATTAATGATGTTCGAGAAGCAATTAATGTTAGCGAAACAGATATTTCTGATGCTAAGCTTCAAAAAATGATTAAACGCACCGAGGTCGTACTGGAGCTGGAACTCGGCAATGAAATCAACTACGCAGACTGAACTGAGACGGAGAAAGGATTCATCATGCTCCTGGCCGCAGTATAGGCCATCTGCTATTTAACAGGTGGCTGCGCTGTCGGCTTAAACTTCAGCCTCGACGACCAAACGTCAGCGTCGCAGAGAAGGCGCCGCCGACAAAAGCATGCCCGCCGATAAGGATGCTTGGATTGAAAGCCTAACGGCTTTAGACGGTTACTGGGCTGTTCGGCAGGTAGCATAAGCCTCGACACGGACATGAAGCTAAGGGGCTTCGCGAGTATACATTTCTACGCGGAAAACCTGTATTATGGCGCTGCAGCCTCATTCTCTACGCCGGGAAAGAGGTTAACGTGAACCTTTATCCGCTTCTGAACCTGTGGCTATGCTGCGAAGCCGCATACAACGGGCAGGGCAAACTATAGCTTCTCGGCCGCACAGGCAAGCTGGCGCAGCGGCCTTTCACTATAGGCAAGGATGGATGATTCAAAATCGAGTATAAGGCAGGCGAGAAAAATGCTGACGGCTGGAACGTGGAAGGCGGCTTCTACTGGAACTATGTTTGGCAGATTCTCCCAGTGCTGTTCTTCGACGGCGTAGGAACAGGAAACTTGATTGACGGCTTATTCTTCGGCGGACGCCGCTACTCCAGCACACAAGAGGACAGCGCAAGCCAATCGGCTTATAGACTCCGAGACCAAGTGGAAGTGAAAGAGGAACTCTGGAGCGACACCGAATGCGCTCTACACGCCAAGGCGCTGCTGGCGAATCTTAAGGATCCCGCGGAGCAACTAACGCTTAGAAGCACAGTCATCGATTACGGCGCCTCGCCGCTGCTACCAGGCGACACCGTGCATGTAACGTTGCCTAACGAGGGCGTTGACGGAGCCTTCCGCATCCTAAGCGTCGAATCCAACGTTGACGCCAAGACGCAGACGCTGGAAACTGTGCTGGAGCTTGGACGCGAGAAGCCGCTGCTTGCAGAGTACCTGTTTCGTCTGCAAAGCCGAACAGACAGCCTCAGCTGATACAAGCTTGCAAGGAGCTAAACCCAAAATGGGCAGAAGCAAGCGAACTGTCGTGGAAATCCGCGCTGACCTGCATCAGCGAATTAAGCAGTTGGCTCTGCTGAATGACCTGCGCATATACGAGTTCCCGAACGGTATCGGACAAAGAAAAAAATCAAAGCTCTCATTAAACAATTGAAGCTATAAAAAGGCGCTCCAATCTACAGAAACATGCTCATTTTTCTGGTGTTAGCAGAATTGGCAATTCATCTTTCAAATAGAGATATACGGTCATTAACATTTAAGTGTAAGATGCCACACTATAATACTATAGAGCTTTCATGCGTTTTAAGCGTCAAAGCATCAGCGTTCTGCTCATTGCCATTTCGCTTCTGCTGCTTGCCACTCCACCTTCTCTCGCAAATAATTACGAACGAATTTTCAACTTCCAATTTCAATATGGGCTCTCCCGCCAGAAATTGTATCTTTCGGTGCCTCCTTCACTCTACGAGTATTACGACGCGAAAACTCCCAAAATCACAAGCGACATGGATTACGCGGAACTTGTCACGCCAGAGATTTTCAAACAAGTTGCGGAGCGCCTCCGCAGCGTCACCGCCAACAGTAGGCGCAGTGACGAAGAATTCGCCAACGCCGTGCTGATGCTTGTGCATCAGATTCCCTACGCCAGCGGCGAAGTTAAATATCCAGTTGAAACGCTGGTAGAGAACGCTGGCAAATGCGATACTCTGTCGCTTCTCGCAGCGTCAATCATGAAAGCCGGCGGATTAGACGTTGTCCTCCTCTACTTCAAGCAAGCACATCACATCAACGTCGGCGTTTACTTGCCCTACACGCCGATTGGCACATGGTGGTGGCTTCCTGCAAAGGGCTACGAGTTCAACAGCCGAAAATACTGGATAGCCGAGTGCACCGCAGCCATGGAATGGAAAGTCGGGGATGTGCCGCCTGCCTTAGCTGAGGAGCAGCCATGGATAATTCCACTGGAAAACAGCGGACACGAATCTCCAGCGCAAATTTCGGCAAGCTGGGGCAGCCCGTTGCCCTTAGCTTATATAACCATTAATCTTTCTTCTGCAGTTGAGATAAGACTTGATGAGCGCCGGCTAATAGTCTCAGGTGCTATTGCCCCTGCCCAAGCAAGCGAAACCGTCGTACTCTATGTAAGCCGAAACGGCATAGACTTCGAAGTTTACAGAACAAAAACAGATTCTTGCGGCGGCTACTCCTTCTGCTGGGACATTACTGCTGCTGGCACCTATTACGTGCGGGCTAACTGGCAAGGTAACGGTAAGTATGCAAGTGCCGATAGCGATGTGCTTACCGTTTTCATCGGCTTTCCCGCTTCGCTTGTTCAGTTTGAGGGCGTAGGTTATTATTACACGTACGGCCGGGCTTATGCCGCCAATTACGAGCTCAGCATAAGGCAGGGCGTCGAAGACTTCCTTGGTGTTCAGCTATCCGGCGCTGGCGTGTTGCTTACTGGGGATTTTGTTGTTTTAAGAAGCGGGCAGGTT
>JAOAIV010000099.1 GCA_026414525.1 Candidatus Bathyarchaeota archaeon | reverse complement strand
CTTCTATGGCTTTGCGCTGTTAACATCGTATATAGCCATGTATCTGGCGCCGTTTTTCCTCGTCGTCTTGACCGCGGTATTCATCGAAAACAGGCGTCGCGTTAAAGTGAGCGCAAAGGTTTTCTTGCTGCTGGCTTTGCCCGCTGTGCTCGTTGGCGGGGTCTGGTACCTCCGAAATTTTGTCCTGCTTGGAAACCCTGTTTACCCGAATGCCTATGCAGTGTTAGGCGGAATAAACATTGACCCACTTATAATGGAAACTACCTTTAACGGCATAAAATGGTCAGCTACACGCAGCTTGTTTGGCGGCGAAGTAACACTACTGGAGAAAATCGGCACATTGCTAACTTTTAGGATTCATTTTCCAGCAATCTCCCTACTAACAATTCTTGGAATCGCGTTAGTTCCAACCCAAAGCAGAAAGTTTTGGTTGCTGCTAACATGGCCGTTAATTCTCGTGGCACTTATACTCAGCGGGTTAACATGGGGATTCCCCAGGCACATCGTATTCGCAACACCGGGATTTGCCCTCTTAACCGCGCTGCCCATTTCAAAAGCGCTGGAGCACTGCGAGAAACACGACAGAGCCAAAATAGGCTGCATTAAGGGCGAATTCGCAAAAACAAGAAAAAGATTACGACTTCCCCGCAAAAGTGATTTGCTCAGAATTTCCATGGCAGTGATTCTCATTATTGCCTTCATATTTCCCAGCTTAACGTTTTGTATGGGCGGCAAAATATTCATGGAAAACCTCAATGACCAGCCGCCTTACAATTTTTTATGGTTCCTAGAAAATCCCAATGCGGAGAAGTGGGCGGCGCTAAGCCTTTCATACCCTGAAGCGGCAGCTTGGAAATGGCTAAGTGAGCATCTGAACGAGGGCGAGAAAGTCGGTACAATTGAAAACCGAGTCTACTACGTGAAAAACTGCAGCAACGACTACTTCTTCTACCTAGACGGCTGGGAAGCACGCTACCTCTACAACATGACTGAGATGACGGCTATACTTCGATATCTTCAAAGCGAGAAAGTGCAGTATATTTTGGATGTGGATTGGGCTCGTGAACATGGACACTTCGATGTGCTGCCGCTGGCGCGGTTTTTGGGAACACCGTTTTTCCCCCGAATACCATATGGCGGAAGCCAGAAGCTCTACAAAGTCGGTCCACTCGTGAATTCGCCGATAACACAAAATTCTCCAATACCTACCGCTATCAATGAAAAAGGTTGGACGGAGCCGCAAATAATTAACGGAGTGACTGCGCAGTCGGTTATTGCCGGAAGCAACGCGCCGAGATTTTTCGTTGCTACGCCGAATTTAACATGCGTGGAGATCACATACTTGGACGCTGGGATAGATAAGTTAAGCATATACCTTTACAATCAATATTCCAAAACATGGTTTGAGTACTCATTCATCGAGAAAACTGATACGCGAGAATGGAAAACCCACAAGTTCCTTGTGCCGGTCAACAAGGAAGGCTACGCGGAATTTGGGCTCCACTCGTACACTAGAAACTTTACAATAAGCAGGATAGAAGCTGAGCCCGTTGAAGTGGAAGGAAAAGTTTCATTATATTCGCTTGAGGGAAAAATAGCCAGCGGCACTTCGCCGCAGACATTAATGGTTTATCTTCCCATTTTAGGCGAAAACCAAATCGTATCCATCCAGACAGAAACGTTCGGGAAAAAAGTGTGCATAGAAATATTTGAAGGCGTCATCCAACCGTGGGAGACCACTGAGTGGTGGAAACACCGCGAATTAGCAGTGAGAACGCCTAACTCGATAATTCACGGAGAGGTTAACCCAACCCTATCTTGGAAGGTTAAGAGGTCAGGGTTATACACGCTTGTCATAGTTTTGAGAGAAGAACCCATTCAAGATGCAAACATTAGTCTTCAGATAAATATCGGCGGAACAAGACAAAGCGAGTTGGCATCGAAAACAAGAGAAGGAGGAGTAGGAGCACGCGTGATCGTGATGCGCTAGTCATTATTTGGATTACGATAATTCTGATTGTTGGCAGCATTTTCAGCCTTGTTTATTATCAACCACCAGAGTTCACCCTGCCGAACATATTTCATGCGCCGATTGCAACGGTTCCCTTTGACTTTAGCTGGCTGGGCTTCATCTTCATAATCGCCAACGGCTTTTTGTTCTCTTATGTCATCGCTAAAGACGGCATAGACGCCGCAGAAAGACTGCTCTCAGCAATTGGCTTTGGATTTGGAATTACAATCGTAGCTATGATATTAATTGGAATTTTATGGGAAATATCTCTGCCAACGACGCTTCTCATGCAAACAATCCTTTTTATCATCATGCTAGCTGCAGTGCTACGGCGAGGATTAAATTCTAAGAGCAAATTAAAACTCGGAAATATCTCTATCCCAAAATTCAGTCATGCCGAAGCCGCATTATTGGCTGCGATTGGCGCATACGCTTGCGTCGCGATATATCAGACTTTGGCGTATCCAGCTGTGGAGTGGGATTCGCTGGCGTATGGTGTTAACTACGCGAAGATCATATTTGAGAATGGCAGAATCCCGTTGATTGCTGGACCATCAATTGGTTTAGAAATGAGCGCGAGTTATCCGCCTGGCACGCAGCTACTTGCCGTTTACCTGTATACGTTTGCTGGAAATGCTGATGACTTTTATTTTAGAATTCTGCAGCCAATTTTTGGTTTGGCAGCGATGGTTGCCACGTATAAATTTGCCGCTTTCATCACTAAAAACCGCGCTGCGGCGGTTTTTGCCATATTTATATTAGCAAGCATACCTACTTTTTGGGAGCTATTCATCCATGAAACCTATCTTATGTGCTTAACCTTTATGCTTACGATGGCCGCGTTCTTTTTCTTTAAAGCATACAATGCGGAAGCGGCTGAAGCGGGTAAATATGAAGTTGCGGGAACAGTGTTTTGCTGTTTTGCAGCGCTTACGAGCTACATAGGTTTGGTAGCATTCGGTTTGCTGTTGCTTTACGCTGTAAACAAGCGCTTACCTACGAAACGCTTCAGTTGGCTCGTCAGCTTGGCGGCGCTGCTTGTTTTACCATGGTACACGCGGAATTTTCTGCTGCTTGGAAACCCTGTTTTCCCATTTCTCAGCATAGGTAACCGCTTGGATCCGCTACTATTAAGCTCCACAATGCAGCATTTCAGGAACTGGTCCACTGTCCCATTCTTCGGTTTGATCAGCACAGCAGCTAAAATAGGCACTGCAGCGCTACTTCTAGCCATAATTTACCTTCATTTCGCCAAGCCAAAACAGTTCACGCTGATTTTCCCTTGCTATCTGCTGTTGGCGGGCGTCGCGATCATGGCGGTGCACATTCCATTCATGCGCTATCTAATCATCGCTCTGCCCGTTTTAGCGGTTATCTTCTCTTTAAGCATCCAAACGCTTTTTACAAAGCCAAACAAAATAAAACGCGCAACTTCAATTATTTTCATTGCCCTCTTGCTTGTTTCAAGCATAGCGGTTTTGCCATGCATAAATTCCTTTAAGCCAACGCCATCACGCGGCAATGATAAATGGAGCTACTTGTCGCAGATATTCGAGGAGGCAGACGCGTGGAAATGGATAAACGAGAATACGCCGCCAACCGCAAGAATAGCAACCTATGACATAAAAGAGTACTACATTGAACGCGACATCTTCACGCTTGACGGATACAAGGCAGCGCCACTCTACAGAATGAACAACATCGAAGACGCAATAAACTTCCTGAAGGAAAGGAATGTAACCTACATTCTCAGCGTGCCCTGGGCTGCGCCTCTCGACACAAGGATGCCGCCAGCCTACAAGTGGTGCGTGCTCACAAGATACCTGGGCGACCCACGTTATTTGCCGCCGGTCTATGCGGGATTAAATGGCAGCGCGGTTTATCATGTCGGGCCGCTAGAGGAAGAGGCTGTGCAAGCGCTATTTGCAGAGCAGAACTTGGTTCCGCCGCTGAAGCACATAACAGTCAATTTGACAATAACAAACTCGACGGCGTTGCCCAGCGCCAAGTTTCACTTGCCCATCCCTGTCTCTTATACACATCTGACGCTGCCGACGAGCGA
>JAOAIV010000098.1 GCA_026414525.1 Candidatus Bathyarchaeota archaeon | reverse complement strand
GTTATAAAATGCAGTTGTACTATATATCTTTATTCCAGCAAACCACTGCCACGCATCTCGCGCATATAACAAAACCTGACGTAAACGCCCATGTCAAACGTAGTGTACTATAATTGAACATTAATGTTTAAGCCTACAACAGCCTAAGCAGGTCTGCTTTAGTGATGATTCCAGTTATTTCTCCTTTTTTAGAAACTAGAACTGCTGGGTAAGTTTGAAGAAGACTTGAAATTAAAGCTAACGGCGCTTCTTCGCTTATTTGGGGAAAAGGCTCATCCATAATGGCTTCAGCGGGCAAGTTAGAAATTTGCTGCAATTCCTTTCCCGCTATGATTTGATGTAAAATTGTCTTTTCTGAAATACTTCCAACTGGTTGTTTCCCATCGAAAACGGGAATTTGCGAGAACCCATGCTCTTTCATTAGTTTAACAACCCTTGCGATTGATTCATGCTTCTGGACGCTTATGACTTTGTTGGGGGCAATCTTCTCTTCATGAATCTTGCTTTTTGCTTCCAGATGGTCAAGGATTTCAAAAATTGTTTTCACTTTTGTGTATGATGGATCGATTTTTCCTGATTCCAGTTTGGCAATAAAGGATTGGCTTACGCCTGCCATTTTAGCTAATTCTGATTGTTTTAGGCCTAGCTTTCTCCGCCGTTTTCCTATCTCGTCGATTGCTGGAAACATACTTTTTGTTTTTGCATTGTTGGTAATATTCCTTTTGGAATTTTTTGTTCAAAAAAGCATATAACAACGTTATGCCATGCTATGCCAACACAAAAAATGGAGACAATAGAAAATGACAAACAAAAAACGATTAGACACAATAGCCATACATGCGGGACAAGAATCACCAGACCCAGCCACAGGATCACGAGCAGTCCCAATATACCAAACAACCTCTTACGTCTTCAAAAGCACAGAACACGCCGCAAATCTCTTCGCCCTAAAAGAGTTTGGCAACATCTACACAAGAATAATAAACCCAACTAACGAAATCTTCGAAAAACGTGTCGCCGCCATTGAAGGCGGAACTGCAGCTTTAGCTGTCGCGTCTGGACAAGCCGCTGAAACTTTAGCTCTGCTTACAATAACACAAGTAGGTGATGAAATAATCTCGGCAAACAACCTTTATGGAGGCACTTACCAGCTTTTCCGCCATACTTTCCCAAAACTAGGCCGTACAGTCAAATTTGTAGACTCGCAAAACCCAGAGGCATTCAAAAAAGCCCTAACCTCTAAAACCCGCGCAATCTACGCTGAAACAATCGGTAACCCAAAACTTGATGTGCCCGACTTCGAAGCCCTTGCCGAAATAGCCCATGACGCCGGAATCCCACTGGTTATCGACAACACCGTAGGAATAGGCTTAGTTCGACCTATTGATTACGGCGCGGATATAGTTGTTGCTTCAGCTACAAAATACATAGGCGGCCACGGCACAAGCATCGGCGGTGTTATAGTGGACAGCGGCAAATTCCAATGGAACAACGGTAGGTTCCCCGAATTCACTGAACCAGACCCAAGCTATCATGGCTTAATATATTGGGATGTGTTCGGCAATTATCCAGGCTTGGGCAACATTGCATTCATAATCAAAGTTCGCGCTCAACTACTACGCGATATTGGTCCAGCCTTAAGCCCGTTTAACGCTTGGCTATTCCTGCAAGGCCTCGAAACTCTGCCACTTAGGCAGCGTAGGCACTCGGAAAACGCTCTAAAAGTAGCTCAGTTTTTGAAGCAGCATCCACTTGTAAACTGGGTAATTTACCCCGGCTTGCCTGACAATCCCAACTATCCAATAGCCTCTAAATACCTCAAGGGTTACTATGGCGGACTCATTGGCTTCGGAATTAAAGGCGGCAAGGAAGCGGGACGTAAACTCATCGAATCAGTAAAGCTATTCTCGCATCTAGTAAATATTGGCGACGCCAAAAGCCTTATCGTACATCCAGCTTCAACAACCCATCAGCAGCTCACGCGAGAGGAGCAAATAGCCACAGGCGTCACAGACGACTATATCCGATTATCTATTGGATTAGAAGATCCAGAAGACATAATCGCTGATCTTGACCAAGCATTAAAACTGGCGGCTAAACCCTAAGGTTACGCCAATTATGTTATTCCCGATAAAAGCCGCATTTCAAGGAGGATGAAAGATCTCACTACAACCGAAATATTAGACAAAACTGAAACTAAATACTTTACCTTTGCTCATCCACCCTACGAGTTAACCTTGGAATCAGGCGAAAAGCTAGGTCCTATTACTCTGGCATATGAAACATACGGCAAACTCAATGAGCAAAAATCAAACGCAATTCTCGTCCTTCACGCGCTTTCAGGTGACGCTCACGCAGCTGGAATAAGCAAAAAAGACGGCGCCATTGGCTGGTGGAACAACCTGATTGGACCAAACAAAGGAATAGACACCAACAAGTACTTTGTTGTTTGCTCCAATGTTATTGGCGGATGTAAAGGCTCCACAGGCCCTTCATCAATTAATCCCAAAACAGGCAAACCCTACGGCATAGACTTTCCGATAATAACCATCGGCGACATGGTAAATGCTCAGCGACATTTGATTGATCACTTGGGCATAGAGAAACTTTTGGCAGTTATTGGCGGCTCAATGGGTGGCATGCAAGTTCTCCAGTGGATGGTGGCTTATCCAGAAAGGATACGCGCAGCCATTCCAATAGCTACTGCTCTTAGACATACGCCACAGCAGATAGCATTCAACGAAGTCGGTCGCCAAGCGGTAATGGCAGATCCAAATTGGCGCATGGGCAATTACTACGATGGACCAAAACCCGCTAACGGCTTAGCGGTTGCACGAATGATAGGACACATCACATACATGAGCCACATTTCAATGGAACAAAAGTTTGGTAGACGCCTCAGGACAGGGAAAGAACCTTGCAAATTCGGCGTAGAATTCGAAGTTGAAGGATACCTAAGGTATCGCGGCGACACTTTCGTAAAACGGTTCGACGCAAATTCCTACCTGTATATAACCAAGGCCATGGACTACTTTGATCTCCTAAATGGAAAACCCCTTAACTCCGTTTTCAAGGGCTTGAACGCTAAAGTGCTTGTAATAGCCTTCAAGTCTGACTGGCTGTATCCACCTTACCAGTCCCAAGAAATCGTCAAGGCATGCAAACTCGCCGGCGTAGAAGCTGCATACTGCGAAATTAATTCCACGTATGGACATGACGCATTTCTATTAGAGATCGAAGAAGAAGCGCATCTCATCAAGCACTTTCTAAACCGAGTTTCAAATGACCTAGCCATCGGAGTGTGAATTATACATTGACATATGTTAGATTCGACTACAAAATAATCTTAGACTGGATAAGCCCTGGCAGTTCAGTTCTCGATCTTGGCTGTGGCGATGGCACTCTCCTAAAGTTACTCGCAACCCTCAAAAACGTTCGTGGGCAAGGCATAGAAATAGATGAAAATGCTGTACGCAAATGCGTAGCCAAGGGGCTTAATGTGTTTCAACAAGACATTGATACGGGTCTATCCGAGTACGCAGACAAATCCTTCTCATACGTAATATTAAACCAGTCTCTTCAAGAAGTGAAAAATCCAGATTTCGTTTTACAAGAATCCATTCGCGTAGGTAAAAAGGTCATAGTTAGCTTTCCAAACTTTGCGCATTACCTAGCTCGGTTTTCAATATTTTTTAGAGGGAAAGTGCCAGTAACTCCAGCTCTCCCATACGAATGGTACAACACGCCAAATCTGCATTTCTTAAGCATAACCGACTTCCAAGAGTACTGCAAAAAAAGGCAGATAATAATAGAAAACCATGCTTTCGTCACAAACAATAAAAAAGTTAAGTTTTTTCCAAATTTAAGAGCAGAATATGGGTTCTTTCTCTTAAACAAACGATAACAAATGCGTTAAAGGATAGTCCCACATTGTAATTATGATCAATCTTTCAAGTGGCAAAGTAAGCCTTTTAATATGCACTTATTTTTATTATTGCCACACAAAAATACTATAACATGCAAACATCATATTGCAGGTACGCGGGGGTTGCCAAGCATGGCCAAAGGCGTAGGACTGAGGCTCCTATCCCATAGGGGTTCGTG
>JAOAIV010000097.1 GCA_026414525.1 Candidatus Bathyarchaeota archaeon | reverse complement strand
GTATCACTTGCTCAAGTAGCTTCATGACCTCTTCTGCATCAGCAAATGCTTGTTCAATGTCTACGGAAATGAATTCGCTTAAGTGTCGCCGTGTATGTGAGGCTTCCGCCCTAAAGAAGGGACCTACCTCGAACACTTTCTCAAGGCTCATAACCAGCTGCTCTTTATACAACTGCGGGCTCTGTGCAAGATAGGCTTTTTCGCCGAAATAGTCAACCGTGAACAATGCGGCGCCGCCTTCGGTTGCTGAAGCAATTATCCTGGGAGTGTGAACCTCCAAAAATCCTTTAGCAAAAAGAAAACTTCGAATTGCATCTAGCGCGGCATGCTGGATCTTGAATACCGCGATGTTCTGTTCTTGGCAGAGGTCTAAGGCTCTTGCGTCTAAGCGTACTTCTATGTTTGCCGGGGTTTTGCCTGTTATGTCAATAGGCAATTGTGCAGCTGCAGTGTTAAGAATCTTAATTTCTTTCGGTAAGACTTCGATGCCTCTCGGCGACATGTCTGTCTTCTTTACAATGCCCTTCACGCCAACGCTATATCGTTTCTGTAGACTGTTGGACTTCGCCAATACTTCGGGACTTACTTTTTTCCGTGGAACCGTAATTTGTATTGTGCCTTCTCTGTCTTGCAGTATTATAAAGCGAATTCCCCCAAGATCCCTTATCTCCTTAACCCAGCCGAAAAGTGTAACTTCCTTGCCATCCAAGGAGGGCGTTACATCAACAGAATAACATGTTCTAACCCAGCCGCCTATGGCGTCTACTGTCATGAAGCAAGCACTCCTTACTCAGCAAATTCGACACGGAGGGACATTTTACGTACTTTTTGAGCGATTTCCTTTAACGCTTTTAAGTTAAAGGGCAATGGTGTCCCACGTTTCTTTTTCAAGATTACTCTTGTTTCGGTAGTGCCATCGGGCAACCAAATAGTGTTAATCGTGAGTATGCTGAGCGGCATGAATAAATCTTCCAAAAACTTGCGATCATCAACACCATATTCCAAAATGCGTATGGACTTGCCAAGCTCATCGCTTAAGGTCTTAATAATTTTGCCACCATAACCTAGAAGCCTAGGCACGTCCCCTTGGCCAACTATAATCGCTAAGGTCTTGTCAACATCAATTGCCTTATAAAAACAGACATTCTGCAGCGAGGGATACTTCTCTTCTAAAGATAAAAGCAAACGGGCGATTTTCAGATCTAGCTCGCTTATCTCTCCTGCTTTAACTTTGGTTGAACACTTTTGGCATAGTATGCCACTTTTTAAACAGAAGCTACATAGTTCAGTCTTCATATTAATGCCCTCCTGGAAATAAAGGAGGAGCGGTGGTGTGATGTTTAAAGCGCTTGCGCCGCAGCGGTTTATCGTGCCAGCGTAATTTCTATTGTGCTGACGTTTGTTGGTCCATTGCTGCCTTTTTCTTTCGCTGAAATTTGATCCGTGCCTATGTTTACCTTCGCGACCTTCACGTCGGGTAAAAAGCGTCGCCTAACGACTTCTACGACATCTATTGCTCGGCTGATGGCTTTTCCGCGTGCTTTAATGTTAACTTCTTTTGCTCCGCCGTGAAAGAAGGTTATGCAGGCCAGCACATAGTTCATTACTGGTTTTTTCCCGATCAATACTGAGTTAGTTTCTGACATTGCTAAAGCTTCACTCCTAGTTTCCTCGCTTTATATGGCTTCATTAGTTTTTTTGTCCGGAAATAAATACATTGTGGTTTACACTCTAGATTCTGGCTGATTTGATGCATGAAATGTCTGTAACCTAATTTTTGAAACTAAAATCTTAAATAATGTGATAATCGTAAAGGCTTAATTTAACAAACTATTAGAAAAGTGAAAGAGTATGGAACCTCTTACCAAACGTTCAGTTCGGCTTTTGCGAATCTTGTATGAGAAAGGTGTTTCTACAAACACTTATACGTTACGGCTTAAGCAGGATGAATTGGCCGCGCAGTTAGGTATAAGCCGACAAGCATTGAATATGCATCTCAGGAAACTCAAAAGTAGAGGCTATATTCGCACAGGCCGAGGCTTTATAGATGTCACAGAGAAGGGCCTAAACGCGCTTGGCGTCTCCACAACGCCTGCCTTTATTCTCATCAAAGTATCTCCTGTTAAACGGATTCAAGTTTACGAGAAGATAAAGGAAATACCTGTTACCCATGCTTTTAGGATAGCTGGCGATGTTGATGCTTTGATAGTGGTGGAACGCGAGAATTTGGACGAAATCCTCAAAAAACTCTATAACATAGAGGGAATACAAGATACACGATCCTATGTTACCATTGAAACAATCAAATAGGTCTGCATAGTACGTTGCGCTACAAATCCGACTCTGTTGACAGAGAATAGGCAATCCGATTAGCGATTGTGAGCAACAAAAAAGATTTCAAAATTAAGAATGTGGAGACTAGCACTTATTTCATGGCATTTATCCTTTCATAAACGCAGCCTATGATTTACAAATACTGATTTCTGTTACAAATTTTCCGAAATGCTTTTATTTTTGTGGAGTTGTCTGATTCATCAAGGTTCGAAGCTACAATGACAATTGATGTGCCAATAAAAGGAAGATTTGCATCGCAGTTCTTTAGCTTCGACTATTACTTTTATTATTTTAATTAAGCCCAGGCGTAACAAAATTTTTGGTTAAACGTCTGGGCGCGATGGAGGTTTGGTTTATGGGAAATGAAAAATTTGGCAGAAAAATTGTGGTTAAATTCGGTGGCTCTAGCCTTGCTGATTACGAGAGGCTATCAAAGGCTGTAGCTGCAGTTGTGAAAGAAGCAGCTAAAGGCACCAAAATTGCAGTAGTAGTCTCGGCTATGGGAAAAACAACTGATCTGCTACTGAGCACCGCAAAGAACTCTTCAAATGGTAAACTGGCAAAGCATGAATTAGATGACATCCTTTCTATGGGTGAACGGACAAGCGTGCGTATTTTCGCCGCTGCGTTGAGGACTAATGGCGTGGAATCACGTTACTTTGATCCGTTGGATGAAGATTGGCCAATAATAACTGATGCCGCTTTCTCTAATGCAAATCCGATTTTAGACGAATGCAGAGAAAGAACTAAGAAAAACGTGTTGCCACTTATAGAACAGGGCGTTGTGCCTGTTATCGCAGGATTCGTTGGCCGAACCCGCAACGGCCAAATTACTACCCTTGGCCGCGGCGGAAGCGACACCACCGCTTTCATTTTAGCTGATGCGCTGCAAGCTGATGAAGTCATTCTTGTTACTGACGCCGATGGCATAATGTCCGGAGATCCAAAACTTGTTGCTAATCCGAAGCGCCTTTCAGAGATTGAGGTCGGCACTTTAGTGGCGCTTGCTGATTCTGGCGCCAAATTCATTCACAGTAAAGCGTTGAAGTATAAGCCAAAGTCGATAAACGTTAGAGTAATAAATCATGCACATGGCGATTTGGATCAAGTTGGTACCGTGATTACTGGCGCTTTGGCAACTGAACTTGACGTAGAAATAGCAAATTCTTCGCCAGTGGCAGAAATAACTGTTGTAGGTCGTAAGCTTTCTGAAAATCCACAAATCATCTCGGAGTTCATTGAAAAAGTAAAAGAGCATTCAAAAATGTTGGGTATGTCGATGAACACAAACTCGGTTATTCTCTATGTTTCTCAGGAGCATAATATTGAGGAACTCTTCAAAGAAATTCACAATATAACGCTAAGTAACGCGCAAACAATAGCTATGGCTGTGAAGCGAGATGTTGCTTTTCTAAAAGTCAGCGGCGTTGGGCTAGAGGAAACGCATGGCATAATCGGTAGAATATCTGAGACTTTGCGGGTTAACGAAATAAACATTTACGGTATCTTAACCATCACCTCAAGCATACTGCTATTTGTGGATTGGAACGAGCGGGAAAAGGCTCTACAGTTAATTAAAAACTCATTAAGGAAGCATTAAAAATGGCTACCGAAATAATCAAAAAAGGAATGAGAAAGCATGGACCACGGTAAAGAGCGACGCTTAAAAAGAATCTTCCAAAAAGACAACCGCACTGTGATAGTTCCAATGGACCATGGCATCAGCATGGGCCCCATTAAGGGCATAACCAACATGCAAGCCATAATCGATCAGTTGATACAAGGCGGCGTCGACGCCGTCGTCGTGAATAAGGGCATAGCCAAACGTGTAGACGTGGACGATGCTGGCTTAATAGTGCA
>JAOAIV010000096.1 GCA_026414525.1 Candidatus Bathyarchaeota archaeon | reverse complement strand
GTCATTGGAGGATCGAGTTATATGAAATTCAAAGCGACATGTGTTCAATTAGATACGAGACTTGGAGATAAGGAGTATAATCTTAAGAGGGTGTTGGAGAGCATAGAGAAAACTGTTAAAGAGCGGTTTAGATTAGATGTTGCGGAAAAAAACTTCGCAGTGATAAAAGAGGCTTATACGGAGGCAAAACAGGAATGAGCGCCCGTGAAAAAAGCTGGAAGGAAATCGCACCAGCAGGAGTTTGCTCCAGGACAAGCACCACTTTCTTAACTGGCGATTGGAAAACATACATGCCCGTACGCGATTTGGAAAAGTGCACACGATGCCTATTGTGCGTGCTTTTCTGCCCTGATGGCGCCATCCATTGGAAGCAAGAGAAGTCGGATATTGAATTTGATTACAACTTCTGTAAGGGCTGCGGAATCTGCGCTAACGAGTGTCCTACTAAGGCTATAACAATGAAGGTTGAATAGGAGCATGGTATGTCATGAAAAGTGTTGTTAAGCAGGAAAGAATGGCTTTGTCAGGAGACGAGGCTGTTGCCTATGCCGTTAAGCAGTCAGATGTGGATGTTGTGGCTGCTTACCCAATAACGCCACAGACTATTATTGTGGAGCGATTCAGCGAATATGTCGCTAATGGCGAAGTGCAAACGGAATTCGTCTGCACTGAATCTGAGCACAGCGCATTAACCGCCTGTCTTGCAGCGTCCGTTACGGGCGCGAGGGCTTTCACAGCAACAGCGTCTGCTGGCTTAGCGCTTATGCACGAGATGCTTTTCGTTACGTCCGGTTGCCGCGCGCCAGTTGTAATGGCTATCGCTAACCGTGCATTATCTGCGCCGCTTAACATTCACGGCGATCACTCTGACAGCATGGCGCAAAGAGATAGCGGCTGGATACAGTTATACGCCGAGAACGCGCAGGAAGTTTATGACTCAATAATACAAGCTTTCAGAATAGCCGAGGACATAAACGTGCTTCTGCCTGTAATGGTGGGCTTAGATGGTTTTACTTTGAGCCACACGCTTGAGAATGTGGACACTTTACCCGATGAAGTAGTGAAGCAGTTCATTGGTTCACGCAAGTTTCCGAATGTGCTTACGCATGAAGGGAAAATGGCGCCTTTCAAGCTTGACCCTGATAACCCGATGACTATGGGTCCGATAGCTTTGCCTAACTACTACTTCGAGTTTAAGCGTCAGCAGGAAGAAGCCATGAAAAACGCGCTTTCCATTATTAAGCAGGTTAACAGTGAATACGCGAAAATAAGTGGTCGAAGCTACGGAAACGGCCTAATTGAGCCTTACTGCCTTGAAGAAGCTGAAGTCGCCGCTGTTTGCTTGGGTTCAACAGCGGGAACCATGAAGACCGTTGTGGACGAACTTAGAGCGAAAGGCGTTAAAGCGGGCTTGCTTCGACTCCGCACGTTCCGACCATTGCCCGTCGAAGACCTTCGAAGCGCGCTTTGCAACGTGAAGGCTGTGGCAGTCATGGACAAGTGCATGAGCTTCGGCGGAAATGGCGGTCCAGTATATCATGAAATTCGCCATGTGCTTTACGATGCAGATGTTCGACCTTATGTGGTCAATTACATCTACGGCTTAGGCGGAAGAGACAGCACTGGAACTGCGAAGTATTTACGCGGATCTCCAGCGGATAGTAGCGGCAAAGCGTGTTGAGAAGCCAATTCAATACTTGGGATTAAGGGAATAATGGAGGCATGAATGGAAATGGCAAAACAGGAATGGAAATTCACCACGAAAGACATAGCTGAGAAACCCGACTTGTTCCTTTCAGGGCACCGTGCATGCGCGGGATGCGTACCCACGACAGTGCTAAGGCTTATAATGAAAGCTCTACGCGGCCCAACCATAGTGACTCAAGCTACCGGCTGCATGGAAGTCGTTTCATCCATTTACCCATACACGTCTTGGGCTGTGCCATGGTTGCACACGGCTTTTGAAACTGCCGCGGCAAATGCATCGGGAATTGAAGCGGCTTTGAAAGCGCTTAAGCGTAAGGGTAGGCTAAAGCATGAGCACGTTGATGTCATAGCGATTGCTGGCGACGGTGGCACATATGACATCGGCTTTCAAGCGCTTTCAGGCGCAGTTGAGCGGGGACACGACTTCCTTTTTGTGCTTTATGATAACGAGGCTTACATGAACACGGGCATCCAGCGCAGCGGCGGCACACCAAAAGGCGCAGCGACAACGACTTCGCCTGCTGGAACCGCGATTCCCGGCAAGCTGGAGTATAAGAAGCCTATTGCCGACATTATGGTGGCTCATGAAATCCCCTATGTAGCTACTGCATCACCGTATTACTGGCGTGATTTGCTGGAGAAAGTGCGGAAAGGTCTAGAAGTGGAGGGCCCTGCGTTTCTGCATGTGCTTGCGCCTTGTCCGCGTGGTTGGCGCAGCGACCAAGCTAAATCAATCGAGTACTCTAGGCTTGCGGTGGAAACCTGTGTGTTCCCCTTATGGGAGGCAGTGAACGGGCAGTATCAGCTTTCTGTTGCAAGCAAACTCATAGCGCTTGCACCCCAAAAGAAGCGGCCCGTCACAGATTACCTGCAGGGGCAAGGTAGATTCCGACACTTGTTCTCGCCACAGAATAAACATCTGCTGGAAGATTTTCAGCGCATTACAGACGAACGCTGGCGTCGCCTTCTCGCAAAATGTGGCGTATCAGCGAAGCCGTAACAACCCCCCCTTTCTCATTTTCTTTTTAAATGCCTCTAGCGGCAAACTATCTTCATGCTCATAAAAGCCCCCCTGCCCGCTGTAACATAAATAAGCCTCTTCCACCCCCCCATTTTCGTTGCAATTGCTTAGAATTGGCTGATTTTCTGCTGCCCAAGTAGACCCTCTATAGGTTTCTGCAATGAATCTCTAATAGGCGCCAAATATGATGGCGCTGGTGGTGCGAATAGCTGGCTTAAGGCTTTTATTCTCTATGGGTCAAATACAATTTAAGATGGCTGGTGTCTGAAGTGTTTATTGAGGCGGTCACAAATCTTGTAAAGGCGATAATTGTTCTTTTTATTATCGTAGATCCTTTCGGTAACGTTCCTATCTTTATGAGTTTAACGGAAAAAATGACTGAGGATCAGAAGAGAAAAGTGTTTAATACTGCTACGCTTGTTGGAATTATCCTCCTTCTGGTTTTTGCTTTCACTGGTCAAGAAATTTTTCTCATCTTCGGAATCTCAATATACAGCTTCGAAGTCGCCGGCGGCGTGCTTCTTCTAATTATAGCCATAAGAATTTTGATTTCTGGTTCCATGCACGAGAACGGGGAATCCCCTGAGAGCATAGGCGCCGTGCCCATAGCTATGCCTCTTCTTGTCGGCCCAGGCGCCATAACCACAACCATTCTTAATCTTCAAGCTTACGGTACGTTTGTGACTATCCTATCCGTCTTGATTGTGCTTTTCATAACCTGGATCATCCTCAGACATTTGAGTGCAGTCTACAATTTCCTTGGCAAGACAGGCGCTGTGGTTATCGCGCGAGTTATGGCGTTGCTAATAGCCGCCATGGCGATACAGTACATATTAGGCGGAATCTCGGCTTATCTTGCTAATTTACCTTGAAACTCCGCTGAACAAGGCTATTCAAAAATAAGCTTATCTGCCACATGCACCATTACTTTCACTTAGAGATGAAAACCGATGAAATATGAGATCAAGTATAAGCCGTCATACTCAATGCTTGTGGTGCGTTTGGAGCAAGGCGAGACTATCACTGCCGAGTCAGGCGCCATGACATACATGGCTCCCACCATTGAGGCGCGCACGCGGAAAAGAGAGAAAAGCCTGTTTGGCAGCTTAGGCTTAAGCATCATCGGCGGCCAATCCTTCTGGGTTAATGATTACACCGCAGTTAACGGTTCAGGCGAATTAGGGCTGGTTTCCGCGCCTGTTGGCGACATAGAGCGGCTGGAGGTAGCGCCGGGCAGAGGCTTCATTATACAGAAATCCGCGTATATAGCGTCGTCGCCGAGCATAGACTTGGACGTGAAGTGGGAAGGCTTCACTAAGGGCTTGTTCGGTCAGGGCTTATTCATGATTCGCGCTACAGGCGCAGGCGACCTGTTCATCAACACTTTTGGCGCCATCGATAAGCACAGGCTGGAAGCGGGGCAGACGCTGACAGTTGACAACTTCCATTTGGTAGGCTTCAGTGACTCATGCAG
>JAOAIV010000095.1 GCA_026414525.1 Candidatus Bathyarchaeota archaeon | reverse complement strand
CTGCTAAAGGATCGAATCATCAATTTGACTGATGGCAAAAAAGAAGCCATCACCTCAGTTGTCTTCACAGTTGATTACGCTTTCAACATCGAAAAAGCCAAAAATATAATTGAAAATGTACTTCGAAGCCACCCCAATATTGTGGTGGATGAAGAAAGACAAAGGGAAATTAGGTTCTTGCTAAGAACCCGGGACTGGACAGTCGAAATTGAACCACTGTTTTGGATAAATGACCCGGAAAACGAAGAATTTATTAAATCACAGATAACGGAAACAGTGAAAATCAAGCTCGAGGAAGCACAAATTTTCCCAACTTTACCGGCCAATATACGAGAAAACTTGCTGATAAATAAAATCAAATAGCACCTCCCAATTCGAGGGAACCTCATTTTTATTGGAATAATCATTTGCCCATGCTAAGCAGGCTATTAATATCGTAAAATTTTATGGTGCGGTCGCCGGGATTTGAACCCGGGTCGTCAACGTGGCAGGCTGATGTCCTAGACCAGACTAGACTACGACCGCTTTTTTATGCATTCTATTGTATTCTTCATTTTCTTTCATTAAAAAGTGTTATGTTTCAAAGTGCACAGTTTGCATTGTTTCGTCCAACATGTGATAATCAGTTATGTGGAATAAATGGCTCTTGCAGCGGCAGTCAGAGCAGCCAAAGCCAGGTATTGGCTCGCCTCGTTCGCTAAAAAATGTGGCAAGCGCGCATTCCCCACTTTTATCAGTTTGCTTGAAAAGAACTTTGATGATTCTGGCTGCGTTATTACTGAGTAAGTAGTCTATGTGCCAAAACAATCGTTTTTCCCTTCTAAAATGCCGCTTTATTCGATATAGGAGATTAGCTTGCGCAGAACCAACATAAGCATATAAGCCCTTCTTGAATTTTAATTCCCCTAAAGCTCCAACATTTAAGCATACATCAGAATCTAATTCAATAATTAAAGCGTAAATGCCTTTAAACACTTGTAACCTCTCCATATTTTACGCGTCTCTGTTGCAGGTTTAGGCTATTTTTGGAGATTAAAGCACTTTCTGTCATACATGTTTCCATCGCGGGATATCAGCTAAGACTTAATAGCAGATCGAGGCTTAAAATCCTGAGTAAAGTTAAGTTTTGAATGCTAAACCCGAAAAGAAAGCTATTTTCTTGTCTTCTTTGAAAATGGTAACATGATAAAAGCCCAGTGTCCTTCCCTCAGATACCCTTACAGCTTCTGCAGTGAGGATATCACCTTCGAAAGCGGGTTTCATAAAATTAATGCTTACCTGCACCGCGACTGCGATATTTTCTCCAAAGTTTGCCGCTTCTGCGAAGGCACAATCGGCTAATGCGAAAATCGCGCCGCCATGCGCGGTGCCTATAGAATTCGTGTGGTTTTTTGTTATTTGCAGAGATAACTTTGCGTAACCGTCTTTTACTTCAAGAACCTTAATGCCTAAATTCTCACGGAAAATATCTTTACCTTTCATTATGTTTTTTCTCCGCTGGACTACGGCGTAAGTAGTTGTAGGCTTTCTTTATGAGAGGAGCGAGGCCTTGAGGCGCAAAAATTACAATCGCAATAAAGAATACACCCAAGCCCAACATGCGTAGTGGAGGGCCTACATGGCTTACGCTTGGGAATAAAGGATGAAGGAGACTGTCCAGAGCAGAATCGACGCTTGGCGGATAAGATTCGATTGCTCTAATTATGACTGCCCCAATTACCTGCCCTTCTATGGTGCCTAAGCTACCTATGACGGACATCATTAGCGGCAAGAACGAGTAGTAAGGTGCAAAAATAAAATTTTGGATATATTGAATAGACTGAGCGTAAAGTCCGCCTGCCAGTCCCGCAAAGAAAGTGCTAATAACAAACGCGATTAAGCGATACTTGGCGGTGTTGATGTCTATCATCTTGGCTTCTAGCTCATTCTGGCGTATAGCTTTGAAAGCCAAGCCGAGTTTCGATTTAATTATGAGATACATTAAGAAGATAGATACTACTGAAAAAACAAGCACCGTGTAATAAAATGGAAGGCCGCGGTCAACAATAAGCGGAGTTCTGAAGCCTATAATTGCGCTGGTGAACTCGTCAAAATTAATGAGTTGAAGATGTGAAGAAACTTGGCAGGTAATACAGTTCTTAACTTTATTACGTCAATCTTCATGGTGGTTGTTATGGGCGCGATAGTCTTTCTAACGGTCTCTGTTTTTCGGTGATGGCCGAATAGAGTCCGCTCTGCCGCTTTTAGGCGTAATTCTCGCCGTGGTTGTTGCTATTTTCGTATGGAGTAGCCTAAAAAAAGGTTATAAATGCAATTAGGAGTTTACCTTGATTATTTGCGGAATCTTGCCTGCAGTCCCTGCGAAACCCCTGTAGATTATGAGCACGCCGGCGACGCCTTGAATGGACAGCGCTTTGTTTATTCCAACTTGGATTGCGGCTTGGTGGTCTTCGCCTTTCACCACGTTGCACACCGCCGTGGCCGCGGCGTCTGCTAATCCTGCGTTTTTGCAGAAGATTGTTACGGCATCTGCATCGCCGAAGCTTAAGGCGTGACTGAAACGCCCTGAACTTGTAGCCACACCTATTGGAAACTCTGTGAGCCGAAAACCAAACTTTTTTGACAACGGCGTGTCTCCCACTGCAACCGCCACGTCGATGGGCACATTCGCCATAGCAGAGATTTCACCACCATTCTCTACAACCGCCACTTTGCAGCCGACGCGGAGCATTGCTTTTACGGCTAAATCAGCTAAGATACCGGCGACAGACGCCATAGGTCCAACATTTGCCTTTTCAGCGGCTTTAGCCATTAGCCTAGCAATCAGCGGCTTACGGGGTACTGGAACCGGAGCCAGCGAATAGAAAAATTTTGGGTTGGTTTTTATATAATCTTCGAGTTTACACCTATGTTGTCTAATTGATGCCTTAGCTGCTTGAATGCCTTCGGGCTTGTCAGCGATTATCATGCACCGAGATTCTTTGAAAATAAAGGATTCTTTAAGAAGACTTTTCATCGCTTTACTCCGAAGCCGCTTTAAAGCTTGCAGTTAGCGGCAGCTTCTGCGTTATTCTGCTTTGGAGATTTTATTGCTCTGGTTGGGCATGCGTCTACACACGCACTGCAGATGCTACCAATGCACTTTTCCTTGTCGAAAACCACAGATTTGTCCTCATCAATTTTAATCGATTCCACCGGACACAGCGTAACACATGCGCCACAACTAATACACTTTTCACTATCGACTTCAATGAGCTTTGGCAGGCTAACCACCGCGCCTCTTTGGCGGAAAGCTTTAATCACCTTGTCCAGCGCTTCGTTTGGCACTTCGGCCAGAACCTCACCGCCCTTGGAGTCTACATGCGCGGTGATAATGTTGATTGGTATTTTCAACTCCAAGATTATTTGCGCTATTATTGGTTCTTCAACTATGCTTTCAGAGAATCTAAGTAGAACACGCGCCATTTGGCTTTCACCTTCCCAACAGTTTAGACACATCCTCAGCTGTAACGATACCTAGCACTCTCTTTTCGTTGTCGATTACTGGCAAAGCGGAAATGTTATGTTGCGCCATCCTTTTCGATGCGGTTTCTAAAGGTTCATCAGGCTTTGCTGTTATCACTCGGCGGGTGACAACTTCCGCCAACACTGTTTTGCCATGCGCTAAAGCGCGAGTTATGTCCCATGATGTGACTATGCCGGTTAGCCTGCCATTATCGTCCACCATGACGATGTGGTTAACCGACTGGGTTACTATGCGCTCAGCGACTGCCTGGAGAGACTCGTGTTCTTTGCATGTAACTGCTTTTTGCATTACGTTAGCTACAAATGATACTTCTTCAGTCTGCCGCATTGGTTTGAATATGGTGTCAAAAGGTAGCCGCTCAACAGGAGATGTGAGGTAGAACTCGCCTTCCTCAATCCACTTTTTCAGTGTAATAGCTATTTTCCGCGCAATTTTCAGGCTTGACAACGAACTAACTCGCACGCGCTTGCCGGCCAAAGTTATTGAACCTGACTTCAACTCCTTGTAGCTCACTTGCCCCAGCACGGGGCGGTCTCTACGCGGCACGCCATAATCCACAACATTCGTGAAGATTTCATCGTCGCGTATAGCGGTTTTCTTGGCTAGACCCAAGTTCAAGATGGGAATGGGTACACCTATTCCAACGTAAAGTGTGGTGCCATATCTTGTGAAAGAAGCTCCTCGCAAAAACTCGGGACTCATTTTCTTGGCGTTTCCGCGAACCATTAGAGCTGTCTCTTATACACATCT
>JAOAIV010000094.1:272-4354 GCA_026414525.1 Candidatus Bathyarchaeota archaeon | reverse complement strand
CTTCAGCTTTTGCTATGCTAACGTCTTCTGGATCTATCTCATTAGGATAAAGCAGGGTGGTTTGGTATGTGACGCTGATGCTTTCCAGCTTCGTATCTTCAAAGTGAATTTTGCCTCGCGCTGCGCGCTTAGAGCCATATCCCTTATTAGAGTGCGGCACGGTCAGCAGCGTCGTGCGGCTTGTCATGCTTCGGCCCATACAGCTGTACGCTTGGCTTACCGACTCATAGTCGCTGTGGACGCCGCGGATTATGTAATGCAACAAGCCATCTTTAGCTTCCGCCTGCAGACTCGTCAAAGGCATGCGCAAAGCGTAAAGCGACAAATCCATCCCGGAGGCTTTGGAGAGCCCTTCTAGTTGCGTGTACTTGACGGAGTCCACGAAGTCCATGTAGGAGCCCTTTGCGCAGTCAAGTTGGCGGCTTATGAGTTCGACTTCTTGCCTTGAGATTAGTTTGCCTTCATACTTGCGCACGAACTCGGGGTCAATTTTAAGCGGATCTGTTTTAACGTATGCCGCTGGAAACGCGCTTTGCCCGCTGTCCACTATTGATTGGCGCAAAGGATTCATGGAGTAACGATCCGCTTCTATCTCATCGGTATTAAGCAGAAAAGCAATTATCGGGCCTTCAGACGGTTTCTTCAGCGCTTCACAAATCTCATCGATGTCAGAGGCCGTTGGCGTATGCAAGCCATAGTTGAGGAAGTGATTTCCGCATGCTTCCAGCAATCGCGCGCCAATAATGCCTTGAACTTCCTCCAGCGTTAACTGTGGATTTGAGTATTCAACTGACCCGCGTAGAAAGAAGTAGCTGCCATCAAATGTTGAACTAACTTTTTGGCCGTTCCTAAACTTAAACAGGGAAATAGCTTGCCCTGCTTTTTCCTTCCTGAAGTTGCTGAGCGTTTCAACGAGGAGTCTCACGCAGGGCCAGCATGTTTTAAGAAAATCCTCTGCCAGCTCCCGGCACAAATCACTACCCATTTGACCTCATCCTCGTTCTAAAGATTCTGCGATGTATATGCAGTTTTTGGCTGGCGCGAGCCCTAAAAACATTCGCACAACACGGAAGTCCTCTCTGAACCCTGCCTTACGTAGCAGATTAATCAGCGCCATCTCTTTCGCTGGTAGGCAAACAGAAACGTGAAGCCCATTAAGCCTGCTTAAAACGGCTTTCAGAAGCTTCTCCGCTGCTTCCTTATGATTTGCGGAGCATACAAGCGGTCCAACTTCAGCCGTTACTCCATAAACTTTCGCGGCGCCATAGCCAGAAATGCCATTGTTAGCGGGCAAGATGTAGCATGGATTTTCCGCTTTGAGGATTATAGCTTCCAGCAGCTTCTTGCGGTCAGCGTCAAGACATTGGCGGTCAAACTCTACTATTTCTTGAATATCATTCCTCTCTGCTTGGCGCACCTCGGCATCCGCCGAATAGAAAGGGGCTTTTCCTTGCAAAACCAAAAACTCAATGTCAGGTTTAAAGCTGTGACTTTCGTAAAAACTTGCAAGATGCGGATAGGCATAAAGCCCGATGGTCTCTGCGCGTTTGCGTCGTAAGTAGGTTATTGCGTGCTTCAGCAGAAGGCTTCCAGCGCCCTCCTTTCGATAAGCCTCTTTAACTATTAGGTTGCCTATCCATCCAAGGCGACCCAAGCTGATGGTGGTGCATATGCCCAGCCGCTTGTCGCCGCTGAATAGGACAAAGCAGCCGTCGGGCTCAAGTTCCATTATGAACGCAAAGTCTTCGGGGGTCATGTTCCAATTCATTGTGTTGGCAAGCTGAACGGCAAAAGGGAAATCCTCTGCGCCCATCTTTTCTACGTGCAGCATACAGGTATTCTTTCGCGCTCTGAAACATAAGTCTATATCCTATCTTTAAAGAGCCTTAGATTTTTTCTGTGGAGTCAGTGTGTTCGGCGGAAGTCCACAGAGTTAATTCGTATTTTTTAGATTTTTCATAATTTTAGGAAAAGTATAAATATTCAGAACCAATTCTTCTCCTGCTTGAGGTAAAACAAATTGCCCAGCGAAAAATGCTGCAAAATCGAGGCAATAGTCACAGTAGACGCTAAAGGGCAGATAATTCTTCCAAAAGATTTAAGGGAAAAAGCAAAACTTGCACCAAACGATAAACTTGCGGTTATAGGCTGCGAATGCAGAGGCGAAATCGGCTGCTTCGTCATCGTTAAAGCCGAGACACTTGACAGCCAAGTGAAAAACTTGCTTGGCCCGATTTTGCAGGAAGCTTTTCATGGAGTTGAAGAGAAATGAGGGAGGAAAAAGTAAAGCGCATGGTGCGTAAAGCATACGGGAAAATAGCAAAGGAGAAAACATGCGGTTGCGGCTGCAGCTGCAACTCCAACTTCAGCGAGAACATAGGTTATAGCCCAGAAGAATTAAGCAGCATTCCAGAAGGCGCAGACTTGGGGCTGGGCTGTGGAAACCCGGTGGCTTTGGCAACGCTGAAAGAGGGTGAAACCGTGGTTGACCTCGGCTCGGGCGCAGGCTTGGACTGTTTCTTGGCGGCGAAAAAGGTGGGAGAGAAAGGGCACGTGATAGGCGTGGACATGACGCCGGAGATGCTTGACAAGGCACGGGAAAACTGCAGACGAGGCGGCTACAAGAACGTGGAATTCCGCCTAGGCGAAATAGAGAACCTACCTATTGCCGATAACACTGCAGACGTGGTGATCAGTAACTGCGTGATTAATCTGTCACCTAACAAGCAGCGAGTTTTCAACGAAGCCTTCCGCGTGCTTAAACCAGGTGGACGAATGATAATCTCGGACATGGTTCTGCTAAAAGAGTTGCCGGAACCACTAAAGGAGAACGTGCAAGCGTACATAGGATGTGTTTCAGGAGCAGAAATGAAAAATGAATATCTTCAGCTGATAAAAAATGCAGGTTTCAAGCAAGTAGAAATCATTAAAGAAGTGCATTTGCCCGGTGAGTTGGTGCTCAGCGACTCTACCTCAAAAGCTATTGCAAAAAAGCTAAACACATCCGATAGTTGCGTTGCGAAGCTTGCTAGTTCTGTAGCTAGCGTAACGATCTCAGCGATAAAACCAAAAGAGTAGATTACCTCTTCTTTTTCGTTTATCTTTTTTGTAGAATCGCACAGAAGTGGGGAACCCTGCCCCATCAGGGAGAAAGGAGAAGGGAGAGGGAGAATTTTTAGAAGGTGGAGCTTTGGGGCAGGATTCTCCAACTCTCGGCTTCTCATTTATTAGGGAATATATAAAAGTTATATGAATCCAAAATCCACTTTTTATCATAAAAAATGAATAAATCATTCATATACAGCTTTGAAACTATTTGTAAGCGGGGTTTCTGTCTATAATTGAGTTTTTCAGGATGAGTGATATGTTTTATGGGTAAAAAGCTGCTTTTTTAGTTAAGCCAACTTTGATAAGGCAGTTATGTGAAAGGATTATAGCCAAGAACAGCGCATTTGCCAATATTTGCGGATAAGGCGAGCTAATGCATGTTAATTGCGGGTGTTGACGAAGCAGGTCGCGGCTGTGTTATAGGCCCGTTGGTCATTGCTGGAGTCCTTATGAAAGAAGAACGGTTGCCGTTTCTAACCAAGCTGGGCATAAAAGACTCGAAGCTTCTTTCTCCTAAGAAGCGTGAAACTCTAGCCACCGAAATTACTCGAATATCCGAAAAATGTTTGACCATCAAGTTGTCACCTAGGGAAATTGATCAAGCCGTTGAATGTAAAAGGAGGCTACACAAACTTAATCGACTGGAGGCCCAGATAATGGCGCAGATTATAAACGCCTTGAAGCCTGACATCGCTTATGTGGATGCGGCGGACGTGATAGAACATCGTTTTGCGCAGCATATACAAGAATGCTTAACCGCCAAAGCCATCATCATTTCAAGCCACAAGGCGGACAGAATTTACCCCATTGTTTCTGCAGCATCAATTATCGCGAAGGTGGAGCGAGATAAAGAAATTGAAGCTTTTTATAAAACAGGAATGTCTGCTTCTACAGGTTGCGTTATGAGGATAGCGCAAAATGCCAGCAAATATCAAAGGTTTCCTGAAGAAAGAGGAATGTTTCTCTCTGAACAC
>JAOAIV010000094.1:0-262 GCA_026414525.1 Candidatus Bathyarchaeota archaeon | reverse complement strand
AAACAATGGAGTTTTTGAGGCAATGGCTGAAAACGCATGGCGAACATGCGGACTGCGTTAGGAAATCTTGGAAGCCCGCGAAGCAAGCTAAAGCGGAAAATGACGCGGTTCAAGAAAAACTAGGTTAAGAACTGGAAATTAAATCTTCAAGCGCACCTATCTTGGACAGCTCATTCATGTCAACGCAATACGCATCCCGCGTAACGTATTTCCGCTTATCTGTAATAAGAACGGGATAGACGCAGACCACTCGGCATATACT
>JAOAIV010000093.1 GCA_026414525.1 Candidatus Bathyarchaeota archaeon | reverse complement strand
GTGCGAAGGCTATGGCTGGCCAGAAACCAAGTTTCAAATGTTCCCAGACACTCTCGTTTACTGCTGAAAAGACTCCGACAATTGCTTGCCGACCTGCCCACTCAAAAGTAAAATGCAGCATGCTCCCAAAGATGATTATGAAAACGGCACCAGCCAACTCGTAAAAGAGAATACGCCTATTGCTCACGGAGTTAACCACGTTTAGGTTTAACAACGCTTAATATAAACCATTATACGCGCTGAATCAACCAGCATATTCCGCCGGCGCTATTTTGATTGTCATGGTTTGTCATGCTTTGAACCTTAATTCATACGGTTAATTCATAATCAATTTAATCTTTGCACTCTAAATCGCAATGGAATAGCCACAGTTGATTTAGATGACTAAGGTTGAGGCTACGCCGACAAGTGAAGTATACGTAGAGCTCTGTAAAGAAAAAGCAATAAGAGTACTGCATGTGGATGACGATGCAGGCTTTTTGGCTGTGGCAAAGCAATGTTTAGAAGAACCAAACCTGTTTGAAGTCGATACAGCATTGTCGGCTGAGGAAGCGCTTCAAAAGTTAAGAAACTCAGAGTATGATGTGATTGTTGCTGATTATAAGATGTCGGGGAAAAACGGTTTGGAGCTTCTGAGAGAGCTAAGGCAAAATGGGAACGATATTCCCTTCATATTATTTACATGCAAAGGCAAAGAAGAAATCGCTATTGAAGCCTTGAATTCTGGAGCATTTCGATACATTAGAAAGGAAGGACCTGCTGAAGCAACATACGTTGAATTGAAGCGAAGTATCTGTGATGCAGTTAAGGGACAAAAGGCTGAAAAGCTTTTGCGAGAAGCTGAAAATCGCCTTCGCCTAATTACTGAGAACATACAAGAAATACTACTGTTAGCCGACAGAAATTTGGCAATCACTTATGCTAGCGCGTCGGTTAAATGGGTTTTAGGTTATGAGCCAGACAAGATAAGGGGAAAATCCATTATCGAGTTCATTCACCCAGACGACTTGCCAGCTGTAGTGGACGCTGTAGAAAAAGTGTTCAAGGATTGTTCTGGAGGAAAACTTGAACTTCGTTGCAAAACTGCTGATGGAAATTATGTGTTAATGGATGGAGCATCAAAAGTTTTAAAGGCTAACGGCCAGATTACGGGCATCATAATCTCTGCTCGCGACATCACCAAACAGAAAAGAATTGAGCACGCCCTAAAAGAGTCCGAGGAAAAATACCGAGCATTGTTTGAAGAGTCCTTGGACGCCATTTTTGTCGCTGAGGCTGAAACAGGAATTCTTGTCGACTGTAACCGTGCTGCAACCGAGTTGGTTGGGAGATCAAGATCGGAATTGATCGGCATGCATCAGCGACTCCTTCATCCTCCAGAATCTATTGAGGGAGAGTACAGCAAAACCTTTATGCTGCATCGCAGAGGCGGAGGTTTTACAGTTGAAGATCAAATTGTCACCAAAAATGGCGAAATCAAGGATGTCTCAATAAAAGCCAACCTAATAGAAGCAGGCGGCAAGAAACTTCTTTTCGGAGTTTTCAGAGACATCACAGAAAGCAAAAAAGTTTCCGTAAAGAACCGTTTACAAGCGCGTTTACTGAATGCCGTTGGGCAAGCCGTTATCGCAACTGATTTGGAAGGCAGAATCACATATTGGAACCGCGGTGCCGAGCAGCTTTACGGTTGGAAAGAGGCAGAAGTCATAGGGCGCCATATAGATGTCATTTCCGCGGATACATCTAAAGGGCAAGCAAAAACCGTTTTGGATCAGCTGATTAAAGGAGAACACTGGTCAGGTGAATTTGTTGCTAAAAAGCGTAATGGCGATATTTTCCCAACAATCGTGACGTACGCGCCAATTATTGACGATGCAGAGAAAATAGTTGGAGCAATCGGGGTTTCAACGGACATATCTGAGCAGAAGTGGATGCAAGAAGTTATTTGCGAAGCACTACAAAAGGTAGTAGAGCTTAATGAAAAACTTCATGTAGTCGAGAGCTTGACGCGCCATGATATCCGAAACAAACTTTCAGCTTTAAACGGGCACCTCTACATTTTGAAAAAGCGGCTCAGCGACAAACCTGAAATCTTGGCACAGTTGCAAGAAGCAGAGTTGATATCTCAGCAGATGCTACGGATTATTGACTTTGAAAAAGTGTATGTGCAAGTAGGTGCGGAAGAGCTTTCTTACATTGATGTGGAAAGACATGTCAATGAAGCAGCGTTTCTTTTTTCGGATTTAAAAGGCGCTACACTTGTTAACGAGTGCCACGGGCTTATGGTTTTTGCCGATTCTTTGTTGCGGCAACTGTTCTATAACTTAATTGATAACACGCTGAAGTACGGTAAGAAGACGAGTAGAATCAGAGTGTACTATAAGGAAGAAGAAAACCATCTGGAACTCGTCTATGAAGACGACGGAGTAGGAATACCTGAAAACAATAAGAAACATCTTTTTCAAGAAGGCTATGGAGCAGGCACGGGCTATGGACTTTACTTGATAAAAAAGATATGCGAAGCTTACGGGTGGACAATAGAAGAAAAAGGGAAGGCTGGACAAGGCGTCCAGTTCATCATGACAGTGCCCCAAAAGACTAAAGATGGCAAAAACGGCTACGAGATCACCAGCTAAACCAAGGAACAACTTTCATACTATTATGGCACTAACTATCATCTTTAAAAGAGTAATGCGCTCATGGTGTTTACAAGTTAAATCAAAAAATTAAGGCTACTGTTTAAATATTAAAACGTTGAATGAATAAACGAGAGACGGAGAATCGCCTATGGATCTAAGTGCGTACTTCCTGACTTTAGAATACATTCTTATGGCATCAACTTTCGTTGCCTTAGTTCTAATATTCTTGTATTCATATTATGGTAAGGAAGAAGAGCAAGTAAGCGAGAAAAGCTAACCGCTAAGCCTCCACTTCCTATTTATAACTAGAAAGACAACAATGCTTAGAACAGCTATGATTATGCTGACCGAAACCATGAAAGCTGCATCTGGACCTGCACCTATCACTATCGGGAATGGTCCGATGAAGATAATCGCGCCAGCATTTGCAGAACCACCGCCGTAAAGAACTGTAGCAAGTAAAATAACCATCATGCCAACAACTATCAGGATTATGCCTATCATCAAAAGCGCAAAGATTTTCCTATACGCAGGTACATCTTCCTCAAAGGTTTCTCGGTTTTCTTCAATAGCCACGCTCAGCGGCGCCTCCTTTCATCTCATTAACAAATGCTGAAGTACAATAAAGACAACAAGCGTAACCGCGAGCGCCAAAGAAAGCAGCAGAATAGTCTTAAGTGATCTACTGTCTGTTCCAAAAATTATCGGGACAGGACCAACTATTATCGCGCCTCCGCCTTTGATTTTTCCGCTTTTGGCGCTTGAAACTGAAAGCAAAATTAGGGTAACTATAACAATTAGAATGCCGATAAAAACCAGAGCTATGCCGAGAATGTAAAGAGACGCTGAGTCCACCATTTCTCTTTCCCAGCTTCATCTTAAAAGGGAATAGCGGATTTAATAAACTTAGCCAGACCATTTAATTGACGAGTAACACAGAAAAATTAAAACATATTGAAGTAACTTATTCGTGCTGACGCCAAAAATGTCTGCTGAAGAGATAATCCAACAGATTCTAGCGAAGCACCCAGAACTCAGCCGAAACCAGATTCTTGAAAATTTAAAAGTGGAGAAAAGTAAAATGGGCGGCCTTGTAGCAGATGAGACGCTTCTCCGTTTGATTGCAGCCAGATATGGCGTTGAAATCATACGAAGCCGTGTTAATAGCAGGTTACGCATAAGCCATTTAGTTCCAGGATTAAATGATGTTACAGTAGCCGGTCGTGTGGTTGCAGTTTATCCTTCTAGAACCTTTGAAGGCGAAAAACCGGGAAATCTGGCAAGTGTTATTATCGCTGACGAAGACACTACGATACGTGTTATATTGTGGAATGATAAAACTGAATTCGTGGAAAAAGGCGCGCTTAAAGCTGGGCAAATCGTTCGTTTTCTTCATGGATATACCCGTGAAGACCGTAAAGGCAAAGTGGAGTTACATGTGGGCAGCAAAAGCCAGATTGAAATTGAAGCTCAAGACTTAAAAGCTGAGGATTACCCCTTTATCAGCAGGTTTACCACGAAAATCAGCGATTTAACCAAGACGCGTAAGGATATCCATCTTGCGGGCAAGGTTAAAGAATTGTTTCCTGCTTCCAAATTCGCAAGAAACGACATGAGTGAAGGAACGGTGATGCGTTTTACGCTGGCAGATGAAACTGGAGAAGTGCCCGTTGTAGTTTGGAATGAAAAAGTAGAAGAACTGGGAAAAATTCTAAAGGTAAACGCGAATTTACAGCTGGTAAACGCAAAAATTAAGGAAAATGCAAACGGCAAACTCGAAGTACACGTTGACGC
>JAOAIV010000092.1 GCA_026414525.1 Candidatus Bathyarchaeota archaeon | reverse complement strand
TATTAGGCGCCAAATATGAAGGCGTCATAGTTTCTTTAGTATCGAGAGTGATGCGATTACGAGAAAGGTTATTCCAGCCCAGAATAAGCTGCCTGTGAAGAACCAAACTACAAGCGCGAGGAGTATCGCAGGAATTAGCATGATTAGCAGTTTGATTAGTAATATAATAATTACGCCTATTATGATAAGCGCAACAAGTGCGATTATATCCATCTGAGTAATGGACTCAAAAAATTTCGCAAATGCCGAAGTTAATGCTAAAATAATATCCAGCATAAGTTCCCCCATCAGAATCAATAACAGGTACTCTGAAGTAAATATGTTTTTTCACAAGTGTTGCGTGCAACGTTTCATGCGTTTAGTTTTGTTTTAATTTTTGGCAGAATCTCTCTCTGCATTTGAGCAACGCCGAAGGTTGTGATCCTAAATTTTTCGTCCATGGTCTTTGTGGCCAAGTCATTTTTCACGAGTTCTCCTAATCGTGTACTCGTGATTTTGCTGTTTTTGCCAAGCTTTGTCTGCAACTCTTCCTTTGAAAGTGTATCGCTCTCCGTCAAGCCCAATCTATGACCAAGATATGCTGCCAAAAGCCACAGCAGCAGAGTCTCGTTATCTGTTATTTTACTTTTAGGTATCAGAAGATTTGCTCCTTCCGGCGAGAAAGCAATTATCCCCTCACAGTCTTTGGCGAGCTGCTGAATGTCAACGTTTAACCATAGTTTATTTGCGATTTCGAATTGGGGAAGATACTTGCTGAAGAATTTGTTCAGTAACAGCCATGTCTCCTCAAGCGTTGCATAAAACGATTTTTCCAGCTCCTTATACTTAATGTGCACCTCGGCTTTTTCCTGTTTTTCGATCAACCTATTTTACCTCTAAACTTTGATAGCACTTCATCTTCAACCCATTTTTCGCCTTGAATCGTCAGCTTAAACTCTGGTTTGTTTGGGTCTGGCTTGAAGACGTGTCCTCGCTTGGTCATCTCGTTTAAGCGTGCGGGCACCATGATTTTTATGCCGCTGGATTCCAAGAGTTTAGTTATTTGCGCGGCAGTATTGGTCTTCTCGGGTGAAGCATAAAGAACCAAACCTACGGCTTCATAGTGGGTGAGTTTTTCTCGCGCTATTATAACTGGGCCTTCGGTTGTAAGTTCTACAATGCCTTTTAGTTGTGCACCTGAAGGCGTAAGCTTATTCGAGACGAAGTCAGAAAGTTTATCGAGAAAGTTTTCTGGAATGGTTTCCAGCATCTCAAGGATTTCTTTTGGGTTTTCTCCTTGAATAACAATTTCGCCGAAGGATGTTTTAATTCGCGCCTCGATGTGTTTCACTTGTTGTTTCTCCTCCTATGCCTGCAGGTTTTTCTTCAGCAAGTATGTAAACGAAGCCTGCGTTAGTGTTCCACCGCCGCACCATGCCCTTGTCGGCGAGCTTGTTAAGCGTCGCTTCAAGGGTATGCGGTGTATACTTGAGTTTGTTTGCTTTTATGGCGTCGTTTAGTTCTTCCATCGTTCTTGGGCGCCATTTGCCCCAGTCTGTTTCCAGCAGCCTAAGCACGGCGTCTTCGCAGCTGACTACATTGTTGATTTTTGGGTATGCTTGTATGGGCGTTTTTAGTTCTTCTTTTGTTTGTTGGGCGGGTTCAGTTTTTACGGTTAATGTTGCGATGGTTTTGGGTTTTAGGCTTTCGAATGCTTTTTGAACGTTGGTGATTATGTTTGGGAGATTTTCAAGGGTTTTTGTCACTTCTTCGTGGGTTCCTTTTAGTTCGATTTCCTGCTCGCCTATTTTGATGCGGAAAGAGAAGTTGATGGTTTTTTCGGTTGTTTCGTCTTTTTTGTTTGTCACTGGTTATCCCATGCTATTACAGTTATTGTGGTGCTTTTAGAATTTTTGTCTTTTGGAATATTTCGGCAACCGGAATAAACTGTTAAATATTGAGACGCAATATTCGCTGTAACTGAGCCGGCAAACAGGAGATCTGACAATTGAGAAAAGGAATATCCGTATGGCTCTTCAGCACCCTAACCTTCATCGCACTTCTACATCTAATCGACGCAATAACTGCCATACTTTTCAAAAAACCAACCCAACTCCCACAGCTATACCCGCTAATAGGCGAACAACTCCAGCAAATACCCACAAACTCCTATCTCCTCACCTCAACAGCCGCAACCATCACCTTTTGGGCTATAACATGCATAATCGCCTTCAACAATCCCATAGAAGTCTTCCTAAACAAGATCATCACGGACGCCAAACAGCAAAACACCATCGAAACCCAAATCATAGAAAGCAAAAGCGAACTCTTCGACCTAATGTATGAAACAATAGAATCAGACAGCGAAATCCTTGCACAAGTCAAAGACCTAATGAGAAACATACGTGCTGAAGTCAAAGATATCCAACCCATCAAAGAAACCATGGAGAAAACCCGAGCCGAACTCAACAGCCTAAAAAAAGAAATAAAAACTCTGGAAGAAAAATTTCTTTTCACCCTAGCATGCTCCAGCTGCGGCATGCTACTCCGGCCAGACTTCAAACTATGCCCCTACTGCGGCGAAAACATAAGTCTGCAAGAAAAAATGGTTATGATAAAAGAAGTAGCAGAAGTTTCTCTTGCTAAGTAAGCCTTTCTTTCAGCAGCAAACTTACAACTCCTGGATCCGCTTTCCCCCTCACTTCCCGCATCACGGCGCCCATCAGCATGCCGAACGCTTTCGCGCCCATCTGATCAACAACTTGGCTGTTCTCCGTGATTACTCGGTCTATAAGCGCGACTAACTCGGCTTTCGAAAGCATCTTCAGCCCTAACGCAGCAGCTGCTTCTTGACAGCTTTTACCTTCATTCTTAGAGAGCCAAGAGAAAACATCTGGCACCGCTTCCTTGGCAATTTCGCCTGCGGCTAAAGCTCTGAAAATATCTCTTATTTGATCGTCAGCGACTTTTTCCACTACGATCCCGTCGCGCTTCAGTGACTTCACAGTTTCCGTCAGAAAAGCCGCAACAGTTGTGGCGGCCACTCCGGTTTCCCGAACAATAGATTCGAAAAGCCCGCAGTACTCAGAGTCAACAACTTGCCTAGCGAGCTTCTCATTCAAGCGGTATTCTCGCATAAAACGGCCGACCTTCTTCTCAGCGGGCTCAGGCAAATTCGCTTTGACTCGCGCGATTAGCTCGGCTGTTAGGCGAACAGGCGGAATATCCGTTTCAGGATACATTCGCGCGGCACCCGGCCTAGGCCGCATATAACGTGTTGTGCCATCTTCCTTCGCGGTGCGGGTTTCCGCTGGCACGCCTTCCAAGGCTTCCTGCGCGCGTTCCACAACCGCCTTCAGCGCGTCACGCGCATTTTCAGCATTGTCAGCCACGAACACTATGGCGTCTTCGTCGTTTGCGCTTGTTGCCTTGCGTAGCGCTGCGACTTCTTCAGCGGTTACGCCGTAAGCGGGCAGCTCGTCGGTGTGGAAGATTCCGCCTACTCTGCCCCAGAACCGTGCGCGGTCAGCCAACTCGGTGCCGAAGCGAACGTTTGGTATAAGCTCGCGTTTCAGGATGCCACTGAACCGTGGAAGCTTGACTGCTAAAACACTGTAGCCCTTGTCAAGCGCTTTGCGGATGACTTTGCATTGGGTACTTTTGAAAATCCATGTTACATCGATAAACTGCGGCTGCAAAGCGTCTTTTTGCGCGCCACGCCTATTCAGTTCCTCTTTAATGCGGATAAGCTCAAGCTGGCGTTGAACCTCGTACTCCACAACCTTCGAGATAAGCTCAAGCTCCTGAACGCCTTTTATCTCCATCAATGCGCCGTTAGGAAGCGACACGTTTAGGTCTTGGCGTATGGTGCCCAGCCCGCGCATGGCTTTGCCTGTGTCTCGGAGTATGCGTCCGATGGCGAAGGCGACTTGCTGGGCTTCGGCTGGCGAGTAGATGACGGGCGCCGTGGCAACTTCAATGAGCGGTATGCCCAGGCGGTCAATGCGGTAGCGGATGATTTTTCCTCCGTCTTCTTCGCCTGTTTTCCGAGCCGCATCCTCTTCCAGGCTTGCGGCCTGTATCGGAATTTTTTTCTCGCCGACTTTGATCCAGCCGTCAGAGGCGATGATGCATGTGCGCTGGAAGCCTGTGGTGTTGGAGCCGTCGATGACGGTTTTGCGCATTACGTGCACTTCGTCGATGGGCTGCATATTCATCATCAGCGCGGCTGTTAAAACGGCTTCCACGGCTTCCATGTTCAGCGGGTGCGGTGGCTCCTCATCCATCTCCACGAGGCAGCTGGTTGCGCGGTTCGCTTCATACAGGATTTTTACGCCTTTCTGGAACTCGAAAAACGCTGCCGGATCCACCTGGCCAAGCTCGCTCTGCGTCGGGCGCAGCCGGCGTAGAAATGTGATTTCAGGGTTTTCCTTGAAGAGCGTTGGAGGGCAGCTGCAGAACAGCTTCTCCCGCGTGTTAAGCTGTTGGTGGATTTCTAAGCCTACTTTTAGCCCTATTTTGGCGTAGTCAATTTCCATGTGCTTCGCCTCCTTGGAAGCCGAATTCTTCAGGCAGTGTTCTCGGCGAAAACT
>JAOAIV010000091.1 GCA_026414525.1 Candidatus Bathyarchaeota archaeon | reverse complement strand
TGTTAGAGCGGTGCATTTATGTTTATTGTCAGCCGCGATTGATTGATATATAAATCCTAGTAATCATATTATGGTTTTATAATCATTTGGAAGCATCGTATGAATTTCATTTTACTTTTAAACGCTACTTCTAAAGCTTTTTGGAAATGTTCTATTTAAGATTACTGTCCATTTTGGATAGGATTTGTTGCCTTCTGAGCTGTCTCAAGATCACTGCCACACAAAATATTAATGCTGTTTTCAAACATTAATGTACGCAAAGGTAGTTTAAAAAAGCTAGAGCGGCGTCAAAAAGGTAGTTGCAGATGAAAATCAATCGTGGTAGAGTTAGGAAAAGGAATATGAGGAGTTAGAGCATGAAAATTTGGCTCGACGCGTGTACCGGAAAGCATGTACGGTATAGCGCTGCTATAGCGAAAAAACTTAGAGAGGTAGGTTATGAAATTGTGCTAACCACTCGTAGACACCCAGATACGATATCGCTGGCGAGATTTTTAAACGAAAATTTTATTGTTGCTGGAAGGTATGACCCAAAGTCCCTTCTTTCCAGGCTCAGGGAAGGAGCTAAGCGTCAGTTATTATTTTGTAAAATTTTTGGAACTGAGGTCCCAGATGTTGCCATCTCACATGGTTCTGTAGATCAAGTTCGTGTTGCCTTTGGCTTAGCAATACCAACCATAACAACTGTTGATACTCCCTATGCTGAGGCCGTGCTTAGGCTCACTTTACCCCTTTCAGACTTCATTGTTGCTTCCAAGAGTATTCCAAAGAGAATACTCCAGAAATATAACGTTAATGGAAAAATTGTCCAATTTGATGGAGTTGATGAGGTCGCTTGGATCAAAGGTTTTAGACCTGCGGTGAAATATGATTTTGGGAATCCGCTTATCGTGGTTAGGGAAGTTGAGGAAAAGGCTGTTTATGCAAAAGGAAAATTCTCCTTTGTAAATCTAGCTAAAGAGTTGAGGAGACTTGGAACTGTTGTCTTTCTCCCAAGATATCAACGAAGAACTATTAAAGGCTTAATTGTTCCGAAGGGTTTTGTTGATTCTGCAAGTTTAGTGGCGCAAGCAGACCTTTTTGTTGGGGCCGGTGGAACAATTACTCGGGAGGCTGTACTACAAGGTACGCCAGCTATTGTAGTGAATGTCTTTGAAGGACAATTTGTTAATGATTATTTGGCTGAAAAGGGTTTTCCCATATTTAAGACCGATTTTTCCTCGGTCTTTGCTTTAGCGAAGGAGGTTTTAGGGCGAAAGAGGAATGTTCAAGGGCTATTGGCTAAACTGGAAAATCCTGTTGATGCGATTTCAAATATCGTGAAAAGGTTGGCTGATAAATAACGGAACTGCAGTTATCATTTGAAGTTAGAGCGCTTCCTTTTTCCTAGCTGTAATGAATTCCCTTCTCTTCGTTTCATATCCTTGTCTTGTCATTGTTGGTCTTGCCGGGATTCCTTTGACTACGATGTTAGGCGGCACGTCTTTCGTTACAACACTTCCTGCGGCTACAACAGCGTTTTCGTGGACTGTGACGTTTGGGAGTATTGTTACGCATCCACCTATGATGGCGTTGTCTTTTATTATCGGTGGGGTTAGGCATTTGCTGTGGGGGAATTTGTCGTTCAGTAGGCTAGTGTTGGGGCCTATGAAGACGTTATTGCCTATTTGGCATTCGTTTGATATGGTTACGTGGGCTTGGATTATGCAGTTTCTACCTATTATAACGTTTTTGCCAATGTCGCAGAAGCTGCCGATGCGGGTTCCGTCACCTATCTGCGTGTTATCGCCTATTATCACGTAGTTCCATATTGTGACGTTCTTGCCGAATTGGACGTTTTCACCCATGATCACGCCTTCGCCCATTTTAGGCCTTGATGCTGGCTGGGTCATGTTTTGCTCTCCCATGCTTAGTATGGCTTTTGTGAAGCTTAAATAGTTTGACTACGTTTAGTTGTTTCAACCGGAAATAGTGGGCTGATTAAAATGGTTAGGGATAAAGTTTTAGTTGTTGGTTTAGGAGAAGTAGGCCGGCCCCTTTTCGAGCTTCTAAAGGAAAGTGATAAGTTTGAAGTGAACGGTTATGACTTGAACCTGAATAAAATGCAAGAAATTGGGCAATCATCCCTACTGCCCAGTAAAGTTGATGTTATGCATATTTGCATCCCATGTACTGATAAAGAGGGATTCGTGAACAATGTTGTTAGTTATGTGGAGCGATTCAGTCCAAAGTTGGTAATAATAAACAGCACAGTTGCACCAGGCACCACAATGACTGTTTATGAACGGATTAATGGTAGCTGTCTAGTGGCAAATTCACCTATCCGAGGTGTGCACAAAAGTTCAGAATATATGAAGTGGGAGCTGAAGCGTTGGACAAAGTATGTTGGTGGCGTTAATGCAGAATCTGCTAAGGCGGCAAAGGAACATTTTGAAAAGCTGGGTTTGAAAACGAAGGTTTTAAAAGGCTGTCTAGAAACGGAATTGGCTAAACTTTTTGAGACTATTTACAGAGCATGGATGATTGCATGTTTCCAAGAAATGCATAGAATCAGTAGACATTTTGGAGCAGACTTCGATGATGTCGTTGATTTTATTGAGGACACACACCGCGTTAGACTTGACAGGCCAATAATGTTTCCAGACGTTATTGGTGGCCACTGCTTAATACCTAACACGAATTTGCTTCTAAAACAATATGACTCCGAATTTCTGCGTTTAATTTTAAAATCTAACGAGAAACGCAAAACAGAGATGACTGATGAAGCTGTTCGATGGGAAGTTGACAAAATTAAGAAACGCGTAGAGAACTTAGAAAAAGAGTTGTATCAGAAAGCGGTTACATAAATGGCTAAAAACTAGGCTTTTGCAGATGCCCTTTTTCAGCAAGATAGTTCTTGAGGTTTTCTTCTTATTTTGCATCTTCTAGGCTTTGTCGTCTTTGATGGGAATAAGCTGTTTAGCCGTATTGAAAGTTAATGGTCTAAGTTTTGCGCCTTTGCCGCCGCTTAAAAAGTTTCCATTTATGATCCTCGTGTTATAGAATTTCTGCCACTTTCAGTATTTGGAATTTTGAGTTTTTCGTGACTATGATTTCTTGAAAGGTTTGGTTTTGTTTGGCTTTTTGTATATCTGTGTCTTCTGTTATTAGGGCGTCACATTGGTTTATGGCTGATGATGGGATTAGGCAGTCTATGAAGTCGTTTAGTATGTTTTTGAGTTGGAAGGCTACGTGTAAGATGGTACTTTCGTGTAGTTCAATAATGTTTATTGTTTCAGCGTAATGCTATGGCTCGGATGCCTCTTGTTATTCTTTCTGGCGAGATTATTCCTGAAGCGGCGTGTTTAGCGCCTTTTGCTGAGAGTTCGAAGATGGTTATTTTGCTTATGAAGATTTTATGACCTTTTTGTATTAGTTGGAGCGGGGCGTCTTTTGGTAGGTTTTTGACCGTTATTCCTATAACTGGTAGAAAGTACGTGGTGTCTAATAGTAATTTCAAGTTTCAGCCTTCCGGGATAGCTGTTTTCTGAATTTATGAAATTCTTGGAGAGTTATTTCTATGGCGGGGGGTTCAGTTAATACTTCTTCGAGGTTTGGAACAGGCTCAACTATGAGGCGGCCGTCTTCAATTTTATAAATTACTTTTGTATGAGCTTTAAGGCCTAATTTTTTCTCTAATTTCTTTCGGTGGAAAGAGTTCGCCTTTCGAGCCGACTCGACTTTTCTCCATTTACTCGATTCACCGAATAAAAGGTTGTTTAACGAATAAATAAGCTTTGCAGATTTGTCTATACTTGTTGATAATGTAAAACTTGGCTTTGATAACACCGTTCACTATTATTTGGCTAAAATTGGAAGCCATAGTCAGCTATGATAGGCATTTCGACACTATGGGCATCAAAAGAAAATAACCATCAGTTATAGAATACTGTTAAGATCCTTTGTTTCGCCCTAATGCTATCGTTGCAATTGCGTGTTTTTATTATCACTTTAAACTTTAAATTATAAAAGAGACGGTCGCCCCTCCGGAGGTCTGTCTTTATTAACAAAGAAACGAAAAATCCATCTTTTCCTTCGTGGATATTTTACATATTGATAAGAGATTTCTGAGAAAACTGCAAGTTGCACCAACCTAATTGCGTTTTTGGAAAGAAAATCATTTAGTGATCTTTTGTGGTAGTCTTCATAACGCATGCTTCGCCTTTTAATGCAGCGTAGAAGGTTATATACGTCTTACGGGCGGCCATAAGTCGGTATAGCAACAGAGAGACACATTGAAAAATTCCTATCTGCAACATGATTAGGCTTAGTTACCTCTTTCCATAGACTAGTCTTTTAATTGAGTTTAAAAACCCAATATGCTATGTCGTAACGTTTTACCATTTCCAGCATGGCAGTTGCATACCTATCATAGCGAATAAGTTTCTGATGTCGCGACGTATAACTTCAATGACGTGGATTGGCTCGTAGCTATATCAAGACATTTCTGCGCAGGGCTTCAATGAAGTCGTGGACATGATTAAGGATATCCACCGTGTGCACTTTAATAAACCGCTTCATTATCCAGAGGTTATTGGTGGCCACTACCTTATAC
>JAOAIV010000090.1 GCA_026414525.1 Candidatus Bathyarchaeota archaeon | reverse complement strand
GTTCCTAGACAAAGTTGGAACACTAAAGCCAACAGCAGAAAAGAAAGAACCGAAGCTTCCGAAAGGCAAGCAATTTGCGATAGTGAAGACAACAGAGTGCATAAGATGCGGTGTATGCATGCGTGTATGCTGCCACAAACTAAGCCCAATCTTGATTAAAGAGGCCTTTGACAAAAAAGACGTGAACAAATTAGCTAAACTGCAAGCAGACCTCTGTGATGGATGCGGCAACTGCACCTTTGTTTGTCCCGCGAGAATTGATCTTAGAAATAGTGTACTCAGATCAAAAGCAATGCTACGGCAGCAGTAAATGCGCGAACATTCATACTCCTCTTTTTATCTTCCTTTTTTAGAGGACGAACATTGTAAGCTAACCAAAATTGTAGTTAGTTATTAATAAGCAGGTCACCCAACGTCAAAACTTTTTAGCACTAAGCTTATAAGCACACCAACAAGTAAATAATGCAAGGGATGGAAATTGGAACCAGAAAAATTTAAACTAGCAGACCTAATTGACGGCATTGTCATACCGATAATTCTAGTGGTTCTAATCTTTGTTCTAGCAGTTTACGTTAACCCAACAGGACAATACCACGTACTTGGAGAAACAAACGTAATTGCAGTGATCCTAACACAAGGCTTCGTACAGATGATAGTCCTCGGCGTTCCACTTATCTTAGGCTTATTGTGGAATAAGTGGGCTGGCGGCGCAGCAGGCTTCATAATGGGCGGCATGTACTACGTAGCAAGCGCAGGCCAATACAATGGACTTTACGCAAGTATGGGCGTAACTAGCTACAACTTCTTCGGCGACATAAGCATGCTTTTCTATCTAGTAAACGCTATCATAATCGGCTACATGGCTGGAGCCTTAAGCAAAGGATCAACGAATTTCAAACGGATGCTAGGCGCAGGCTTAACCGCGGCGATAACAACCGCGATAATCCAAGCTTTCATGAACTATAATGTTGCTCTTGAGCCAGGAAGAATGATGGCACAGAACACCTGGGCAACAGATCCGGTGCTGGCAGTTGTAACAAACTTCGTTCCAAGCATCGCATTAGGCATAATAGTGCCTATACTCGCTAAAGTAATGACTTGGTACGGAATTCAACCAATGAAACACTACGCGAGCTAAAATTTCTTCCTTTTTTTTGTGTTAAAGAAAAGGTAACTCAGCGTTTTAAGCTGATTTTGGTGCGAATTCCCACGCAATGTTGCCTTTCCAGACGTCGCCAAGTTTGGTTATCCGAATTTCCTTATCATCAATTTCAATGAGACCACGTTCTTTTAGCCGCTGAAGTTGCTGCGGAAAAACGTCCTCAGGAAGCTTGCCAAATCGTCTTTTGAAGTCTACTTTATCAACTGGAAGCCGCAGATAAAGTCTAGTCATGGTTCGCCGCATCATGTCCTCATCGGTCGATTCTGAAAGCCTGTTTATTGGTAATCTGCCAGCATTAACAGCAGCCATGTATTCTGTTACATCTTCAATGTTAGAGTACGAGAATCTCTGCAAGTATCCCATAAAGCAACCTGCGCCAGTGGTTAGTATGCCGCCCCAAGGCCATCCGTTTAAGCAGTTTTCTCGGAAGTGCCATTCCACACGGCTGAAACGGTCGTGCCCAACGGCTTTGTAACCTGCTTCCGTCAACATCTTATAAGCCACCAAGTACTGCTGCTTCTCGTATTCTGCGTCGCCTGGCGGAGGAACCACGCCTTTCTTTATCATCGTTTCAAGCGGTGTACCTGGATCAACATGCAGCGAGTAAGTGTCAACTTCAACGTCAAGCTCTATGACCTTTTTGAGGGTGTTTATCCAGCTTTCCATTGTTTGCCCTGGCAGATTATACATTAAATCAACGCACACGCATAAGCCAAGCTTCTTAGCGTGACGAATGGCTTTCTCTACGCTTGCGGCGCTGTCGGGTAAGCAGAGCATTTTCCGCAGGTTGTCATCGAATGTTTGCGCGCCAATGTCCATCTGATACACACCGTAGGCTGCAAGCTTGTCGATTTTGCTTAGCGCCAGCGTCTTCGATGAACCAGTAACCTTGATGAAATATTCTTTGCTTGTGGTGAACCGCTGCTTGCAGAATTCGATAAGGTCAATCATCTGCTCGGCTGAGAGGACGCTTGGGGTTCCGCCGCCGAGAACTATCTCGTCAAACACGCTGGTTCGCACATATCTCGTTTTAGCATACATCTCCAGCTCTTTCTTTAAAACCGCCAAATAGTCGTCTATGCTCACTTTAGCAGTGGCGGTTGTTGGAAAATAGCAAAACGCACATTTCGAGTCGCAGATGGATATCCAAGGCTGCAGTTCCATCAATTTCCCTGAAGTGTTTTCTGTTGACAAAAACTCCAGAAATGCCTTGTAAGTTTCAGGCTTTATGTCAGGATAATCACGGTAAGTGTAGGGCGGCCAATTTTCCCTTGAATCATAAACATCCGCCTTTTTCGGTTCGGGAACGGCATTTTTCATGTGGCTTTTTCCTCGATGTTTCATTGTTTTAAACCGTTTGAAGCAGTAATAAAGTTTCCGTTAAAACGCCAAATCTTTCAAGCACCATGCCGACGATGTGATTTCAAGACAAATTTAACAGATAGCTTCAGCTTTTACATGCGGGATTTTATTCGCCAAAGCAGGTAATTTGCGGATGTCCGCGCCATTATTTTGCTGTAAAAGTTGCCTTTCACGGAGCCTTTAATCATTTGGCGAAGCACATATCGCGGAGAATAGAACTTGTCGTAAAACTGCTTCCGCATCCGGCTGATTTCTTCAGAGGGCAAATCAGGATTCTCAAATATCGGATTCATCGTGTTGTATAGTGTCCAGTCAGTAACCATTTTCCAGCCCATACGCTCTATTAAAGCGCGAAGTTCAGTTCCAGGATACGGCGTGGCTAAGCAAAGCCATACGTCATCAGGCTCTAAGGTATGTATGAAATCCAGTGTTTGCTTCAGTGACTCCTTCGTTTCTCCTGGATACCCGATTATTGTGGACACGGCGACGAACAAGCCTTCGTCCTTTGCAATCCTAACAGCCCGTGCGCTTTGGTCTGTTGAAACTTTCTTTTTAACCGCATCCAAAATCCTTTGACAGCCCGATTCCACGCCGAAGGAGACTTCGTTGCAGCCTGCCCGTCGCATTTTGGCCAAAACTTCTTTTGAAACCTGATCAACCCTTGTTTGGCATCCCCATGCAATCTTTAGTTTCCTGCTTATTATTTCATCACAAATGTCAAACATCCTTTTTTTATCAAGCGTAAGCGTATCATCATGAAAGGAGATGCCCTCTGCGCCATACGTGTTTATCAGCCATTCCATCTCGTCTACCACGTTCTTTGGGCTTCGTGTCCTAAACTCGGCGCCAAACATCTGCGAAGCCACACAGAAAGCGCATTGAAAGGGGCAGCCTCTGCTTGACATGATGGGCAGAAACTTTTTACCGCAAATCCGATAGCGATCTATGGGAATGCTCTTGTAGGAGGGGCGCGGCAACTCATCAAGATTTTCTATGAAAGGACGATCTGGCGTCTTAACGATTTGGTTCTCATGTTTGAAGGTTATGCCCTTTATTCTGCCGAGATTTCTTAGTTCAGGCAGGTTTTGCGCAAGTTCCAAGAGAGTTAGCTCGCCCTCGCCGCGCACTATTATGTCAACCGCCGGCTCTTCCGTCAGGATTTCAGCGTCTGCGAAGGTGGCGTGTGGACCGCCCATAACCACCTTGGCGTCTGGGCATGCTTCTTTGGCTATCCGCGCGGATTTAAGCGCTGAAGGTATAGTGGGCGTCATGGAAGCTATGCCTACCAACGCAGGTTTCAGGGATGACAACTCCGCTCTTAGCTTTTCATGATCCATTTTGCATGCGGGACAATCGATTATCTTAACGTCGAAATTGTTTTGTTCAAGCACCGCGGCCAAATACGCCAAGCCAAGAGGCGGAAAAAGCGGATGATGATAAGTCTCCTCGATAAGGGGTGAATTAACTAAAGCTATTGGGGCTTTGTTCATTTTCTTCATATCTTATACCTATTCAAGGTTATCGAAGCCTATTTCGCCTATGTGCAATCGATTGCATCGGCAATTTTGTTGACTGACTTAAACATTGGCGCCATTAATAAGTTTTGATTAGACGTTGGTTCTTTCTGAATTTTCAGAGTAAATTGCAGAAAAATACAGCGCTTATCGTTTCCGTAGGCTTTCGGGTATGTAAGCGCAGGCTGGGTCTGACTCGTAGATGTCTCCTGTGTAAGCATAAGCCCTATTCCTGCATCCTCCGCAGATTTCGCGGTACTCGCAGACGCCACACTTGCCCTTCAGGATGCTGCGGTCTCTGAAACTTTTGTAGTAAGCGGATTTTTGTATCTCAGTCCAAGTGTCCTTCAAGCTTTTCTCGCGGATGTTTCCCAGCATCATCGGCTCCGAGGGCTGCAGGTCTGTGTAGAAGCATGGAATCAGATCGCCGTTTTCAGTTACGCTTATGTATCCGCCAAACGCGAAGTAAGTGCATTTACCATGGAATTTATGATCGAACCATTCTTGAAAGTTCGGTGGATTACGCTGCTTAACGACACGCGCAAAATGCGGACAGTGCACATGGATGTCAAATTTGCCTTCGTACTTCAGGGTTAGATC
>JAOAIV010000008.1 GCA_026414525.1 Candidatus Bathyarchaeota archaeon | reverse complement strand
CTCACGCAGAGTCTTCACAACACCGTTTTCTATGGCGGCTGCTGCTTCTATGCACTTTTTGTCGTTGTAGCGTTCGCCTAGCCAGTCCAGCATCATCTTCGCCGCCAAAATCATGGATATGGGATTTGCTGTCTGCTTTCCAGCCCTGTTCGGCGCCGAACCGTGGATAGGCTCGAAGAGCGCGAAGTTATCACCTATATTAGCGCCTGGCGCCATGCCCAAGCCGCCGATTAACTGCGCTGCTTCATCTGAGAGTATATCGCCGAACATGTTAGGCGTAACCAGCACATCAAAGGTTTGCGGCTCTTTGATCAGCCTCATGGCCGCGGCATCCACGTACAGCTCGTTGAAGGCTATGTCTGGGTATTGCTTGGCGACTTCGCGGCAGACGCTTGCGAATAATCCGTCGGTTACGCGCATGACGTTGGCTTTGTGGATGGCGGTTACTTTCTTTTTGCCGTTGCGGCGTCTTGCAATTTCAAAGGCTTTTTTGGCTATGCGTTCACAAGCTCTTCGCGTGATTACTCTTAGGCATATGGTTGTGTCGTTGCCGATGGTGAACTCTTGTCCCTTGTAAACGTCCTCAGTGTTCTCTCTCACAAAAATCATGTCGATGTCCGGTCTTGCCACTACTGCCGCGGGGTAAGCCTTTATGGGGCGGAGATTAGCGTAAAGATCAAACATCAGCCTTAACCTTACGATGACGTCAGCGGCGGTTTCGCCCACTGGCCCCTTCAAGCAAGCATGTGAAGTCTTGATTTTCTGTATGCTATCCTCAGGCAAGGCTACGCCTCTTTTCGCGAAGCATATGTCGCCTGCTTCTGCCTCGATGATTTCCAGTTTTATGCCGAAGTTCTTCTGTGCGGCTTCAAGCACTCTAAGTGTGGCCTCAGTCAATTCTGGGCCTATTCCGTCTCCCTCGATTAGGGATATCTTGTACGTGTTCATTTCGTTTTCAATCTCCTTCTTAGGTTCTCTATTAATCCTCCATCTGCAAGTATTTCCAGTATGAATGGTGGCAGCTTGGTTACTTGAAGACTTCGCTTCTTTGTGAGGTTTTCCACGATCCCCGCCTCAAGATCTACGACGAGCTCGTCGCCGTCTTCCACGTTGGAGGCTATACCCTTGCATTCACTTATGGGCAAGCCGATGTTTATGGCATTGCGGAAGAAGATCCGCGCAAACGATTCGGCAAGCACGCAGCGGACGCCCGCGTACTTCAAGGCTAAGGGCGCCTGCTCACGGCTGGAGCCACAGCCGAAGTTTCTGCCGCCAATGACGATGACGCCTGTTTTGGCTTTCTCTGGGAAAGCTGGGTCTAAGCCTTCCATGGCGTGCTTTGCCAGCTCACGAGGGTCTGTCAGCACAAGGTATTTTCCTGGCAGAATCACGTCGGTATCTATGTTGTTTTCGAACTTTACGGCTTTCCCTGTGACTTTCATGCCTTGTTTCCCTCCAGTTCGCGCGGGTCAGTTATTCTTCCTGTTATGGCAGATGCAGCAACCGTGGCCGGCGATGCCAGATAAACCTTTGCTTCGGTGCTGCCCATTCTGCCTATGAAATTGCGGTTTGAAGTGCTGACGCATGTTTCTCCTGCAGCGAGTAAGCCTATGTGCCCGCCTAGGCATGGGCCACATGTGGAGCCGCAGACCATGGCGCCTGCCTCCGTGAAGATTTCTATCAGCCCTTCATGCAGTGCTTGAAGGTAAACTTCTTGCGACGCGGGAATCACAAGTGTTCTCACGCCTTCCTTGATTTTTCTGCCCTTCAAGATTTCCGCTGCCACACGGAGGTCTTCAATTCTGCCGTTGGTGCAGGAGCCAATGAAGGCCTGGTCAACCTGCACGTTGCTCATTTCAGAGGCTGGTTTCACGTTGTCAACTGAAGGGGGACACGCAACCTGTGGCGTCAAATCTGATACGTCAATGTCCACCACTTTCTCATATTCAGCGTCTGCATCGCTTTTCAAGGGCTCAAAAGGCGGCAGCGGCTTGCTGACCCTTCCTTCTAGGAATTTGCGTGTTGTTTCGTCCGGCTCGATTATGCCGTTTTTGGCGCCCATCTCCACCGTCATGTTGCACAAGGTCATTCTGCCCGCTATGCTCATGGCGCGTATAGTTGGACCAGCGAACTCTACGCTTTTGTATGTTGCGCCGTCAACACTGAGCAGTCCTATTATGTGCAGTATCAAGTCTTTAGGTGCCACGTACTTCTGGAATTGGCCTGTCACGTTTATTTTGATGGCTTCAGGGACTTTTAGCCAGATTTTACCTGTGGCGAAGACCGCTGCGGCTTCTGTTGAGCCTATGCCTGTTGCAAAGGCGCCGAAGGCACCGTAAGTGCAAGTGTGCGAATCCGCGCCTAAGATAACTGTACCAGGCAGCACATGGCCTTTTTCGGGCATGACTTGGTGGCATATGCCACCTCTGCCTACGTCGTAGATTCGTATCTTCTGCTCTCTGGCGAATGCACGTAACATCTTGTGCAGTTCCGCAGCCTTAACGGATTCCGCGGGTACTTGGTGGTCTAGGATTATCACTATTTTTTGTTTGTCCCAGACGCGGTTGACGCCTATGCGTTTGAAGGCTTCGATGGCTAAAGGCCCGGTTAAATCGTGAACCATTACCATGTCAACGTTGGCGTCCACTATCTCGCCTGGGCGCACTACACTTTTGTTTGATGCCTTTGCAAGGATTTTCTCGGTTATATTCATGATTTCACGCTCTTTCCATATGAGTTTACTGAATAGAAAAAGGGGTTATTTTACTCCTCGATTCTAATTGAGTGCGTGCCACGGGCTAGCGCTGTTACTCCTGTTCGGGCGAGCTCTATTATACCGTAGGGTTTCATGAGGTTCAGGAAGGCTTCTATCTTGTCAGATGTACCGGTAATCTCCACTATCAATGTTTCCGGTGAAACGTCAATTATGTGTCCTCGGAAGACTTCGACGCAGTTGATTATGTCCGTTCGCGTTTTCGCGTCAGGCGCATTTACCTTGATAAGCGCAAGCTCGCGGCTTACTATGTTTTCAGGTTCCAGTCTACCCACCTTGATGACGTCTATTAGCTTATTCATTTGTTTGACTACTTGTTCAAGGGTTTTTTCGTCACCGCGGACTGTTATAGTCATTCGTGCCACGCCTTTCTGCTCGGTTTGGCCGACGGTTATGCTTTCTATGTTAAAGTTTCTACGCCTAAACATATTAGATACGCTGTGTAGTACGCCTGGCTTATTCTCGACTAAAGCGGCGATGACAATGGTTTTCTGGTTGTTTTCCATTAATAATCACCTATTTGCTGACCTAAGCCGCATCCCGGGGGCACCATTGGCGCCACGTCTTCTTCCGAGTTTATGGGGACGTCTATGACTGTTGTTACTGTGCTTTTCAACGCTTGCTTCACTGCCTTCTCAAACTCGGCGATCGACTCAACACGGAAGCCTTGGGCACCGTATGCCTCCGCCAGCTTCACGAAGTCCGGCGATCTTCCAAGCTTAACCGCCATGTAACGTCTCTTGTAGAAGAGACGTTGCCACTGGGCGACCATGCCAAGGACGCCATTGTTGAGGACTATGACTGTGACTGGGATATCCTCTATTACGCTGCACGCCAATTCCTGCTCGGTCATAATGAAGCTGCCGTCTCCTGCAATGTCCACCACATGCCTGTCTGGGCAAGCTGTTTTGGCGCCTAATGCCGCGGGGAAGCCGAAGCCCATTGTGCCTAGGCCGCCGCTGCTTATGAATGTACGTGGTTTCAAGGCTTTAAAGTAAAGTGCTGCCCACATCTGGTTCTGCCCCACTTCCGTTGTAACAATTGCGCTTTCGGGCAGTAGCTTACGCAGAGTTTGTAGTAGCCGCTTCGGTTTTAACTCTCCATCTTCAGTCTTATCAGGCGGATTCAGCAGTTTCCTTGCTTCGCTGATACGTTGAAGCCACGGGCTGTCTGTTCTCTTTTTAACTTGCTTGATCAGGCGCTCGTATATGGCGCTTAACGTTTGCTTCGCGTCAGCTACGATGGGCACGTCAACTTCAATATTTTTGCCAATTTCCGCGGCGTCGATGTCTATGTGGATTTTTTTGGCTTCAGGGCAGAACGAGTCCAAATTGCCTGTTGCGCGGTCAGCAAAACGAGTGCCTACCGCTAAGAGCACGTCCGCTTCCAGTAGCATCTTGTTGGCAAGAGGATTGCCGTGCATGCCAATATTGCCTAAGCTGAGCGGATGTATCTCGGGAAAGCTGCCCTTACCCATAAACGTCGTAGCAACTGGCGCCAGAAGCAACTCCGCAACCGTCAGCAACTCGTCTGAGGCGTTCGCTGTTATGACGCCTCCGCCTGCCAATATCACTGGGCGCTCTGCCTCCACCAAAAGCTCAACGGCTTTGCGTATCTGCAAGGGATGTGGCGCGCCTGCAAGCCGGTAGCCGCGTAAATCAATTTTCCCGTCAAAGCTGACTTCAGCGACTTCGTTTTGTACATTTTTAGGCAGATCTATTAGTACAGGGCCAGGCCGCCCTGTCGTAGCAATGTAGAAGGCAGCGCTTATTGCCTGCGGAATCTCGGCAGCTGAGCGTACTTGATGATTGTATTTAGTTATAGGCGTTGTAATGCCGATGATGTCTGCTTCTTGGAAAGCGTCTCTCCCTATCATGTAGCTTGTGTTAGTACCGTTTGTTGGAACTTGGCCAGTAATGGCTATTACTGGAGAAGAATCCATATGTGCGTTAGCTATGCCTGTAACCAAGTTTGTGGCGCCAGGCCCACTTGTTGCGAAGCAGACGCCTGGTCTGCCTGATGCTCGTGCGTAGCCGTCTGCTGCATGTGCAGCTCCTTGTTCGTGTCTAGCAAGTATATGCCTAATCTGTGGGTGGCGGCACAGTTCATCATAGACGGGTAGTATGGCGCCGCCTAGGATCCCAAAGATATGTTTGACGCCTTGGCGTTCTAGGGCTTCTAGCAGTGCGTTTGCTCCGGTCATTTTAGTTGCAGTCATTTCTTCCAAATACTCCTTTTTCATGTTTAGAATAATTACTGAGCGTGTGCTTTAACGGGTAAATGTTGGATAATTTGGCTGTCACGGCGGCATTATAGCGTGTGCTAAATAAAACAGTCCGTCGGTACCCGACGATCCCAGCTATTGAGGTAGCGATCCCTCACTATATTTTTGCCTCCGTGAAACGTTCCGTAATGACTACTGTTAATATATTTAAAAAGTTTATGGTTTATAGATAATCCGAGAGGTTTTGTTATTTCCGTATCTTTATAACCTATTAATGCTATTCTTAGCCTAAACAGATAAAGGCAAGTAATGTGGTCATCCGCCTTCAATGGATACTTGAACTTATAAATAAGGTGTACAATGGTTCTTCAAAGTGCTAATTCGCTTTATTGTTGTAATCCGTTGTTAGCACATTCATGGCGCCGAGCACTGCGTCCACACTTGCCATGACTATGTCTTCGCGTACTCCCATGGCTGTTGCTGTTCTTGCACCTTTGCGCATGCGCACCACGACTTCCACCATGGCATCTGTTCCGCCGGTAATTGCCTTCACATTATACTGCTCCAGTTGAATCGGCTCCACTTCCTGAATAGCCTTTTTTACAGCGTTTATAGCTGCGTCAACCGGACCAACACCGATAGCGGCGCCGCTAACCTCCTTGCCGTTCAGTTTCAGCCTAACTGAGGCAGTCGGCGTAACAGTGTTGCCGCTTACTACAGTTATCTCCTGCAGCTGAATAGCCTTCCTAGCGCTTAAGCCAAGCACGTTCTCCGCGATGGCCAGCAAATCTGCGTCCGTAACCGTTTTGCCCTTGTCGCCTACGCTTTTCACACGAGCCTGTATCTCCTTTAACTGCTCCTCTGTTGGCGTCAAGCCCATTGCCGCTAATGCCGCCTTCAAACCTGCAGACCCAGCGTGCTTCCCAGGTGATAGACGCCGTGTTCCGCCGACTAGCTCTGGTGATATTGGTTCATAAGTGGATGGGTCTGCAAGTATCCCTTGAGTGTGTATGCCTGATTCATGTGTAAACGCGTTTTCGCCTACTATCGCCTTGTTGGGTTGCACGTAAACGCCTGTCAAACGCGAAACCAGCTGCGAAGTGCTGTACAATAACTCAGTTTTAATGTTGGTATTTAGTTTGTAGAGCGCCTTCAGCGACACCACGATTTCCTCCAGCGAGGCGTTTCCGGCCCGTTCGCCTAAGCCATTTATCGTAGCATGGAACTGGTTTGCGCCTGCACGAAGCGCCGCAATAGTATTTGCCACTGCCATGCCGAAATCGTTGTGGCAGTGTACACTGATAACTGGTACTGTCAGCGACCTCCGTAGCTCAGCGAATAACTCGTAAGAGCGTTCAGGCGTTAACACGCCTACGGTGTCGCAAGCAACCACGCGGTCTGCTCCTGCCTCGATGCCCGTGGTGAAAACTTTTTTTAGGAACTCTATATCTGCCCGTGATGCATCTTCAGCTGAAAGTTCCACGATTAAGCCGCAGTCTTTGGCATACCTCACCATGTCTCGCGTAATCTGTAGCACTTGTTCACGCGTCTTCCGGAGCTTTGCTTGGATATGTAGGTCTGAAACGGGAATTATGAGGTGTATGCTGTCTGCACCGCTTTTAGCCACTGCATCGATGTCTCCTTTTGTGCCGCGTGCCGCGCTGCAAATTTCCGCTCGCAGTCCAGCTTCAGCAATTAGCTTTACTGCTTCCAATTCGCCTTCAGAAACCGCAGCGAACCCCGCCTCGATAACGTCAACACCCAACTCGTCCAGCCGCTGTGCTATCCGCAGTTTGCTTTCAGGTGTTAGAGAAACTCCGGGGGTTTGTTCTCCATCGCGTAGTGTAGTGTCAAAAACTCTTATTTTCTCTGGAAAGTGGTTAGATAAAGCAATACCCCATTTAGATCACACAAACCACAACAAAACATGCTTCTAACATATAAAACTTGCGATTTACCAATCAACCGAATTTTCACTTAACAACACTTGAACGCATTATATAATTTCAAAACTCAACGGGCACTTAAGCCTTCGTATTTGGCGCCTATTAGAGGTTCATTGCAGAAACCCATAGAGGGTCTATTCGGCGGTGACTGGAGCGCTATCTTTTTTTAGCAAGCGCTTAATGGTTACGATCTTTATGCTTTGAAGGAGGATGTTAGTGGAATAGATAAGCATGAAAAATCGATATGCGTATGCAATATTTTTTTAAACTGCCAATTGGTTAGGCTTTTTTATGCATGAGTGGGCTTTAGCTGAAGCAGTAATTGCTGCTGCGGAGAAAATTGCTGAAAAAGAGAAGTTGCGCGAAGTGAAAGAAGTAACCATCAAGGTTGGTGAACTGCAGCAGGTGGAGGAGGATATACTTCGTTTTGCACTGTCACAGCTAAAGCCAAGCAACTTCAAAAACGCGGAGTTCCGCATTACTAAAGCGCGGACAGCACTTAGATGTCGTGTATGCGGGAACAGTTGGCTTTTCAAGAGAAACAATTTGGACGCGGCTACAGTGGAAGCCATACATTTTGTCCCTGAAGTCGCGCACTCCTACATTAAATGCCCCAAATGCGGCAGCCCAGACTTTGAAATCACCGAAGGCCGCGGCGTATGGCTTGAAAACATCAAAGGAGTGCGCTGAGCGTGATTGATCCACGAGAAGATGTGATTACCGAGCGTTTAAAGAATGTAAGCAGGATCATAGCGGTTTCAAGCGGGAAAGGCGGCGTTGGCAAAAGCTTGGTTGCAACAACACTTACGCTGGAGCTGGCTCGCAGAGGTTATAAAGTCGGATTGTTTGATCTGGATTTCACGAGCCCATCTACGCACCTGATCTTAGGCGTGAAAGATGCACAGCCTAAAGAGGAAAAGGGGATAGTGCCACCAATAGTTAACGGTTTAGCATACATGACGCTGGTTTACTACTCAGGCAATCAAGCAGCGCCACTGCGCGGCAAAGACATTTCAAACGCCTTAATCGAGTTGCTTTCAGTTACGCAGTGGGGCAAACTGGACTTTCTAATTATAGACATGCCTCCGGGCATAAGCGACGCTGTGCTGGACCTAGTGCGGCTTGTCAAGCGCATAGAATTCCTCATAGTTACAACTTCTTCGCTTTTAGCTTTTGAAACCGTGAAGAAGCAAGTAAGCTTGCTGCGAGACCTTAAGGTTCCGATAATTGGCATAGTAGAAAACATGAAAATGAACAGTGCGCAAACCATAGAGAGAGAAACGGAAAAGATAGGGGTAAAGTTCCTGACAGGAATCCCGTTTGATTCTACATTGGAAGAAGCCCTAGGCGATGTTACAAAACTTTGTAACACAGCGATCGCAAACAAAATCATACAAATAGTGGAAAAGACATTGCTGAGCTAAAGCGGCAAATAGGCGGAGGCAAAAGTAGTGCAAACTAAGGCTGTTGTCACCGATTATATAGGCACCTTGGTAAATGCACGCAACTACAGTATAGAAGCTTCAAGGCGGACACTGCACAAGGCACTGGTAAATGCGGGTTTGAAAACAGAATATGCGAAGTTTCTTGAAGCGTACACGCGGGCACATGAGAAATACCGCATAATACGCTATGAACAGTTTAGGGAAGTTACGAATGCCGTGTGGGTCTGTGAAGCATTGAATGATGCTGGATGCAAAACTAGCATGGATGACCCGCGTGTTAAAACTGCCCTAAACGTTTTCTTCATGGACTATGTGGATTCGCTTGAGCTTAGACCCTATGCGAAGAAACTGCTTCAAAAAATAAAAGCGCAATACAAGCTTGGCTTAATTTCCAATTTTACCTATGCGCCGGTAGTTTACGCAAGCCTAAGAAAGTTACGCATAAACCAGTTTTTCGATGTGATCGTGGTTTCCGAGGAAAATGGCTGGAGAAAACCGCATATACAAATCTTCCAAGACGCATTAGGTAAATTGCATGTTCATCCTGAAGAAGCGGTCTTCATAGGAGACAGCCCACTGGAAGATATTAAAGGCGCCAGAGAAATTGGAATGAAGACCGTCTTTGTGATATCCCAGTTTTACACGCTTAAAGACTTGCAAGACAGCGGGGAAAAGCCCAACTTTATAGCAAGAGATTTGCGCCAAGTTTATGATAATTTTGAGGAAATCATGAATGAGCTGTAAAAAAAGCAACTAAATGAAAAGACTATTTTTTCTCAGATGCCACAGCAAGAAGGCGCTCAGCTATCTTCAGCTCTTCTAGCGTATTAACGTTAACAGCAACCTCTTTTCGATTGAGCAAACAGATTTCCTGATCAAGTTCTCCATCATCAACTCGTCGCCCATCAATGATGTTGATTCCCGCTGGAACCACACACATGTCTCCAAAGCTAAATGCATATTCGCAGCTGAACCCTAAACTCTTTTTTGTTTCAAACGGAACCACAACGCTTAGGGCAGGCTTCCCGCAGTGCTCATAGCAATCCACGACCTCATCGATTACTTTGCCGTTTATTAATGGTAGATCCGCACCAATAGCCAAAACAACCTGTAGATTAAGTGTCTTTATAGCGTACTGCATGTCAGAAACATATTCTTTCCCAGGCGTTTTAATGACTGAAACCGGGAAACTCCGCAGGTACTCAGCAGTTTTAGGCGTATAGTCGCTTACGGCAACCACTATGGAATCAACCTTTTTGGCCGCTCTAAGCGCCGCGATAATGTACTCGATTATGGGTTTGCCGCCGATGCGAATGAGCGGTTTTTCTTCTTGAAGCGCCAAGCGCTTGCCTTTTCCGCCGGCCATTACAAGCGCGGTTACGCCCACCTAATCACCGCCAGCAGAGCAACCAGTGAAACCAAGCGAACAATCTCGTTCATTGCGCCAAGCACGTCGCCTGTTACGCCCTTAAAGTGCCTGTGGGAGATGCCTACCATGATGAAACTTGCTGCCAGAGCCGCAAGCAGAACAAAGGCGCCAGCTAACCTCAGCAGCGGTAGCGCGATCGCGAAAGAGATAGCCAGAGCCGCAAGCAGACGCGCATTGCCGTTTTTGCCATGCATGGCTTCAAGAAAGGCGGTGCTCATTCCTTGGTGAACAGCATTGCCAGCCCATGCGCCGATGACCATGGATAGTTTCGCTGCAACCTCAGCGACTATTACTCCTTGAATAATTATGCCTTTGTACAGCGCAGCTATAGAAAGTGCGGTGGTTAGAAATGTCATTATGCCCAAGGATAAGCCGCCAGCGCCAGTTAGTTGATCATGCATAATCTCGATTTTTCTTTCGGCTGAGCCATGCGCCATAACGCCGTCGCCGAAATCCAACAAGCCATCAGTATGATGCAAGCCGGTAATTAGCAGCAGGGCGCCGAGCACCAGAGCGCCTACCACAAGACTAGGAAGAAAGTGAGAGGTAACCCAGCCGAATAAGCCAGCTAATAGCCCGATGAAGGCGCCGATCAACGGAAAAAGGAACATGCATCGTGCAGAATCCGTCAGGCAATCCTTGTCCATGCTTACAGGGATAATGGTAAGAAAAGAGAGGAGATTTCGGATTTCTTTAAGCATCCATCATCACTTTACGCCCATTAACAGCGCATAGTTTCTCTCGATTTCTCTAAGCAGAATCTCCTTATTCACTGCGCCACCTGTCTTAGCCATTGCTGCTATGGCGGAGCCGCCTGCGCCTACGCCTTCCTTAACAATGCCTTTCTCGTAAGCGCGTAGCCCTTCAAAGCGGGACGGCGCAAAGTCTATGTCAGCCGCCAGCACAGGCACATCCGCTATCTGATCAACGATGCCCTTGAGGTCTGATGATCGGTCGCTTACAACCCAGCGTGTGGTGCCAATAGCCACATTACACATAACATCTGGCCTCAACGCGTTGATAACTGCTAACACGGCGGTCATTTGTGTGCCCCCAGCCATCAGCACTGGAACCTGCTGAGCAGCGCCGATAACCAAGCCTGCGAAAGCAGGCATCATAGGGTCGCCCAAGCACGCGACAGCTTTAACAGGGTTATTAGCTAATCCGCCGAAGGCTATGCCGGCTGCTGCCAAGCCTGCATGCACCGTTCCAGTCTTTAGGCCATGCGGGTTTTCAGGCATGCTACTGCTGACTTTGCCCTCCGCTTGAACGCCCATGGCTGAGAGAACGCCTAAGGCGGTTGTTGTGCCGCCTGGTATGCTCTCGCCTATTACGAGGTAATCAGCCGTTTTAGCCAAGTGCTCGCCTGCCAGCGTGGCGCGCTGAATAACCTCTTCGACGTTGTCCACTGCGTTTCCAGTTCTTATGTCTCTGCCTGGATTTCCGCCTAAATCCATGTATGGAATTTGAGGCTTCACTTTCAACCCGCCGCATGCAACCAGCACGGGTATGTCCGCCAATCGCAGGGCAGACATTGTTATCAGCGCAGGTGTAGGAATGCCGTCGGGTGTTACTGGAACGCCAGCAATGCATTTGCACTTGCCTAAGAGAAGCAGTTCAGCATCCGCAGGCGGCGTGTAATCGGTGAACTCTGGATATTTCCCGGCTGCAGAGATTCCCGGAATCTTGGCGGTTTCAGTTGTGGCTATTGTGCAGACGAAAAGCGGTTGCTTTCCCTCCAGCTCTTTTAGGAACGCTTCTGCCTTCGCTGCGTGCCGCGCTAATATTACGTCAAAGATTTTTTTCTGCATATTCAAACTCAACTCGTTTTCGGTTTTACTGTGAAACGCTTAATTACCAAGCGACCATAACCATCAAGCCTTACTTTCTCGCTTTCAATAATTTCAATTCGCTTCTTGAAGATTGGCCCATCTACTACCACCGTGTGGAATTCGCCGTGTTCGCCGCATGGATCAACAGTGCCGAGTCGGCACAAGTCGTCGAAAAACTCGCGGTTTATTTCTCTTCCAAGCCAATCCATCCCCAGCAAGTCTGTTTTTACCCTAACCAAGACAGCCTTGAAACCTGCAGTTATAAACTCGTCAAGAATCTTGGCTGTATCTCGATGCCACAGAGGTCGAACAGGGATTAGGCCTACTTCTTTGCAGATGCGATCTAGCCAGCCCGCCTCATGCATAGCTACGTCAAAAACGTCTCCTGTCACAACGCCTTCCACTCCTTCAGCTTTCAGCTGCCGCAGCGCCTTCTTGAAATCCTGCTCGTAAGTCGAGGGTGTGGTTGTCCACTTTATTATTGGAATCCCTATGGCGTCCGATTGGGCATCAAGCACATCGGCGCATATCATGTGGAAATTCGATTTGCTTGGATCGGACATCATGGTCAGCAAATGCGACACCTCATGCCCTTCTTGGATGGCTTTGTAGCATGCAAAGCAGCTATCTTTGCCGCCACTCCACGAAGCAACAACTTTCATACACTTTCCCTCCTTTAATTGCTCTCACCTTTATCTTGAATTTCAGGTTTCAAATGAGCGAGAAACCGGGCTTTTTCTTCTTTAGCCACATTCAGCTTTTCCGCTGATACACTAAGCAATGATAAAAGCTCAGTTTTATCTTTAACAAACACGGCGCCCTTACTTTTCAGTTCGGCAAGCAACGCTTTTGCTTTGCCCTTGGTGAAGTCACGGCTTTCGATTGGCACCTCGTCAATAACGAACGTTGGAATTCCCTGCTCTAACGCTACGACTGCGGCTTCCAAATTCTGAAGGTTTCCGAAGCCGAAGGGAACAGAAGTCACAACAACCGTGCTTGCCTTTTCAATCATTGCCAGATTATCTTTATGCGCTTTTTCAGTTATAGGCGAAAACGGCGCTTCGGAAACAACTGGAATCTTTAGGAACTGCGCTGTTTCAAAATCTGTGTCCAGCACGTTAAGAACACCTGCGGTTACGCTATAGCCCTCATCCACCAAAGCTTTCATAATCGCCGTACCCGTGCCGGCGCCACATATAAGGTGTATCGCGCACTTTCTAGAAGGTGGCGCTTTCTGAGGCGAAAGGGGAATGACGAAAAGCGAGTTAGTTACAAGATGCCGCTTCACTATGGCGTCAACATCGAAAACGCTCTTTATGTTTTCGCTTGTGAGAACCTCTTCTAAGCTTCCAGCCGCAAATATCTTGCCCTTCTTAAGCATGATGGCCGAAGTGCAATATCGCGCCGCAAGATTCAGATCGTGAAAGACTGCGAGAACTATCAGTTTCTCATTTACGCAAAGCGACTTGACAAGATCCATAATTTCAAGCTGGTTAATAATGTCCAGATGCGTCAGCGGCTCATCAAGCAGCAGTATTTTCGGCTCCTGAGCTAATGCACGCGCGATGATTACGCGTTGACGTTCACCGCCGCTGAGCTCGTTGATTGGACGTTCTGCAAACTGCCACGTATTGGTCAGCATCATGGCCTTTTTCGCGATGTCCAAGTCTTTGCTGCTTTCCATCTGGAACCGCGATAGATGCGGATTTCGCCCCATCAACACGACATCAAGCGCAGCGAAGTTGAAGCCTATGCTACTGTCCTGAGGCACAACAGCCAATTGCCTAGCAACATCCACGCTTTTGAGAGAATAAATGTCCGCCTCATTGAGCAGAATAGTCCCTCTATAGGGCTTGAGAGTTCTACTTATGCTCTTGAGCAACGTGGTTTTTCCCGAACCGTTTGGGCCGAGTATTCCAACGAAGTCGCCTTCTTTCACTGAGAAGCCTACGTTCTCCAAAACTTTAACAGAGCCGTAGCGGCATTCAATTCCGTCAACGTTTAACACAACCATGACAAATCAGCCTCATAGAGCGTAGCTTTGCTTCTTTTTCCTAAACAGAATGATGAAGAATGGCGCGCCAGCCAACATCGTGATTATGCCCACTGGCAACTCAAGGGTTGAAGCAAACGGCGTCGCGATAACCCGTGCTATGGCATCGCAGACAACAAGGAATATGGCACCAACTATTGTGGACGCGGGGAAAAGAATACGGTGATCAGGCCCGATAACTAACCGCGTTATGTGCGGAACCATTAAGCCAACAAAGCCTACGAGCCCGCTTAGTGAAACAGCCGCGGCAGTCACCATCGAAGCAAACACAAGCAGAATCTGCTTTACGCGTTCTACGTTTACGCCCAAGTGCTGAGCGGTTTCTTCGCCTAAAGCAAGCAGATTCAAGTCACGGGAATAGAAGTATACGACGCTGATGCCGACTGCTATGAACGGCAACACCGCCCATATATCAGCCCATAAAACGTTAGAGAAACCTCCTATTAGCCAGAACACGATAGCGTGAAGCTCATCCCCGGCTATTACCTCTAAAAGCGCAACTACAGCGTATAGAAAGAAGTTAACCGCTATGCCGCAGAGCAATAATGTTGCCACTGGAACTCTTGAGCCTACTCGGGATATGTTGTAAACAAGGATCATGGCGAATAAAGCGCCAAGAAAAGCTGCGATCTGCACAAGCCTTAAACCAAAAATGAGGGTGCCTGAGCCAAACAGCAGCGAAAAGGAGGCACCTGTAGCGGCGCCTGCAGAAACGCCAAGAATATATGAGTCGGCCATTGGATTTTTGAAGACGCCCTGATAAACGACACCTGATGCGGCAAGGGCAGCGCCCACCACTACGCCGGCTATTATACGCGGCAGTCGTATTTGAAGTATAATTGCTGATTCGCGGGGTAAAACCAACGATGAGTCAATATAGTTATTTAGAAGGGGAATCTGCTTGGCTAAGGCAGCAAGAATATTCGTGAATGGAATTTGAGCATAACCTATATTAAGCGATACTATAACAGTCACAAACAAAGCCACTAATAACAAAATTATAATTAACTTCCATCTTGAAACACGCCGAAAATATGTTCCTTCAACTTCGCTGGTGTTCATGACGTTCACACAAAAAAGTGAGAGGAACTTAAAAGAGTTCTGGATGGAGTGCTTTGGCTAACTCTTCTATGGCATCAGCAACTCTTGGGCCTGCTCTTGAGAGTATGTTAGAATCCACAGTGCATATCCGGTTATTTTGCACAGCGCTTATTGAACCCCAACCAGGCCGCGACTTAACGGCATCTATGCTTATCCAGAAGGGCTCACCTTTGCCCATACCCTCTTTGGGCAAAATTATCACGTCGGGGTTTCGTTGAATAACTGCTTCAGCGCTTGACTGGAAGTATTCCAAGTCTTGGTCAGCAAATATGTTGACGCCTCCAGCTTTTTCTATAAGCTCACTTTGCCATGCCCGTGCGCCGGCAGTCCAAAGCGATGTTGGGTCATACCAGACTTCATAGTAAACTTTCGGCTTGTACGTGGAAATTGTCACCTTGTTAACTACAGCGTCAATTCGGCTTTGGATATTATTGATAAGCACGAGTGCTTCTGCACGTTTGCCGGTTGCATTGCCAACTAATTCAATGTCTCTCAAGACACCAGCTATGTTTGGCGGGTTTAAAACCAAAACTTTGTAACCCAAGTTTCGCAGCGTAGCCACGGTTTCTCCTTGAACACCCGCAGTAGCCAATATCAAGTCAGGTTCGAGTGAGGCAATTACTTCCATATTTGGATTTGAAAAATCTCCAATGCTGGTCATGTTTCCAGCCGCAATCCACGCTGAAAAGTCGTACGGGTAATCGCAGTAGTCGCTGACACCTACAACTTTATCATCCAGACCCAAGGCGAACACTATTTCAGTTGTACTTGGAGCAAGCGAAACAATCTTGCGGGGGATAGCATCCAAACGTGTAACATAACCTGCATCATCCATCAGATTATGCAAAGCTTCAAGTTGCTCATCACTTTGTCTCTGCTGAAAAATGTAAACAAAGGCTGCAACGGCGAGTAGAGCAATTATTGCCACCGCAACGACCACAATTTTTGTATTCATTTTTCTCACTCTTGCTGGATGGTTTATCCATGTGTCCCTATAAAACCTTACGGAAATCAACCAGCAACAAGCGTTAAAAACCTCTGTAAAGCACACAATACTTAAAATAGACCCAACAATAACACAGAGGCAGATGCACATGAGCACAAATGTTCCACCGTTATTAGAGTATCTTGAGAAGAAAGGAATAAAACTGGACGATCTCATCTCAACAGCACTGGAACTTTTCGTTCCACATCCAGGTGTGGAAACAGAAAAAGAAGCCACTGAACTTCTTCGAGAAGAATTCCACGAAGTATTATCTGACGTAAATGTCTCTTGCCTCGTAGTAGCCTGCTTCCGCGCGCAAGAAGACGCTGAAAACGGACTTATTCCAGGCTTATCAAAGGAGCGATTCATGGGGCGCCCTGGACTTGTGGCTGATGAATTACTTGGTCTGGCGATAGCCAACTACATTGCAGGTGTAAGAGGCGTGTTTGAATTCACAAGATTTGACCAGGCAAAGCCGGGAATACTTAAAAAGCTTGGGCCAATCACAAACGACGCCATAGGCGGATTAGTTGCCGGAGTCTCCTCGAACATGTATACAAGAGCGTTCCGTCGTGCAAAATAATTAAGGCATGAAGGCTTATACGCGTTTTTGAAGCGCGTCTAAAACACCATGGCAATCACATGTTGTAGCCACAACAAATTTGTCCTGTTGCTCTGCCCACTCAAGTAAGGATAATAGCTCGCTGCCTTTAAGCGCTCCCATACCAGGTGCCATTGAATAGCTAACGAGAATAAAGGCTTCAGGGCAAGCGAACCTGATCAGCTCGGTCATGGTGCATGGTTTCTTAATTTTCGAGGATGGGCAAACAGGCGGCATAGAACATTTATCGATGCACATGTGGTCCCTGTTGAAGCTTACGATAAGCTTTCCTCTTCCAGACGCTAAAACAACAGCCTCAGGCAGCTTGGGCAGTATGGCGTTTATGGCTTCGGGCCACGATTCAAGGTTAAACTTGAGTCTGAGCAAGTCCGCAGCCATATGCACAGGAACAGTTGGAAAAACGTATTCGGGCTTGAGCGTTTCTATCAGGTTTAAAACAGTTGAGAGATCGCCATGCATGAAATATTCGCCTTTGGAAGTTACCGGCGTAGAAGCAACGAGATTGAAGCGTTTGGCGGCTAGGCAATTCGCTTCGATATCAACCAGCACGAAACCCTTACCATTCTTTCGAAGATGCTCAACTGCGTAGCATCCGTATTTTCCACCGCCAACAATAATATTCATTTCAACACACTTTAAGTCTGCTATAGATGATGGCTATCTCAGCTAATTACGTTATAAAAACTTTAACCTGTAAGCACGCTGATTTGCGCCATTGCTTGATACCTACCATAAGGTTATAATATTGTGTTGGGCCAGTGGAATTTAAGCAGCTGAAGCATTATGAGCAAAACACGGTTATGTGTTGTTACACACACCTTTCTACCCCACGTAGGCGGCATTGAAAAAGTCGTTTACGAACAGTGTAAACGTTTGATGAAGAAGCAGTTTGAGCCTACAGTGGTAACACATAGAAATTACACAGCAAAAAACTATATGGTCGACGGAATACCTGTCAAATGCTACGAGTCGGTCAACGTTGGGTTCAGACTGGGAATTCCCTACGCTGTTCCTCATATTAGTAGCTTCAAAACTTTTTTAGAAGCGGTAAAATCCAGCGACCTAATACATGTGCATGGCCATCCGTATCTCTCTTCGCTTATTGGAGCAAAAATTGCCAAGGAATACGGAAAACCAGTAGTGCTTACCCAGCATAACACTTTTATAGAATACGAAAACAGCCTTTGGGATCATGCTGAGTGGCTAAACGACTGCCTGATTGGTCGGGAAACGCTAAAGGCGGCTGATAAAATAGTTGTGGTCAGTCGTGCAACACAAGATTACGTTCTAAGCTTAGGTGCAGATCCAAAGAGGATTAGGGTTCTCCATAACGGCGTCGACATAGACCATTTCAAGCCCTTAGCTGGGGTAAAGGAAGAAATGCGAAAGAAACTAGGAATACCAAAGTCGGTAACCGTTGTCTTAACAGTTAGGCGAATAGTCTACAAGAACGGGGTCGACACATTGATTGAAAGCGCAGAAAAAGCAATTCAAAAGAACCCACACCTAGTCTTTCTGGTAGTAGGCAAAGGACCTGATTTTGCCAAAGTCAAAGAAAAAATAGCGCAGCTTAGACTGCAAGAAAAATTCAGGCTTATAGGCTTCGTTTCTGATGATGAGCTACCATTATGCTATAACGCATCAGACTTCTTCGTGTTACCCTCCAAGTCAGGGGAAGGCTTGCCGCTGGTGGCTCTTGAAGCCATGGCTTGTGGGCTACCAGTTATAGCAACGAACGTTGGAGGAATAGCGGAAATAGTTAAAGGGGAGTATGGAAAACTTGTGCCACCTGATTCGCCTGAAATTCTTGCAGAGGCAATTTTAGAATTTTCTGGGAGAGAATGGAATACTCTGAGAAAAGAGCTACGCTTCATGATAGAGCAAAAATATAGTTGGGACAAAAATGTGGAGAAATTGGTGGAAATATACGAAGAGCTTATTTAACCAAATCGCGGAAACTATATGAAACTTTCAAAGCTGGAAGTTACGCAACGATGAAAGTAGACATGATATCAGTGGTGATTCCAACACTGAACGAGGCGGGGAATATTCTTGAGGAGCTGCAAACCATCGAGAGAGAAGTGAAATATCCTAAGGAAATTATAATTGTAGATGGCGGTTCAACCGATGGAACCCTAGAAATAGTCAAAAAAATAAATTGCAAACTTATTATTGAGCCTAGACGCGGTTATGGACTTGCATTGAGAACAGGGTTTAAGCATGCAAAAGGCGACGTTATCGTCATGGTTGACGGGGACGGCACATACGAAGTAAGACACATTAACCTTCTGGTTTCGGAACTAGTAAAAAAGAATGCGCAACTCTGCTTAGCAACGCGGATGTACGATCCGAACAAGGCGATGGGGTTCATGAACTTCGTTGGCAACAAAATAATAACTTTCGTTTTCGATTTTTTTTACGGCCAGTTTCTCAGTGATTCACAGTCCGGTTTCCGCGCCATATCCCGCGCAGCCATAGAGAAAGTTGATTTGGAACAGACGGACATGGCATTTGCCACAGAGATGCTTATACAATTCGCAAAAAAAGGATTCAAAATGATTGAAGTGCCGTCGACATACAAGCCAAGGAAATACGGGAAAACGAAGCTGAGAAGAATAAAGTCGGGGATTGAAATATTCACCACGATTGTTAGAGGTCTTATAAGGTGAAGAGGCTTTCGGAGGTAAAGCGAAAAATTGCTGAACTAATGGAGCTTGATAGCAAAGGGCATAAAATTGCAGTGGCTCTTGCGCTGATATTTGTTTGCAGTCTTTTTTTGGGTTACTATTATGTTTCAAGGCTTCCACCCGAAGGATACAACACTATTTACCTACTAGATTACGAGCACAAGAAAGCGATAGAATATCCTGAAACCTTAGTGATTACCATTAGCGGGGAGGTTAAAACGTTTAACCTCTGGGTTGTAGTTGAAAACCACATGGGATCAAATCAGTCATACCAAGTTTTGCAGAAAGTGGTTAAAAACCAGATCCTCTCCATACCTGTGGACGCCGAAGCAGAGAAGAGTTACAGCAAAACCTTAGGGAATGGCGAGAGCTGGGAAACGTTGGCGACAGTTTCGCTGAATCAAACAGGGAGTTACTCGGTGATATTTGAACTTTGGATTTATGATTCTGAGGCTGAAGCCTTCAAGTTCTCTTACAACTATTGTGTTCTAAACATTGATGTTATAGCATAGTTATAAATTCTGGGCTTTTTCCATGCAATATTCTTCTTCAGTGGTTATTCGGTGAACATTGTTGTATGCGCAAAACGGAATAATTCTCAAGTCAGGCGTAACATAGTGGACTACGCATCTTCTGAGGCGGTTTATGTCAAATGTATAGGGATCCATAAAAGCCATGCATCCGAGGAGAAAGATTCTGCGCCGTAAATTGGCGAGCGATTGGTAAGAAGGCGAAATATGCATTTTAAGGATTGTTTTTGTAAGCGTGAAGATGCCGATTTCCTTGGTAACCAAGAGCCAGTTTAAAGATTGCACAGAAGCCAGAAAAAGCGAGGAAAGTATGGAGAAGCGGCCTTTTGTCTCCACGGTTTTCGCTGTTTTCTGCAGAATTCGGAAGAAGCGATCAAAATTAACAAAATGGTTGATAGGGATGATTTTTCCTTTTTTTGACACATACATCCAGTTTACAATACCGCACTGAGGGCTACATGAGAATAAGGGCCAAGGCTTTTTCATAAATTTGCTCATGACCTTTATTGGCCCCGTCATAATGGAAAGGGGGAAGAGATCAGTGGTTTTGATTTCACTGTTAGTTTGCGCCTCCACTTCCTCTGCGAAAGTTGTGTCACGCCATGATTCTCTGAAGGGATTGTCAACGGCACGACCGGTAAATGCGAGTGGCTGAAAGATTACTCCTCTTATGATGTAGGAATTTTGCGCTGCGAATCGTATGATGTCACCAACTTCAGTGTCATTTAGGCCTCGCACTAAGGTATTAACTAGTATTATCTCTATGTCATATTTGCGGCAGTTTTCTATTGCTTTCATTTTGGTTTGAAGCAATTTTTTGCCGCGCATTTTCTCGTTAATTTCATCACGGAAACTGTCAAATTGGAGATAAACTATGTTTAAACCTTTTTCCTTAAGCTTTTTAACCAGCGCCTCTGATTTGGCTAACTTGATACCATTAGTTGCCAAGATGGTCATAAAACGCAGCTTATGCGCAGCAGCGATTATTTCAGGCATATCCACGCGCTCCAGCGGTTCACCGCCTGAAAATAAAATTGCAGGTGGTTTGGGATTGCGATTACTTAGGAACTCCAGCATCTCCACGATTTTTTCTTTGCTGGGCTCGTAAGTAACTTCATGCCCAGAAAAAGTGGCAAAGCAAACAGGGCATCGCAAATCGCAACGCTTCGTAACATCAATGACGCCGATAACAGTATTTGAAGCATGCTTATCACAGAAACATGCAGAGGGGCAGCCGTCAGGATTCTTTGGAAAGTTAGCGTCTCCAAAATATTGGAAGTAATCATAATTTTCGGCAAACTTTAAGACTCGGCTACTCTGCCAGTGTGCTGCAGAGAACGCTCCATGCTCTTTACAGGTTTTGGTAAGCAAAATTTTACCATCTGCTTCTATTAGCTCGGCTTCTATTTTCTTATGGCATACTGGGCAGATGCTCTTTGTCCTTTTCAAATTAAACCTCCAAGTAATGGCGAGAGCGCCTCGACTATAAGCGAAAGCGGAAGCAAAATCATGCTCATCGTTATCAGCCGCTCATATTTGCGAACATTCTCAATTGAAGCCGGAGAAGACACAAGGCGAACTGAGGAATAAACAAGAAGAACGCTCCACACCAGCATAAGCGGCAAGTAAAATACAGTAAACTGACTTAGAAGATAAGGCAGAGGCGTAGATACACCTGTAATGATAAAGAAAACAGCAGCAACTCGCACAGCTTTGGCGATGCCGATTTTCTGAGGAAGGGTAGGATACCCAACTTTGGCATCACCCTCTAAACTCAGCACATCCCTAATGACATTGCCACCTATAGTGCCAAATGCGATTGGATATAAACTTAACGAAGCAAGGGTCAAAGCCGTTGGACTGACAACGTCAGCCCCCAATGTAACTGCTTCACCATATAGGAAGGCGGTGCCGGTTAATAGGCCAACAAGGATGTTAGCAGTGAAGCCTGATTTACGCTTTATAAATGCCGAGTATATCACGAGAAGAACGGAGTCGACTATCAGGATTACCAAGCAGAGTTTATTTATAAGGGCCGCAAGGCCGAGGCCGACAATGAAGAATAGAACGGCGATTGATACAACCTGTTTAAGTGATAGCGCGCCTGATGGAATGGGGCGTTTTGGCTTTATCACAGCGTCGCTTTCTCTGTCGAAATAGTCATTCAGCGCGAAGCCCGCAGAGGTTATAAACGCCATAGAAAAAAAGGATAACAGCGCAATTTCAGGGCTTAGAAAGCTTTTGGCTATGGCAAAGGCTGTGAGAAGCGCTAAACCTCCAGTCATCATCCAGTAGGGAATGCGCAGGAGAGCGAAAACACCTTTAGCCACGGATGCTTTCATGCGAGCATTTTCCTCTCCAAGATAAGTTCACGTAGGTTATCTTCAAGCGCTATTTTTGGCTGCCATCCCAGAACCTTCGTCACCTTGCTTATGTCGAACCAAATGGTGTTTATGTCGCCTTTCCAAGGAACATTAGTGGTTGTTATAATCGTTTTATCGGACAAGCCAAGAATTCTCAGAATCAGCTTGGCAAGGTCAATTATTTTGATGGTTTTACCGAAACCAATGTTAAAAGTTTCGCCTACTGCTGCTTTGCTTGTAGCCGCAAGAATTAACGCCTCAACCACATCAGAGACGTGGACAAAATCGCGGGACTGCATGCCACTGCCGATAATCTCCAGTCTCTCAGGGTTTCTGCTAATTTTATTCAAAAAGTCTTCGATGACGCCGTGGCACCTGGGACCATAAACGTTGGCTAAACGTAGAATTGCGATGTCTAAGCCATACTGCCTTGAGTACATGTTGCAGTATTGTTCGCCGACAACTTTTGATAAGCCATAACAAGATGCAGGATTGTAACCGTAACTTTCAGGCGTTGGCAGCACGGGAGTATTGCCGTACACTGCGGCGCTTGAGGTGAAAACTACTCTTGCGTCATCTTTACGCGCTTTTTCAAGAACGTTTAATGTGCCTCTCGCGTTTGTTTCGAAATCTTCTATGGGGTTCTCCATTGAGTAGGGAACAACAACTTGAGCGGCTAAATGAAAGATTACGTCGGCTTTCTCCTGATCTTGAAGCTTCTTTAAGTCACGTATATCTGCCTTCACGAAGCGAACTCGCGGAATATGCTTAACATTCTCTACTTTCCCGCTTGACAAATTATCATAAATTGTCAGATTGCTGGTTAACTCGGATAATTTCTTGCAAAGGTGAAAGCCTATGAAGCCTGCGCCACCTGTTACAAGTATCCGCGCTTCATTCAGTTGACTCATAAAGTTCACGACAAAGTCTATATCTTTATTTGGCTCCGTGTAGGCTATATGTCGCAGATGAAAGCTATAAAAACTTTTAGGGATTTACTGGCTTTCCTAACAATAATTCCGTTAGGCAAAACTGACGATTTTGTAGTAACCTCCGCTGAAGCACTGTTTCTATTTCCCGTAATCGGCGGCTTCATAGGCATGCTGGCAGCGGCATACTTTGCGGGTTGCAGCTTTCTAATCGCGAATATCTTAGCGCTTGTCAACCCGCTCATTCAATTGCCCACAGAGTTCTTGCTGAAACTTCTTCCAGCCATAATGACGCTGTCATTTACCCTTGTTTTAACAGGACTTCAACATTTTGATGGGGTGGTGGATATGGGCAACGCCATAGGAGCCGGCAGCATAAAAGAGCGAAGAGCCGCGGCGCAAGTATGGACTGTAACGTATAGAGGCGCATTACTAGCGATTTTTGTAGAGTTTTTAGCGTTTCTAGGGCTATTTTTTATAAACGCGGCAAACGCCTTCGGCGTAATAATAGCGGCGGAGGTTGCGGCGAAGCTGGGCATGGTTACAATCGCCTGGCTTGGAAAGTCTACGCACAGCGGGTTAGGCTCACTTTTTGTCGAGGCGGCAAAACGAAAGCGCACTGTAGCAGCGTATTTTCTGGCAGCATTAATTGCTTATCCACTTTTAGGCTTAACGTCTGCTTGGGTGATTTTAGCAAGTCTTCTTTTAGGTGCCTTAATGAGTGTGGTGGCACAGAAGACTTTTGGGGGCGTACCCGGAGACGCTATAGGCGCGACAAACGAGGTTACTAGGTCAACAGTTTTACTGTTTATGGCTTGGGTGCTGATGTCATGAGGATTCCTGCTTTGATAATGGCTGGCGGCAAAGGCAAACGGATGGGCTTACAGGTTGAGAAGCCAATGCTGCCTTTCCTAGGC
>JAOAIV010000089.1 GCA_026414525.1 Candidatus Bathyarchaeota archaeon | reverse complement strand
TGTTATTGCTGGTTAATTCTTTTTTGGTTAGCGTCCCCAATCTATGAAGTCAATTGCTAGAAAAATTTTCTCGCCAAAATGAAAAGCATGCATTTTGTCCGACGAAAATGAGGCAGCATAAGTTTGCTCTGTCGGTTACAGTTAAGATAAAAGCAACTATTTGTCTTCTAAACCGTTAATTGTCTTGTTTCTTGCAGCAGCTTGGGTAGAAAACGTCACCTCACTGAACTTCTCTGCTGCAGCTGGGGTATGTCAGCGCCTTTTGGTGTGTCCCCTGCTTCTCCTTTTCAAGAAGCTTTCCATCACTGAGGAAAAGGATTCTTCCTGCAAGTGAGGCTTTGCTGGTGTCATGAGTCACCATAACAATTGTTGTTCCCTGTTCAATGCTCAATTTACTTAGTAGCTTGACAATTTCATAACCCGTTTTTGAATCTAGGTTGCCGGTAGGCTCATCGGCAAGAATTATTGCGGGATTGTTGGCTAATGCACGTGCGATAGAAACCCTCTGCTGCTCCCCTGAACTTAGCCGGATGGGCCTATGTTTTTCTCTTTCCGACAGCCCAACAAGCTTTAGTAATTCACGGGCTTTTCTCCTTTTTTCTTCTTTCGACTTTCCAGTGCCTTCCATGGGAAGTTCAACATTTTCAATTGCGCTTAAGTACGGGAGCAGGTTGAAATTCTGGAAGACGAACCCTACTTTATGCCTCCTTATCTTGTATAGTTCTCCCTCAGGCACTTTTGTGACATCTACTCCGTCTAGGACAACTTTTCCAGAGGTTGGCCTATCAAGGCAGCCTAATATGTTTAACAATGTAGTTTTACCTGAACCTGACGGCCCCATTATTGAAACGAATTCGCCTTTTTTCACTTTGAGGTTTACATCTGAAAGAGCTTGAATCTGCCTTCCGCCCAGCTTGTAAACCTTGGTCAGTTTCCAGAACCAAGTCACTCATATCTTAGCGCCTCCATAGGGCTGGTTCTTGCCGCCTGCCACGCAGGGTATAAACTTCCCACTGCACCAAGCACCACTGCTAAGCCGAATACTAACAGAATAGTCGATAAGTCTGGCATGACTGTAACAGGCTGATATAAAGTTGTTCCAAAGTTTACAGTTTGTCTGGGAAACGCCTGCTGTGTTGCAGGGAACGGGTTAATTGCGGGAAGCAGAAGAGACGTCATTATGGGTGCTCCGATGATTCCTATGACAACGCCAACCGCCCCAGCCATTAGACTTATCAGTATGCCCTCAAGCATAAACTGGCTCATAACGTTCCAGTTGCTGAATCCTATAGCCTTAAGGATGCCTATCTCTCTTGTCCGTTCACGCACCGTATAAAGCATAGTAAACAAAACAATCAAGCTCGTGGCAACGATTACTATCAAAATTTCCTGAAAAGCAAGTGTTTGTATCTGACTAAGGGTAGATTCAGCATTTTCCAACGTGGTTTGATATATCTCTTTTGTGCGTTCAAGATTCTGTAGCCGGTCTTTGTAGGTGGTGACGTAAAGCTCGGAATATGCAGTCCTTATCACTTCAGCAATACCGTCAACATAGGAAGCGTCTCCTGCGTGCACGTTAAGCCTACTAGCCTTTCCCAAATTGCCAGATATCCTTTGGGCGTCTGAAATATTCATGTATACATTTCTCATCTGGGCGGCTAAAATGTTCATGTAATCTTGCCTTACTTCAACCGTTGGTTGGCCCCGTCGGTTTATAGATCCCTACAACTGAAAAATATTCTCCATAAATCTCAATTCTGTCTCCAACAGCTACCCCGAGATAATCGGAAAGATTGGTGCTTATGATGAGAACTCCGCTATCGCCAGCGTAAAGATTTCTTCCCGCTATTATGTTTGTTGGCAGTATACTGTAACTGTCTATTAAAGAAGCGTTTAAAGGAACACCTATAATGGTATAAAGGGGCCTGGAAACCGTAAAGCTTCCGCGTGGAGTACTTATAGTTTCGTTGGTTGTATCCTCCGATGGCACTTCAATGAATGGAACAACATCCTTAACGCCATTGATGGAGTGAATTTCGTCGATAACAGTTTCATTAATGAAAGTCGCTCCTCGCTGTCCAGATCCATGCGGCAGCATGCCTGATGGCGAAGTAGGTCTGCCGGATGAAGCCCTGACCTCAATCAATGTTGCTGTCTTGTTAATTTGCTTTTCAATATCGCTTATTATCCTTGTTATAATCTTCACTTAGATTCTCTGTGGCTTTCTGATTTGCAATAACACCTGCTGGGATGGACACCATGATAGCTATAGAGAAACTTAACGCGACTATCACAAAAAACGTCCTCATTTTCCTCCTCGAAACATCCCTGATAGCTCTTGTAAAGGTTCCCAAATACTCACCATTCAATAGGCTCTAAGCTTTGAGCGGTATCATAGAGAATATTAAAGAATTTTTCAGAATTATACCAAAATTACGCCTTACTAAGCGGTTATCCACACAAAGTTGCATGATTAACCTCATCTGTAAACGCAAATGGGACTAAAGGAGCTGAAAAACGCTGGGCTTAGGCACCTCTCCGTTTACACATGTGTGGTGGAAGCTTGCTGTAGAGCCCCAACCGCAGAGGACAAGATGCTTTATCAAATTTTGATGCTTCTGGCAAGAATTTTGAAAATCGATTCGCCAGATGCCTTTCAAGAGTTCAGATGTCAATAATGGCTGTGGATCAAGACTTTAACATAGTGTACATTAACGAATTCGGGGCTAAGCTGCTTGGTTTAACCTCTAACCGGGCGATAGGACGTAAGTGCTATGATCTGCTTAAAACAACCGATTGTCTATCAGCCAAGTGCGCATGCGCCGTAGCCATGAAAACTGGAACTTCAACTTCCTCCGAAACCCTTGCAAATTTACGTGGCATGGAGGTTTATCTGCAATATGTCTCTTCACCGGTTTTTGATGATTATGGTAATGTGGCTGGGGCTGTAGCGTTTCTTATAGACGTTACAGGCTTTAAGGTTGCGATAGCCAAAAGTAAGCAGCAACTTCAGTACCTTCGGGCTATCCCAACACCAGTAATTGTGGTGGATAAGGACTTTAACATGATGTACATTAACGAGTTTGGAGCGAAAGCCCTGGGGCACCATGTTGAGGAGCTTATAGGATGTAAGTGCTACGAAGTCTTCAAAACGGACCACTGTAGAACATCCAAATGTGCCTCCTCAATTGCGATGAGAACAAATAAGATCATAACCTCTGAAAACGTTGCGAGAATAGGTGGCAAAGAGTTCTATGTTCGCTATACGGCTTATCCACTATACGACGAGGCAGAGAGAATTATAGGTTCCGTAGAAGTTGTTATGGACATAACAAGACAGAAGCAAATGATGAATATAATAGAGGGCATTGTTAAATCGGCAACAGAAACTTCCGAAATTGTTGAAAGCCTCTCAACAGAGATACTGCAGGCCTCAAAGGTGGTTTGGGAGATAGGTGACCAATTAGCACAGGCAGCTGATAAACTAAACAGCAGCATGCTTCAAATCCAAAGGGCATCCCAGAACGTCTCTGAAGGAGCGCAGAAACTTTCAAAACTGGCTTTAGACACGGCGAAGGTCATAGAAACCCTCGGCGCATTAATGAACGAGTTATACAGGAAAGCGGAAGAGGTAAATACTCAAGTAAGCAGTTCTGCAAAACTTTCCTTCATCGTCGGAGAAAGCAGCAAACAAGCCTTAGATTCCCTTGATGAAATTAAAAGCGCAACCGTTGAAGTTATGAAAACAATAAGCCAAGTGAACTTCACTGTGAAGAACGTTGCCGAGCTGGCTCACGATATTTCAGACATAGCAAGCCAAGTGAACATGCTGGCGCTAAACGCCGCCATAGAGGCTGCGAGAGCAGGAGACGCTGGAAGAGGCTTCGCCGTTGTGGCAGACGCCATAAAGCAGCTTGCAGGACAAACCGGAATGGCTGCCAGAAAAGCTGTTGAATCCATCGACAGCATAACGAAATCCGGAACCCAGGCCTCAACAATGGCGCAGAATGCTGGACATGTAGCTGAGAAAAGCGGAATAATCATTTCAGACGCGGTTAAGAATTCCATGCAAGTGGCTGACTCAATGAATGCCATTACAAAAATAACAGCTGCTCTAAAGAATCACATAGAAAAGAGCATGAAATGCTTGGAGGACGTCAACACCGCAATACAGCAGACCGCAAGCTTCTCAGAGGAATCTGCATCAGCCGCTGAAGAGACTGCAACAAGCATAGAGGAGCAAACAGCAACTGCGGAACAAGTTGCAGCCGCTGCAAAGAAACTGAGAGAGGAAAGTTTCAAAGCAATGGAGCTTGCAAAGGAAATTGTAGCCGCCGCTAAGAAGCTTAGAGAGGAACTTGAAAGGGCTAAACCTCCCTACAAGTAACCCTGAATCCACATCGCCCAGTTTACAGCGTTAATCATCTTATTAAAAGAACACCATTAGCAAACTGCATACGTTTTAACCTATACCTCTTAGTATTAATGATGGTTAGTTAGCTTGTAGTTAACGAAATAGTTTTCCAATGGTAATTCGTGACAGCGAATTAAGTCCACGCCACATTTGCGGCAACATTATTCCTATGTAAAATCGAATCACATATGCTGAAGCATCAAGATTTTTTAATGTAGCAAACTCTTTATCATGCGAAGAATTAAAGAAGAGGCGAAGGAAAGGCGGCTAAATGGACTGGGCGTCATTACTTGTCGAGTGTAAGGAAAACGTGCGTAGGCAGATAACCCCCCTTCTTAAAGGCGTAAGTTCAAAAGGGCCGAACCTCGGCGTGGGAGCCGGAGGCGACCCCATAAAACAGGCGGATCTGGCAGCGGAGAAAGCCATCATAGAC
>JAOAIV010000088.1 GCA_026414525.1 Candidatus Bathyarchaeota archaeon | reverse complement strand
GGGTATGGAGAATACGTAATGCTTTCAGCATTTCCTACACTTGCACTTTCGCTGACAAGCACATATTTCCTGCTTAAAGCCAAGCCAGCATACGCCGGATACTCAATTGCTGTCACTGAAGCTATTCAGTCTGAAAGCACGTTTGACAGCAATGAAAAACATGGATGAAACACACTGAACAGCCTCCACCTATAAAATTTTTATTGCCCACTTTTTCTATATTCTTCCAAAATTTGAAAAATAACGTGACACTATAGCACTTTAGTGATTTCCAGAGAAATACAGGCTCTGCAATTTGGGCCTCTGGAAAAAAGAGTGCATGAGTCTACTTTAGTATCATTTTGACAAAATTTTCTGGGTTAAACGACTCCAAATCCTTGTAAGCTTGTCCCACGCCAATGAATAGTATGGGCTTCTGCGTAACATACGTTACGCTCAGCGCGGAGCCGCCCTTCACGTCAGCATCCACTTTTGTGAGTATCGTAGCGTCTATGCCTATGGCCTTGTGGAATTCTTCAGCCTGCATAACCGCGTCGTTCCCAATCAGCGAGTCCACAGTCAATATCGTGAGGTCAGGCGAGACTACGCGTTTAACCTTCGCAAGCTCATTCATCAAGTTCTGGTTGGTCTGCATCCTCCCAGCCGTGTCGATTAGCACGACGTTTATCCCATGCGCCTTAGCGTGACTTATAGCATCGTAGGCAACTGCGGCAGGGTCTGCGCCATACTTATGCCTTATAATGCGCATACCCAAGCGTTTCGCATGCTCTTCCAACTGTTCGATAGAGCCGGCGCGGTAGGTGTCGCTGCCCGCGAGCACCACAGAATAGCCCTTCTCGCGTAGGAAAAGGGCAACCTTAGCTATTGTTGTTGTTTTGCCGGTGCCATTGATGCCTACGAAAAGCAGCACCAGCGGTTTGCCTTCCTTGCGCTTCTCTTCCGCCTTCTGTAGCAAGTTAATTTTGTTTTTTGTAAGCATAACTTCCAACAGCACTTGCCGCAGGTTTTCTTCCACGATTTTTTTGCGGTCTTCCATGCGCTTGACTTGCATGCCAACAAGGCGCTTTTGAAGCTCGTCGCAGACGCGATCAGCTACAGGAAACGCCACATCGTTCTCAACAAGGGTCATTTTAAAATCAGAAAGTATCGGGCTTAGGTTTTCAGCCTTAAGCTCTGTTGTGGTGACCTTGGTTACGAAAGTTTTAAAGCTTGACTTAAGCCGGTCAAACATCGTGTTAAGGTTTCCCTTCTCGCAATTTGGCGATTAAACCTTCAGCACGGTTTCTATCGGCATTAATTCGTTCAGCGACTTGCGCAAATTGCTGCTGAACAGAATTCAATGTTCTCTCAAGCTCCTCGAGGCGCTCTTTAACCATGGCTTTTGCCTCCTGAAGCGTTTTCTCGATAGATATCCCTGCGCCGATGCCTACAACAACTTTGTCAGGCGCCGCCAACTTCGCTTTTAGGTAAGAGCTGCCGCCTATTGGGACAAAAAGTTCCGTGTTCTCCTTTTCCTTCTCTACGCTCTCCAATGTAATGTTGGCATAGGACAAGTCAGTTATGGCCGCTGTTAGCATGCTAATCCGCTGCTGAAGTGTCTCGGCAGTCTGCTCTAAAAGGCGCATTTCCAGACTGAGCTTACGAAGCTCTTCTTCCTCTGAGCTTATTTTTGCCAAGCTTATTCCCCTGACACAATTTTCTTCAAGACTGGATTCTTAATTTCTGTTGGTGAAACTTCGTCAACACTCAGTATTTTAATATGATGCCGTTTAACGCGGTGTTTACTTCCGATTTCCGCGTAGACTTTCTCCACGGCATGCTCCGCTTTAGCCGCCAACATTTCCTTTACGAAGGGCGTTTTCAAGTTCGGTTTACGAATCTCGCCAGTTACTCTGAAAACCTTCATGCTTTATCAACTTCCTGCACAACATCCAATGCATTCCCAATTATAAACATCTCGGGTCCAGTGGTCAAAGAACCAGCAACTGCAGCGTAACTATTCGCTATTAAACCCGTGCCAACGTAGGGTATGCCACAGTTGATTGTGCCCACATCAACTGGAACCTTGAATACACTTTCCAAAATCTTCTTCTCTTCTTCGCTGAGTAGCGGATGTGCAAGGACGCCCTTGTTAGTTGCCACAGCAAGTGAACCTACATATGGAAGTCCTGCAATTTCAGCGGGAACGGCATCCACGCCTAAAGTTTCAGATATTTTGCTTATTTCGGGGGTCTTAAAACGTGGATCCACAATCGCGCCATGATCATTTGCTAATACGAGATTACCGTAGGCGGTCTTTTTTGTCTCCATGATTGTAATGTTGCCCTCAAAAGAGGATTTGATTGCAGTATATTCCTCTTCCTTAATTGAATGAGGCAAAAGAATACCATTTGAATTTGCACAAACCAAAGCACCAACCAGCGTAGAACCGGAGATGGAGGTGTGGATAAGTTTCACTTTTAACCACTCAGCTGTTCTCCGAGCCTTTTTCAGCGGTACAGCCTTGGGTATTATTACGAATTTATCTGTTGCAAGTGAGTAAACGCCTATACTTGCGCTGCCAGCAATGCTTGTCAGGTAAACGGCCAAGGCCTACTCGCCCTCAGCCAGATAAAGGGTAACATTACCATCCTTGTCTTTAGCAGCACGCACACGAATCTTTCTCGGAGGCTTCTCTATGCCTCTACTCCAAATTCGCTCATTAACCTCGTTGCTTATTATAAGCCTCGGCAATTCTTCTTTTTCTTCTTCAGCGTCAATAGACATTTCCAGCTTCATGTGTCTAGTTATAAACTCCTTGATTAACTGCATAGCACGAGGTGCTCTTTTCTTAGGCGGCCGAGCCAACGCCTTAACTAGCGGAATGGTATAAATACGCTCTTCAACTATTTCCTCGCCTTGCGCCTCTTTTTTCTTTGGCGATGGAACTCGGGCTTCTTCCTCTGCTTTCCCTGTTTCAACAGCTTGTTCAGTTTCTTCTTCTAAAAGTTCCTTGATTTCATTGTTAGCATTCTCCTCGCTGGCCCTTGTTTCAGATACGGCTTCTCCGGTTTTTTCAGTTTTAAACTCGTTTTCTTCTGCTTTAGCTTCTTCTTTCTTCATGGTTTCCACCTTCTATGCCTTTATTTTCCGTATTCGCCAATTTCTTCTTCGCTTCGGATTTGTTCTCACTTTCCCGTCAGTACGTACTATCACCCATGTGGGAACCGCTTTTTTCTGTTTATTAGCCTTAGCTAATCTCCGTTTTTTAGCTGCAGGTTTAACACGCGCCATACTTTCATACCCTTCTAATTGTTGTTTCTCGCTTTCGCGATTGAAGTTGAATTAATATCTGTTTGAGCTGAGCATCTGACAAAGGCACAGGTAATTTGCCTACCTGCGCCAGCTGTATTAGCTGAAGCTCTAGTTGCTCAGCGAATTCAGGTTTAACTATCTTTAAGTTAGTTAGTCTCTGTCGAGCTTCAGGCGAAAGAATCTGCCTTAGCAAGGCTTGCTTCTGCGCTTCCAGCTGCTGCTCTACTTGCACTTGACGCTGCTCCTCGCTTAGTTTTTGCTGTAGAGCCAAAAGTTTTCTTCTGCGGATCGCCTCAAGCTCTTCATCCGACATCCTTAGTCGCCTTTATACTTCCTAAGCTCAGGAATTGTTTTAGATAATTCTCTATGTAAATCCTCGGCTATTTCTTTCAGGAGCTTCCGCCCCTTGAGAGTCAAGCTTCTACCCTTTGGGCGAGTGGTTTGTACCAAGCCTGCGGCTTCAAGTTGCTGAAGGATTTTTCGAATATGGCTTCCTCCAGCCTTAACCACATGTTCAGGTTTAACGCCGAAGTCTTTTCTCCCACCGTAGGCAGCACGCAGCTTCTCTAAACCTGCAGGGCCATGCACATAGAGTTTACGCAAGATCGAGGCACTCCTTATATACCACCAGTTAGGGTTATGCGGCTGCTTTTCCACGTGAGCACCAGTTTTAACGATGGTTGCCCAAGCTGGAGGCTGCACTTCCTCAACATTTTCCTTTAGATACTTGGCTACTTTTTCGATCAATTTTGATGCTGGGACATCATATGGAGTTGTCAAGATGCATGTTCCCTTTCCAATTTTTCCTTGCAGTAAAATCATTAAGCCTAATATAAATATTCTCTGGAAGCAGACATGTTCTAAAAAGGGATAGCTGATAGACTGATGGTAAGGATGTGCAGCAGCTATTAAGAAGACATAAAAGCAACTTTGCTAATTTGAAGATGCAGTGATCAAGGATGAAACCCAAAATCACTAAGGCTACTGAAAAAGAGCGGCGAGAAGCGAAATCCTGGCCTACTTGGGAAAAAGAAGAATCCACGTTTCCTTGGGAATATGACGAGCAGGAAAAATGCTTAATTCTAGAGGGAAAAGCCGTGGTGCACACGCCTGAAGGCTCTTTCGAGTTCGGCGCAGGCGACTACGTTGTGTTCCCTAAAGGGCTTAGGTGCACATGGGAAATTAAACAGAAAATCAGGAAACACTACAACTTTGGCTAAGCACTTTTGATGCGAATGCGTTAGCCTGCGCGGTTTAAGCGTTATAAGCGTGTTTTCCACTTTCGCAATCCTTTTTAGGGTAAGCAATCTTATAGCAAAGTGAAGACGAATAAAAGTGGCTAACAAAAAATCGAGGAAAACATCTGCCTTTTCTGATGTAGAATTGGTCGCGTATTGCGGCATCAACTGTAAGGATTGCAGAGCCCGCTCAGAGCGGCGGCTGCAACTGGCGAAGCATTTCAAAGAATCTCTACAAGAGTTGCCATTAGACCTTTTTAAACAGATTCTTCCACAGTTCAAGAACATTGACCAAGTCATGGAGTTTCTGGAGTTTCTCCCTCAACTAGG
>JAOAIV010000087.1 GCA_026414525.1 Candidatus Bathyarchaeota archaeon | reverse complement strand
TCGGCAGAACTACTAATGGCATATTTGTGGAAAAGCCCGTTTGGATAGAACGGTTATACTACCGCGAAGAAGCTAACCGCGGCGAAAGCAGCGTTGACGACTGCTATCAGCCCGGCTATTTTGAGCTAGAAGTGCCACACGGTATAAGTGAATTCTCATTAACCGTGGCGGCAAGCACAAGCCTCAAGGAAAGTGCTGCGATGCTGGATGCCGTTGGCAATAAAATAAACGATATCAAAGCACAACTAGCTTTGGAAATAGCATGGCGCAAGCGCTTGCTTGCCAATTTTTACGGTGAGCATAGCCAAGTAGCGCCAATCGACTGGTTAAATTGGCTACTTCTAGCCGCGGACGCATTTATCGTAAAAGGCTCCAACCGTCGAACTTCCGTTTTAGCTGGTTACTTCTGGTTTGAAACGTGGGGAAGAGATACTTTTATTTCCTTGCCTGGTTTGTTGCTAGTTACCGGAAGGTTTGATGATGCACGCAGTATTCTCCTGAATTTTATGGCGCATCTCAAGCGCGGGTTAATTCCTAATTACATAGAAGACAAGTGTGGTGAAGCATTCTATAACACGGTTGATGCCACATTATGGTACGTTAATGCTGTCCTAAAGTTTCTGAAGTACACCGGAGACTTAAATTTTGTTCAAAAGCATTTATGGGAAGGTCTAAAAACAATTATATATCATTATGAACGCGGCACCGATTTCAACATACATTTAGATTCTGATGGATTACTCGCGCATGGCCCGCGACTGACTTGGATGGACGCGGAGGTTGACGGCAAGGCAGTTACGCCGCGCTCTGGCAAAGCTGTGGAAATCCAAGCGTTATGGTATAACGCGTTACGGACGATGCAGCGACTAGCCGAACGCTTTGGCGAACACGGTTTAGCTGAGAAATATGCTGAAATGGCTCAAGCGGCAAAAAAGAGTTTCAATGAAAAGTTTTGGAACAGCGAAAATGGCTTTTTGTTTGATGTAATCAATGAGTCAAGCCGTGATGGGACTCTTAGGCCTAATCAGATAATAGCGATAGCTTTGGACTTCGCCATACTTGATGCTGGCAAACGAAAAAGTATCGCAGATGTGACGCAACAAGAACTTTTAACACCTTTTGGTTTACGAACATTGCCTCGGGGCGATCCGCGTTATCAAGGTATGTATGTGGGCGATAGAAGAAGCAGAGATCGAGCATACCATAACGGTACTGTCTGGCCTTGGCTACTCGGTCCATATGTAACCGCTGTCCATAAGATAAAAGGTAACAGTGAACATGAACTGCAAGCTCTCTTAATGCCTTTGTTTACTCAGCAGCTTACTCAAGCAGGTCTGGGGACTTTAAGCGAAATTTTTGATGGAGATCCGCCGCATACACCACGTGGTTGCATCGCACAAGCTTGGAGCATAGCTGAACCTCTTCGAGCTTATGTTGAAGATGTTCTGCAAATTAGGCCGAAGCACGAGAAAGATTTTCTCTGATTCTAAGCTATTATAGCCCTCCTAAGTTCTGCTGCGGTTGTTTCTGGTTTTATAGTGTTTATGTACACTCCAGTGTTTTTTTCGAACCCTGCCCAAATGGCTAGTTTTGGATAAACTTCTAGGTGCCAATGATAATAGTTCTCTGCGCTACGATCAAGCGTGAGATGGAAGCCGTAATTGTAGGGTGGATCTTTAGCGACATCTTTCAACGCTTTCAAGCTCATTTTAAGTGTTTCAGCGAACGCTGTGATCTCAGCTTCAGTTAAGTTAAGCATGTTTATTTTGTGCTTTTTGGGTAGTATCCAGAATTCTAGCGGGTTCACACTGGCATAAGGCGCTAAAACCACAAAGTGCGTGTTCTGAAGTATCAAACGCGGGCCTTTCACCTCTTCGTCTATTATGTTGCAAAAAGCGCATTTCTTATGTTGCTCGTAGAAGATTTTACTCGCCGCTATCTCTTCTTCAACTACTCTTGGAATTGTTGGTGTAGTGATTAATTGGCTATGTGCATGAGTAAGGGAAGCTCCTGCTTCTTTCCCGTAATTGCGGAAAATAGATACGTACTTTACATAGGGTTTTGCTGATAACTCGTGTAGCCTATCAATGTAAGCGGTGATCACGTGTCTTAGCTGTGGCAATTCGGCGTCTGCCGGATCTTCATCATGATTCGGCGATTCCACCAGAACTTCGTGATGTCCAATGGCATAACCGAAGTTTTCGCTTTCCAATATTTTTGGTGTTTCATTTTGCTCTTGCGGTGGAGTAAATGCTGGATAGAGGTTCGGAATAACACGGATAAGCCAGTTTTTTGGTCGTGTTCCATTATCATCCTTACTCTTATCTATTGCTCCATTTTGTTGCTTCAAGTAAAGCAGAACCGCCGGCGGCGTCATATGCTCATTGCCTACACATAGAGGGCAAACGATGCCTTGTGCGTTTTCAGTTTTTTGTTTAGCAAAATCACTAGGTCTTCTGCTGCGTTCAGTGGCTATCACAACCCAGCGATTTAGCAAATAATCTTTCCTCAACTCATTGAAAACCATTTGGCTACGCACCGAAGTTAGAGAGATGTGATGGTGGCATTTTAGCATTTCCTAAAATGCATGTTTACTCCTTGCTGTAGAGCATTAAAAAGTGCTTTACCTGACTTCGATGTAATTTTATTAAAAATTTGTGGGAGGGTTGAGGCGAATTCAACTGAACTCTGGAGGAGGCTTGCCCGTTTTCCGCCATGCAACCTCGTCCGTTTGGCCTAAACTTTTGCTCAATATTTCAGGGGTAGTTTCTGCATAGTTGAGACACAAATGCCTTGTGTTTGTTTTATTTTTAGATTATATGGCATAAAACGTTTAAGAAGGTATAACAACGCCTTTTAATAATTATTGTTCGGAATATGGCTTGGAATATTTGTTGTATAGTCGTTAAAGGTTATATTTAAGACATAAACGTTGTAAAATCTGAAAATTGGCTTTTTTATTTCTCAGAATGGCTCTGCAAAGATATAGCGTCCATGTTTTAAGCAATTTTCACAATGATACTAAAAAAATATAAAAATGTTTTATCTTTTATCGCAACAGGAGAAAGTTTATTATGCATCTAGAGGAAATGAAAAAAGAAATCGAGGCGCTTGTTATAGAAAAAGGCTTCTACAATAAGCCAGAAGATATCCCCAAAAAGCTTCTTTTCGCTTTCATAGAGTTAGGCGAGGCAAGTGCTGCTTGGAAAAAAGGCGAGCCAGAAGAAAAGATAGCAGAGGAGCTCATTGACGCTATATTCTACATTTTAGACACCAGTCGACTAGCATGTCCATCAGTTGACATGGATAATATGTTTAAGAAAAAGCTTGAAAAAAACTGGAGCAGACCATACCAATATGGCGAAGGGCACAGAACCAAGCTTCTGAAAGGTTAGAATGTCTTGGGGAAACTTTTGTGCCACCCGCATGTGTGGCATCTTGCGGTCTTCTGTTTCATATCAACATCTATTTTATTCCTGCAAACTGGGCATTTCATGTTTGTATTCCTTTTCGCTTTCTCCTGTTACATTCTGAATGGTTGCCAACTAATAACGGGTTATTCCGAATTTTGCAATATGTAATAACATGTGCCGTCATTATCCTTATTATGGCGTAACAATTTGTAGGTCTGAGATGAAAGATGTGCTTTGAGTACCCTGCGACAGTGCGTTTTCGTTGCCTGCGCTGCGGGATATGTTGCGGAGATACTGAAGAGAAGATTCGTTGTATTCTTCTCTTAAGAAAGGAGGTTGAGCTAATTGCCATTGCTACTGAACAGCCGCTTAGTGAGTTTGCTGTGAAAGTTAAGGGGAAAGAACCTTACACTTACGAAATGAAAAAGGTAGATGGGAAATGCGTATTTTTCAAAAATGGTGGCTGCAAAATTTATTCGATAAGGCCGCTGGTATGTAGGTTTTATCCATTTGAACTTAAAGGCGCATTTGATGGAAAATACTTGTTTCTTTATACATCTGAATGTAAGGGAATAAATAAAGGGGGTGTTTTAAGTAAAAATTATTTTAAGAAGTTATTTAGATTGGCGTGCCTAAGAATGGGGGAGTGGCAGTAGCCTTGAATAGGCGTTGGCTTAATAGGTTGTGGCCGGAAAGTTTGTTTGATTCTTGTATGCTGCGTAAATATCTTTTCTGGTGCTTGATACTATTGGTTTTGTTTGCTTATATTTGTAGCCGCATTCACATTCGAATCCGGCGATTTTGCCATTTCGGAGTGAGATCGGGCGCCATTTATGGCCGTTGCAGTGTGTGGTTTTTTTGTGGATTCTCCATAGTGTTTTTGCTTCGTCATGTGTGATTGGTACGTTGTGTTTGGCTACTGCTACATACCATAATAGGTAGCCTATGAAGGAGAGCCATGTTGCGGATAGGGCTATTATCATGGTTTTCACCTTTTGTATTTTTGTTCTACAGGTGTACAATATGTCTATTTATAGACATATTGGCGATTTTAGAATATTGCATCTTAAGATATAAACTTTACTATACCTTTCAAATAATAACTAATACATATCAAAGATTCTGTAGAACATCCGCCCTTTCCAAAAGAGACCCACAATAGTGGCACTTCAACAACAAAGGCTCCGCATTCTGCACATAAAACTTGGAAACCGCCGGTTCATTACTATTAATTATACACGTAGGATTCACACACTTCAATATACCCTCAATAACCTTAGGCAACTTAACCTCCAACTTCTCTACAACACAATAATCCCTGATAATGTTAATAGTCGCATGAGGCGCCACTAGCGCAATTTTATTAACCTCCGCCGCGTTCAACGCGCGACCCTCAATTTTCACAATATCCTTCATCCCCAAACGCTTACTTGGAACATTAATCGCTATAGTTATAACC
>JAOAIV010000086.1 GCA_026414525.1 Candidatus Bathyarchaeota archaeon | reverse complement strand
CTGGTATAGGTATCCCAAAAGATGTCAAGGCAAAATTGTTCAGCCCACTGGTTACAACGAAGGCGCAGGGCATGGGCTTTGGTCTAGCAATATGTAAACGCATCATAGATGCACACCAAGGCACAATAACAATTGAAAGCCAAGCAGGCAAAGGAACAACAATCACCATAAAATTGCCCATGAAACCAAAAATCGGCGCAAATAATGAAAATGACTCACAAATCCCGACAGAACCTTCGCTGTCAACGACGCCTAGATTAGAAACTCATTGATGATTAGATTATTATGACAGGGACCACTACGGCGCGAATTAAAGCAAAAGGGCGAAAACCTTACTGCATAATCAGATTTTAGCCGTTTAATAAAATTTAAAAAGCTAATTCCATTATTTTATTTATTTAGTGAGGTTTGATGAAGAGGCTCCCGTTTGGCGTGTTAATTGCAACTTTGCTTCTTCAAGCAACATTTATGGCGGTGGCGCACGCCGAAACACAACCAATACTTGAACAGCACATATTCATTCACTATGCAAAAGATGCCAAAGCGAAACTGCCAACCTCAACCATAGGCTACTATAAACTGCTAGGAGCAAAATGGAAGACGCTGCCAATCAAATTAGAAGTTAACACAATTAATAACTATGGGCTTACCGAAGATTTTATTTTATCAGCTGTTGGTATGGCAGCAAGAGAATGGGATAACGGCCAATACAGCGGATGGGGCGGCGTATTAGTTACCCTTTTCTCGACGATTGCATCAGACACTGATGATAAATTTGAAACTCTTGCCTGGAGTAGCAGGCAACTTGATCGTGAAAACACCATACTTTGGGGTAACTACATGCAGCAGGGAGTTATAGCTGTCACCATCATATGGTCCAATAGGGTTACAAAGGAGATTGTGGAGTTTGATATGGTGCTGGACACTGACTTCAATTGGGGCGACGCTGAGAAGGACAGCGGCGTTATGGATTTACAGAATATTGTTACACATGAGTTGGGCCATGGGCTGGGATTGAGCGACGTATACCAATCGACAGCGTGGCAGGAAACTATGTACGGATATGCAACCTACGGTGAAACAATTAAGCGAAGTTTATACTACGGGGACATAACGGGCATAAAGAAATTATATGGAGCATGACTTATTATTCAGCTTAATTTTTCCCTTCATGAAATAACATTAATCATGAAATCTTTACCAAACATAATTTTAAAACTATACAATTGTAATTGGCAATTTACTAATAATATGTTAATAAATGTCAAAATAAAGCGGCGCACAGTTTAAAATCAGAATACTTTCGTGCCAATCAACTCCCCTTTTCAGTGTTTATAGAAATAATTGGAAACTTTGTGTGAAGGCGATGTAATAGTATGGAAAATGTATTGTGCAAGATAAATATGAATTGATATGCCACAATTATTTTAAAAATTATTTAATTGAATTATTGTCATTCCATTGAATGTTTAAGGGATTTAATTGGCAAAAAAGTCTTTGAGTACTGGCGTGAAAGCTCTAGATATAGTTCTCGGCGGAGGTTTCCCACGTAAAAGCCTAATTGTCTTAGCCGGTTCCCCGGGAACCGGCAAAACCATTTTCTCAGCCCAGTTCCTTTATCGCGGATGCGTGGTTCATGGCGAAAAAGGCGTCTATGCAAGTTTTGCTGAAAGCAAAAACGCTTTCTACGAAAACATGGCTGAATTCGGATTCGACTTTGAAAAACTTGAGGCAGCAGGAAAATTCCGATTCCTGGAGCTTTCAACTGTAAAGGAGAAAGCTCTTCCCACAGTGATTGAACTAATTCTGAAAGAAGTAACCGAAATAGGCGCAAAACGGCTCGTAATTGATTCCTTTTCTGCTTTAGCACAAGCATTTACAGATCGACACGAGGGGAGAGTGGTATTACACTCAGTAATAAGCAAGATATTCAGAGTCTACGAGTGCACAACCCTACTCATAGTAGAGCAGCAATGCGAAAGCAAGAAAGAGGTAAACTTGGGCATAGAGGGATTCGTTGCAGATGGCATAATCTACTTAAAAAGAGGCAGCCTAGCGCATAGACCTTTAAGGGAGCTTGAATTGCTAAAGATGAGGGGTACACCAACGCCAGAGACACATCTGGCCTTCACTCTTAAGGATGGGTTCACAGCTTTTCCGGCCTTTAAGGCTAAACAAGTTAAGAAACCGCAAAGATTCATGCCTCAACCAGACACAAATGGCTCTTATTCTACCGGTTCAGCAGACTTAGATAAAATACTGGGCGGAGGCTACCAGAAGGGCTCGCCTGTGCTCATCGAGATAGGTGAGGAAGTATCAACATTTCAATATCATCTTCTCTTGGTGCCAACAGCCTGGAACTTTATTGTTCAACGGAGAGGTGTAATTGTAATTCCCAGTGCAGGAGCAGATCATAACGTTGTTAGCAAGCGAGCTGAAGAAGGAGGCATAACAAGCGAGGAATTGAATAGCTTAGTAAGAGTATGCATTAAAGAATATCCGGGAATTAAGCTTGAGCCTTATATCGTATCACTTATGGGCAACGGAATTTCTGAGGATTACGCTAGATATTTGGCGGTTGAAAGGGAATTGGCGGAGAGAACCAGTCAGCCAACGTTATGCATTACTGGCGCAGATATGCTTGTTGGCGCGTATGGCATAAAGGATACACTTGCGACTTTAAAGCTTGAAGCTACTCGGATAAGGGAGACGGGTAGTTTAGGAATAGTTCTGCTTAAACCCGGGTATCACAGACTAGCCAAGATCCTTGGCGCAATAGCAGAGGTCCATTTAAAGGTCAAGCAGAAGCATGGGAAAATTTTTGTATATGGCGTGAAGCCCAGGACAAACCTATACGCTCTTGAAGTGGCCACAGCGAAAGGCTATATCTTGCCAAAGCTAACACCAATAATATAAACCGGTTCCTGCTTCAAATCAAAAAACTAAAAACCGATGCTTACCCCTTGGCCGAAGTTACAAAAACTTTTTAACAGAATACAGGCTTAACTGTTACTTGTGATTAAAATGTGTTTCATCTCTAAATTGGATTCTAATAAAGTGTAAAAAAAGATATATATTCGAAACGAATGAGCACATCCCCAGCTTTTCAAAGCATTCGAAAAACAGAAAAAAATTTCTATTTTATATTTCTTGATACAAAGCTCTTTGGCAACATTACTGATAATAATAAATTACTGAAAAGAAGCGTGCTCATTTTTCTTGATTGTACAACTTTTCTTAACGTAGCTGGTTTCTCCAAGCAATTAAACTTTAGCTCTAGCTAATTTCTGATATCTTGCTCTGCATCCTGGGCATCTTTCGATAAGGTCTCTGAGACTTTTCTCCCGGTCTATTACGCCAGCCACCTTCGCCATTTTCCATTTTTCAGCCAATTTAGAATTATGCTGGTAACCACGACTACGTAATTCATGAGCGAGTGCTTCATGACGATTGTATAGGTTATGGATTTCAAGTAAGCCTTTTTCAATATAACCCTTAATTGAACGCCCTGCTTCAATGGTACAAGCGAACATGTGTATCTCAGAATGCTCGCCTAGCAGATGGTTTCTACACATGATTTTTGGGTCAACCATCCACATGCGCAATAGCAATCACCATGGAAAATTGATGAACTATTATGCCGTATTCGCCTGCTATTGGATCTTGAAATAGGGACAGCGATGGAGGATAAAATGTGAAGACCACAAAGGAAAGACTTAGCAGGAGTATGGCGATCAGGACAACAGTGCCCAATTTGAGTGATAGCGGCTTTGATGTTAATAATTTGTAACTTGCTAATTGGCCGGTGATAACGGCGATGATAAATATGAGAATGTCTATGGCTATTATGCTTACGCCGAGAATGGATGTGTAGGAATAGAAGCTAACTATAATTATCGTTGGAATCAGGTAGATTCCAACAGTTTTTGCCAGCAGAAAATTGTTTGCTACCTTCCTCAACTGTTTATACTCAAGTAACGCAGAAGTTAGAGTAGGCCAGAACCCGAGTTTCAAGTGTTCCCAAACGCTTTCGTTAACTGCTGAAAATACACCTATAATAATGTGCTTACCAGATAATTCAAAAGTAAAGTGTAAGAGGCTTCCAAGGGTAATTATGAAGATGGCCCCGGCAACTTCATAAAAGAGAATACATTTATCGTTCATGAGAAAGTCATGTATTTTTAATAAATGCTCAATATATAAATAATTAATAGAAGACTCGGGTAAATGTATGAATTCGGTGACGTACCTGTTAGGTCTCGTTTTGAATTTTAATTCATAGGGTTAATTCATAACCGTTTTTAGTTTCATTGGCCTAAATCGCAGTAGAAAAAAGCATAGCGGATCTGAATGACGAAGATGGAATTCGAAGCGACAAGCGAAGCTTATGTGAATTTCTATAGCGGAAAGGCCATTAGGATATTACATGTAGATGGCGATGTGATTTTTTATCCGTTGCAAGGCAGTGTTTAGAAGAATTAGGCTTTTTAGAGGTTGAAACAGCCTCCTCCGCAGAGGAGGCGCTTAGAAAGCTGAGAGATGATGATTTTGATTTGATAGTAGCGGATTATAAAATGCCGGGAAAAACTGGGCTTGAACTTCTGAAAGAATTGAGGCGAAACGGAAACAACCCCTTTTATATTGTTTACATGTAAAGCTAAAGAAGAAATCGCTATTGAAGCATTAAATTCTGGAGTATTCCGCTATGTCAGAAAGGAAGGACGCGCCGAGGCAGTATATTCTGAATTAAAGCGGAAGTATTTGTGAAGCAGCTAGAGGACAGAGAGCTGAAAAACTTTTACGAGAAACAGAAAACCGTCTTCGCCTAATAACAGAGAATATCCAAGAAATATTGTTGTTAGCTGACAAAGAGTTGGTAATCACTTAC
>JAOAIV010000085.1 GCA_026414525.1 Candidatus Bathyarchaeota archaeon | reverse complement strand
CAGATTTTGGCTGGCGTTTTCTTATTCGTCCCATTGCGGAATACATCATGCTGCCGTTCCTCAAAGTTGTGCACACGTTTATTCCCACTTCGCCGGTGCAGATGAAATATGCTGTCGGCTTATCCCCTGAGCAAGTGTTAGCCTCCACCGTGGAAGCGGTTGAATACGTGAAGAAACACGGCGTGAAATGCGAGTTTTCACCCATGGACGCCACCCGATCAGAATTAGACTTTCTGAAGCGGGTTTGCAAAGCCGCGGAGCAGGCAGGCGCAGACATGATAAATATTCCGGATACCGTGGGCATAATGATCCCGCGGAGCATGCGCCAGCTTATCGAGGAGCTGAGGAAGGAGCTTAAAGTTCCCTTGAGTATTTATTGCCACGATGATTTCGGCATGGCGGTGGCGAACTCGCTGGCTGCGGTTGAAGCCGGCGCCACGCAAGTGCATGTTACAGTTAACGGTTTAGGCGAAAGAGCAGGAAACGCTGCTCTGGAAGAAGTTGTTATGGCGCTGCATGAGATTTATAAGCTTAAAACCGGCGTGAATACGCGCTTGCTTTATAGCACTTCGCGGCTTGTGTCCACGTTAACGGGCGTGGTGGTTCAGCCTAACAAGGCAATTGTGGGCGAGAACGCGTTTGCTCATGAATCGGGCATCCACACGAGGGGCGTAACCGTCAAGCCCTTAACCTTCGAGCCAATAGAGCCTGAGTTGGTGGGCCGCACGAGGAAACTTGTCGCAGGCAAGCTTGCGGGAACACGCGGCATCAAAGCAGAGCTTGAAGAGGTCGGCATACACCCAACCGAAGAGCAGTTGAAGGAGATTGTCCGCAGGGTCAAAGAGCTAGGCGACAAAGGCAAGATGGTAACGGACGCGGATCTGCTTGCGATAGCCTCAGCAGTCATGGGTCAAGTTATCCCTGAAGAAAAGATTGTCGACCTATGCGACATGGCGGTTATAACTGGAATCAAAGTTATCCCTACTGCGTCGGTTAGGCTGATATTAGATGGCAAGGAGTACATTGCCGCCGAAACAGGCGTAGGTCCAGTAGACGCGGCGCTGAAGGCTATACAGAAGCTTACGAATAGCTTAGCTAAGATTAAATTGAATGAGTATCGCCTTGAGGCGATTACAGGTGGCTCCAACGCTGTGGCGGAAGTAATAATAAAAGTTGAGGATGAGAAGGGACATGTGGTTTCAGCGCGGGCGGCAAGAGAAGACATCGTAATGGCAAGTGTTGAGGCAATGCTTAATGGTATTAATAAGTGCTTGATAAGGCAAAGGAAGCTGGGAAATAAGCAATGAGAATAGCCTTTCAGGGCGAGAGAGGCGCCTACAGCGAAAGCGCAATCTATGCTTTCTTCAAGGGCGAAGTTGAAGTTAAGCCATGCAGAGACCTTAAAGAAGTATTTGAAAGTGTGGAGACGCAAGAAGCGCAATTCGGTGTTGTTCCAGTGGAAAACAGTTTAGAGGGAAGCGTGAACCAAACCTACGATTTATTCTTAACCTACGACTTGAAAGTTTGCGGAGAAATCATCATTAGAATATCACATTGCCTAATAGCTAACCCCAGCACAAAACTAGAGGATATCAAAACGGTTTACTCGCATCCACAAGCGCTGGCGCAATGCCGCCTTTTTCTTGAGCGCTTCGGCCGAGAGCTGGTACCAACTTATGACACAGCAGGCAGCGTGAAAATGCTTAAGGAGAGAGGGCTTAAGGATGCCGCGGCGGTTGCCAGCGAAAAAGCCGCTGAAATCTACGGCATGAAGATTCTGGCCCGAGAAATAGAGGATACGCCAGAAAATTATACGCGATTCTTCGTCTTATCCAAAGAGGATGCGCCGAGAACGGGCAGAGACAAAACATCGATAATTTTCGCTGCGTCGCACAAGCCAGGCGCGCTTTATCACGCGCTAGGCGAATTTGCCAAGCGAGGCATCAACCTTACAAAGATCGAGTCTAGACCTACAAAAAAGAAGCCGTGGGAATACAACTTTTACCTCGACTTTGAAGGCCATCGAACAGAAGAAAACTGCTCAGAGGCGCTGAAGGCGCTGGAAAAAAGCGCGTTGTTCGTGAAAATTTTAGGTTCCTATCCCAGGGCAGCATGACCTTTTCAGTTCTCAGCAGCCTCTAACATTTTATACATAAGCTCATAAGTGCGCTCGTAATCAACGCCTTTTTGCCTAAGTTTAGCCTTCAGCTGCTCCATTCTGCGGCTGATAGCTTCTCGATCCTTCTGCTTTATCAGCTTTAGCCATTCACACGCTTTTTCTATAAAAGCGTTTTCAAGCAACTCAAGGTCTGGCAGATTTAGCTGCAGGCTAGCGAAAAGCTCAGGAGTTTCCAAGGCGGCGACCTCGGCTAAGGTGAACAGCAGGCGATAGGTTGTGCCAGCTACCTGCTTGGTTTCAGAATAAGCCGCCTGTTCAAGCAACATGTCGCAGGCAACCAAGCCTAGGAAATGCGGTAAACCCAATACAACAGACATTAGTTCGTCATGCTTTCTGGGCGACATAATGAAGACACGCGCTTTTCTTGCTTCCAGCCACTTCTTGAAGTCCGTTGCAAATGCTTCTTCTTGCCGGTTAGTCGGTGTTAAAACGAAAGTTTTGTTTTCGATGCTTGAACTGCCAGGGCCAAAAACAGGATGCGTGCCCAAAACTATAGCGCATGGAAAGTGCTCATGCATGACTTTAACAGGATACTCTTTAACCGAGCAAATGTCCATCACAACTTGTCCTTCATGGATAACTGGACTGATTTTTTTGGCAACTTCCTCGAAGGCGCTGATGGACACACAAATTAGCACTTGATCAGCGTTGCCGGCAGCCTCGGCAAAATCGGCGACTTCAACACCAAGTTCGCTGCGCAGTTTTTCCAGCTTATCCCGTTTTCTGTCTGCAACCACAACGGAATAGCCTTCTCTCTGGAAGAATTTGGCAAACCACACTCCCATTTTTCCAGCGCCTATTACGGCTATCTTCATTCAATAGTTGCCTCGCAAATTTTGTTCAGCGCAACAGGAAGCTCCTCGTCTGGCACAGTTAAAGCTATTCTGAAGTGCTCGCGGTAATCGCCAAACGAGGTGCCAGGTGCGACAGCTACTCCTTTATCGAGAAGGTCTAAAGCGAAGCGTTCCGAATCTAAGCCGCGGCGCCGTGGAAACACGTAGAATGGCGCTTCAGGCTCCGTGAATTCAAGCTTTGCCTGTGAAAGGATTTTTGAGGCTAATTTCGCGCGTCTCTGGTAAACCTTCTTGATTTCACTTGTGAGCTTGTCATGCATATCTAAGGCTTTCGACGCGGCGTCTTGGATGAAAACGGGCACGTTGGTAATTGTTATCTGATTCAGTTTACCAATCTTGTCAGTGAACTCTCTGTTGGCGACGACGTAGCCGATGCGCCAGCCAGTCATTGTGAACATCTTGGAAAAACCGCTGATCATCACGTGGTTACCTTCGTAGTCAAGAATGCTCTTGGTTTTCACGAAGCTTATGTCAGCATAAACCTCGTCGGATAAAACCGTAATCTTCTTCTCGTTGGCTATCTGGACAACTCGGTCCATGTCTTCAGCGTCCATAACTTTGCTGGTCGGATTATTAGGGTTATTTAATATTATCATGCGCGTCTGCTGGTCAATCGCATGCTCAAAAGCCTCAAAATCAATCTTCCATTTAGAGTCAAGTTCTGTTCTAACCAAGCGAGTTTCGGCGCCAAGAGTTTTAGCTGTCAATTCATAGGCTGTCCAATAAGGCGTCGGGATAACAACGTTGCCGCCGTTCTTCAGCAGCAGATACATCGTGGCGAAAACGCCCCATTTTGAGCCCGGCGTAATCACCACATTATCCGCCGAAACGCCATGATACTTCGCAATTTTCTCCCTTAGGCTCTTCTCTCCATAGGCAGAAGAATACTTTGTTTTCCCTTTTTTCATGGCTTCGTAGGCGGCTTCAATTATTTCCCGCGGCGTCTCCAAGTCGGGGTCGCCGAGGTTCAATTTTATTATTTTCTTTCCAGCATTTTCCAGTTTTATTGCTTTCTCGTTTATTTCATACAGCATGTCTACTACACTCTCATATGGCGATACTCAAAGTCTTCTACTCTTGAATAGAAATACACATATTAACTATTTGCTGATAAACCCGCTCAACCCAAGCAACATCAAGCCCAAGTTCTTCCGCCTTTTTCCTGACACGCGCATACACGTCGTTTTCTCTTGGCAAGTCTTTAACCGGTAGTCCATGCTTTCGTTTTACAGCGCCAATTAAGCGGCAGATTTCCATCCTCTTGCTTAAGAGCAACAGAATCTGCTCATCTACTTCATCAATGCTTTTTCTTAACTGTTGGATTTCTTGCATCTATTTCAGCTCCTTCAAAACTTTCGGTATAAAACCCGCGCGTATCATGTGGTCAACGAGCACGAGAGCGACAGCGGCTTCTATAACGGGCACTGCCTTAGGCACCACGCACGGATCGTGCCTACCGCTTACCTTCACTGTTGCGTTCTCCATTTTGGCCAAGTTAACAGTATGCTGCTCTTTCGCAATAGAAGGTGTGGGCTTAACAGCCACTCGCACTATTATCGGCATCCCAGTGGATAAGCCGCCTAATATGCCGCCAGCGTTATTCGTTGCCGTTACCACTTTGCCTTTCTCCAAAAAATAGGCGTCATTATTCTCTGAACCCTTTAGTTCAGCGGCTTGGAAGCCCGCGCCGAACTCAACGCCCTTCACCGCGGGAACAGCCAGCAGCATCTTGGCGATGTCCGCGTCCAAAGCGTCAAACAACGGTTCTCCTAGGCCGGCGGGCACATTCAAAGCAGCGCATTCGATTACCCCGCCCAAGCTATCGCCAGCTTTCCTCGCGTTTACAATTGCATCTTCCATCTCTTT
>JAOAIV010000084.1 GCA_026414525.1 Candidatus Bathyarchaeota archaeon | reverse complement strand
CAAACGCGCAGAAACTTGGCTACGCCGAGACAGACCCGACAATGGATGTTGAGGGCTTTGATACCGCCTGTAAAATTGTTATTCTTGCTAATTGGATTATGAACAGGAAAATAACGCTTAGGGACGTTGACAGAACAGGTATTCGAGGCGTAACGTTGCAGGCGCTTGATGACGCTGCAAAAAAGGGCAATACTATAAAGCTTATAGGCATAGTAGACACCGAAGGCAAGCCAACCGTTAAGCCAATGGAGATACCGAAAACAAGCCCCTTATGCGTTAGCGGCGTCTTGAACGCAGTTACCTTCCACACTGAATTCGCAGGGGAGCAGACACTTGTTGGAAAAGGCGCTGGAGGCATGGAAACCGCCAGTGCAGTTTTAAGGGACTTGCTAGAAATAAGACGTAGGATAGCAAGCAAGATGCTCGCATAAACGTTGGAAGGGTTGAGAATGAAGATAGTTATGAAGTTTGGAGGAACCTCGGTTGCTACCGGAGAGAACATCCACCGAGTAGCGGACATAGTAGCAGACAGCTTCAAAAAAGGCCACAGCATCGTAGTTGTGGTTTCCGCTTTAGCTGGTGTAACAAACCAGTTATTAGAAGAAGCAGAGCAAGCAAAAAAACAAAACGAGCAAAAAGTTCAAGAATTCACAAGGCAATTAGCGAACCGGCATTTGGAAGCAGCGGATAAAGCAATAAAAGATGAAGGCATAAAGAACGAAGTAAAACAGATAATTAGGAAAACGATTGACGAGTTAGAGAAAGTGCTCATGGGCATATGCTACGTTGGCGAAGTCACGCCTAAATCGAGAGATTACGTTTTATCCTTCGGCGAAAGGCTGTCCGCCCCATTAGTATGGGGTGCCCTCCTCGACCTCAAAGTGCCTGCACAGTATTTCACAGGAAAAGAAGCAGGAATAGTGACCAATGACAATTTCGGAGAAGCCAAACCACTAATGAATGTGACAACACACCATGTGAGAGAAAGGCTTGAACCGTTGCTTGAGAAAAAAATCGTGCCTGTCGTAACGGGATACATAGCCGCAACACAAGACGGCATAGTGACCACGCTAGGTCGCGGCGGATCAGACTACACGGCAACAATACTTAGCGTGGCGCTCTCTGCCGATGAAGTCTGGATATGGACAGACGTAGATGGCATAATGACGACTGATCCTAAGATTGTACATTCAGCGAGAACGTTGCCGCAACTTACTTTTGGCGAAGCAGCCGAAATGGCCATCTTCGGCGCGAAAGCGATGCACCCAAGCGCCTTAGAGCCTGTAGCCGAGGCCCGAATTCCCGTCAGGATAAGAAACGTCTTTAACCCTGAAAATCCAGGGACATTAATATCAGATAAGCAGGACACTGCATCAAAGGACGTGGTTAAAGCAGTAGCATTAATCAAAGATGTAGCGATGATTAACATTAAGGGTGCGGCGATGGTTGGCGCTCCAGGTAGCTACGCAAAAGTCCTCGAAGTTCTAGGTAAAAGCAACATTAACGTCATGATGGTCTCAGCCGCGGTCTCTGAAGCGAATATATCGCTGATAATTCGTCGAAGCATGTTAGGGAGAGCGCTGAGTGCTTTGGAAATAGCGCTTCTTGGCAGGGGCATTGTCAGCGAAGTCACAGCGGAAGACGACATCTGTGTTATAGCCGCCATGGGCGCGAATATGAAGGGCACGCCTGGAGTAGCGTCTAGGATATTCACGGCGCTAGCGAAGAAGGGAATAAACATCCGCATGATAGCGCAGGGCTCCTCGGAGCTTAACATCTCGTTCGTTGTCAAGGAAAAGGACGGAGAAGCAGCAGTCTGTGCTATCCACGAAGAATTTAAGCTGAACAGAATTTAGGTTAGCACATTAACTTTTACTTTTATTGTGAAGTTCCGACAGCTTCAGAAGAGTCTCCTTGTAAATTTGTATAGCATCCAAGTAGTCGCTTATTAGGATATGCTCATCTGTCCTGTGATCCAGATGCGAGTCTCCTGGACCATAAGTTACAATGGGCAAGTTCATTGCTTTACCGAGAATGTTCATGTCGCCTGTTCCTGTTTTCCGCATAAGCGTGGCTGGCTTGCTACGGACTTTTCGTATAGCTGCTGACAACGCATGTACCAGCAGAGAGTTTTTGCTCGCTTCGAAAGGCTCTACGGTATCATGGATCACTGTTTTCACTAATACCCGTGGATTGTTCTTCTGATATTGCGAGATTATTTCCCAAGTTTGCTCAATTATCTGCGACGTAGTAAACTGAGGCGGCACACGAATGTCTAGAGCCATTTCGCTTTCATAAGGGATTACAGAATTCGCTCTTCCCCCAGTTAACTTCGTCAGGCAGGCGGTTACAGCGTAAAATGGGCTTTCACCATTCTGCTTATCCGTTGGCGAGTACGAGTAGACAGTTTTGATTTTCTGCCAGAGCTCGTATGCCTTCTCCAACGCGTTATCGTAAAGCCAAGGTGTAGAGGCATGGCCAGTATTTGTCTTCACAAATATTCTAAGCTGAACCTGCCCCTTGTAACCGATTGTTATATTCTCGACGCCACTAGGTTCGCCGAATATGGCGTAATCAGCTTTTATCCCCTGCGTTATCAAGTGGCGAATGCCACGGCTTGTTGCTTCTTCTTCCACTGCGCCAACAACCAAGATTTTCCCTTTGAAGTTGGGGTTTTTACCTGCTGAGGCGGCGGCGATGATCATGGCGGCAAGTGGACCTTTAGCGTCCACTGCACCTCGCGCGTAGATCTTGCCTTCTTCAACCCGTAGAGGTATGTGCCCAGCCACGGTGTCCATGTGCCCGCATAAGAGGATAACAGGCGAGTCTTCGCCTATTACGCCGATTACATTGCCCACGCCGTCTATGCCCACTTGGAAGCCCATCCTCATCATTTCTTCGGCGAGAAAGTTGCCTATGGCTTCCTCTTTGCCTGAGGGGCTGTAAATGCCCAACAGGTTAATCAGAAACTGCACTGCCTTGTCGTTCACTTTCCTCTTCACCTAACACTTCGTCGAGAACAGCGATGACTCGGTCAATGTGCTCTTTTTCGATGACTAAGGGCGGTAGGAAACGCAGAACGTTTCTGCCTGCTTCCAAAATAAGCACTCCTCTTGCTAATGTTTTTATTATTACGTTGCGCACATCGTAGCGTAGCTCCATGCCTAGCATCAAGCCTAAGCCGCGAACTTCCTTCACAATTTTATGCTTAGCCTGCAGCGACTCCAGCTTACTCTTGAAGTAGCCGCCGAGCTCTGCGGCGCGATCTGCGAGCCGATCGTTTATCAGCACGTCGATAGCGGCGCATGCCGCTGCGCAGACAAGCGGGCTTCCGCTGAAGGTACTTGTGTGCTCGCCTAAGCCGAGAGAAGACATGATGTGCTCTTTCGCGACGGTTATGCCTATGGGCAAGCCGCCTGCAAATGGCTTAGCCAAGCACATTATGTCCGGGGTTACGCTCCAGTGTTCGCATGCGAATAGCTTTCCGGTTCTGCCGAAGCTTGTCTGTACTTCGTCCAGAATTAGGAGGACATTGTGCGCGTTGCAGATTTCTCTAACGCCGGGCAAGTATTCGGCGGGTGGAACGCGTATGCCGCCTTCGCCGCGGATGGGCTCCAGGATAACCGCGGCAGTCTTGTCGGTTATGGCTTCACGTAGCTTCTCAAGATTGTCAGGCTGCACATGTTTGAACTCTGGAACTAGCGGCTGAAAGGGCTCACGGTACTTTTTGTCCCATGTTGCTGAGAGCGCACCCATGGTTTTGCCGTGGAAAGCGCCCATTACCGCAATTATCTCAGGCTTGCCCGTATATTTCCGAGCCAACTTTATGGCGCACTCTACTGATTCAGCGCCGCTGTTCGAGAGAAATGCCTTGTTCAATCCAGGCGGCATGATCGCGATAAGTTTTCGCAGAAACTCGGTTCGTTTTTCATTGTAGAGGCTGGCATGGCAGGAAATAAGCGTCGCCGCTTGCTGGCATATGGCTTTCACCACTTTTGGGTGCGAATGCCCCAGCAAGGCGACTCCATAGCTGCCCATGCAATCGATGTATTCCTTGCCGTTTATGTCCCAGACTAAGGCGCCTTTACCGCGTGTTATCACAACGGGGCGCTTAGAGAAAACGTTCGCCATTAATCTATTCTCGAAGTTGATTATGTCGTACTCATTCACTTGTAATCACTGTACCGGCTTCATGTTTTAATGCGGAGGAAATAGGCTGCGGCCTCGTGCCCGATGTTATAAGCACCTCTTTGACGCCTTGCTTAAGAGCTTCCAAGGCTGCGTGCACCTTGGTGCTCATACCCTTGCCGATGCTGGAAAGAGCGTCTTCCGCTTCAGCCGCCGTCATTTTCGGAACAAGCTTGCCTTTCAACAGCAAGCCTTCCACATCGGTCAGCAGGATTAGGCGGTCTGCTTTGAGGGCGGCAGCGATCACGGCGGCGGTTCGGTCTCCGTCCACGTTTAATGGCTCGAACTCTTGGCTTAGGACTATGGGCGTTACTACGGGCACGTAGCCTTTTTCGATTAGGAAATTCAGTAGGTTCACGTTAACTTCGTTTATTTTGCCTGTGTATCCGCCGTCAATAACTTTTTTCCGTCCGCGTTCATCCACGATTATCAAGCGTTTTTTTCGTTCAGCCTTTAAAAGTGCGGCGTCCAAGCCAGACAAGCCTATGGTGGCTATGCCTTGGCTCTGCAGCGCCGCGACGATTTGCTTGTTGATTTTTCCAGCCATGACCATTGTGTAGATTTCTATGGTTTCCTTGTCTGTGTAGCGGCTTCTGAAGCCCTCAGGCGAGACGATGAACTGCTGTTCCTTTCCCAGTTTGGTGGCGGTTTCGGTTACTTCAGCGCCTCCGCCGTGGACTCGTTGCCCACATGTCCTAAAATATAAGCCAGATTACGCAGATAATACCAAGGCGCCGGTTTGCCCAGCCGGATCCGGACGGCCGGTATCGCTCTTGCGCCC
>JAOAIV010000083.1 GCA_026414525.1 Candidatus Bathyarchaeota archaeon | reverse complement strand
CTGTTACTCTGTCGCCTACAGTAGCTGTTGGATAGCGTCGCAAACGGCCTTTATAGCCCATTGCTTGGACTAAACGTAGTACACGGGCACCCGTGTTATCGGCACAGCGCAATAACGAACCTACCAGTAAACCACGTGTAATCTTTTGCCCATGCGAAAGCATTCCTTTCGCGACAAGCGCTCTCTGTTTTGCCTTAGCTGCCATTTTTACTTCTCCTCCAATTTCTCCACAACAACGAAAGAAACTGTTTTACTTATTGGGCGACACTCAGCAATCCTCACTTTATCACCTGCTTTTGCATCGATACAAGGTGGATTATGCGAGGGGATGTGCCCGCTTCTCCTTTCATACCTTACGAATTTAGGTGAAAAATGAAGGTACTCACGTTCGACAATAACGGTTTTATCCATCTTGGCGCTGATAACTACACCTTCCAAAACGCGTCCTCTTACCGCTAATGTGCCATGGAAAGGACAATTTCGGTCATCACAAGACTTTTTAGGTTTTTTGAAAGTCAAGGACACTTTTACCACACCCTCTTTATACTCTTTTTAAGGCGATCTTCAGGTCTCCCAACTAAAAGATTCCCGTCAATTTCAACAACAGTCGCATCGGGAAATTTGAAATGAAAAACGGCCATATTCTTTATCACCTGTTTTAGCTTGCCCTTATGTAGAATTGTAAAGGTGTTTTTTGTTTCGTCAATTACCATTCCCTTTAGCCCAGTATATCCTGCATGAGGGCTCTTCACAATTTTCATTTCAGTACCAATAAATTCATGCCGTATAATGTCAGGAGTTACTTTCATTTGGGCTTCTTCTCCTTCTTCTTACTTTTAACTCCTTTCACTTCTTGTTTAGCTTGTTTTTCAGCATACTGCTTTGCTTCGTGCTCGACAGTAAGAATCCGCGCAATTGTTCTGCGCAATTCTCTTATTCGGGCAGGATTTTCCACAGCACCACCAGCTTTAATCATAGTCTTCATTCTTGCTAATTCCAACTTTAATTCAGAAAGTTTGTTTTTCCGTTCTGCAGAAGACATAGATCTAATATCTTTGAGTCGCAGTATAGCCATTTACTCTTTTTCCTCCTTGCTTCCATCAGCCTTGTTGGATGTAGCTTCAACTTGCCTTTCAGCTGACCCTGGCGGTGTTTCAGTAACATCTGAAGTAGTGGTTGGGTTTTCCTCAATCTTTGCTTTGCCTTCATCTTCAGGCGGTGGTGTTTCTACAATTTCGATTTTGTCGGGAAACTTGGCGTCTGGTGGCATTATCTTTACTTTTACACCAAATATACCTGGTTTTAGTTGAACATGAAATTCGGCTTTGCGCATATATTTTAATGCAGGATCACCACAACGGGGGAAATATCCGGCGCGGAACTTTTCAAAATGGGCTCGTTCAGTGCGCAATTTGCCGCTTATAACTATCTCCACTCCTAATGCTCCTGCCGCCATAACCTGGTTTATAGCCCAAAAGCCAGCACGCCTAAAGTGAACGCCACGCTCAAGTGCTGAGGCGATGCGTGAAGCAACCACAAATGCATTGAGCTCAGGAACCTCAATTTCTGAAACAGAAATCTGGGGATTGGAAATTTTGAAATTCTGCTCTAAAGTTGTGGCGAGTTCCTTTATTGTTTCTCCGCCGCGACCAATTACGAGACCAGGACGCATGGCGTAAATTACCACGTGTGTGCCAAGTGGCGTCTTGGAAATATCGACCCCACCATAGCCGGCGCGCTCAAGTTTCTTTTGCAAAAACTCATCTATTTCAGTTCTTTTGATTGATTCGCTAATAAAGCGCTTAACAATTGACATCAGAGTGATCCCCCTTGCTCTGATTTCTCTTCTAAAACGATTTCAACATGAGTGGTAATTTCATATTTTGGGGTAGCACGCCCGTGTGCACGGGGCATATACCGCTTAAGTTTTACGCCAGGATAAGCAGCAGCATGAATTATACGGAGTCTATCTACATCTAAACCCTTGTTTTCAGCATTAGCCTCTGCGGACTCAAGCACACGCAAAATTTTTTCAGCGGCTTTCACAGGATATCGCCCCGCATAAGCCCTTACAAGACCAGCACGGTGCCCAAGTTTCTTTTTATATCTCTTAAAGGGAACAGCCTGCTTCTTTGCAATAACAGCCTTAAGATACGCCTTTGCTTTAGCAAGCATCATACCCTTAATTGCTCGGCAGACTTCACGAGATGCCTTATGAGATACTCTAAGCTCTCGACCGCTGGCTTTCGCTGTCTTTTCAGGATCCAATTCTTCTTCGATTATGGAGTAGCCCCATTTTGGCATATCCGCATCTTCTCCGATGTGCAATTCAACAGCGCAATTGCGATTTATATGGCTTTCCGTATCAAAACTAGTTTAGCCGGTTCGAAGTCTGCAAAGTCCCGAATTTCGGGAAGCAGTTGTCTACGTGAGGTGCCAAGATTACTCTTGAATTTAGTCGTTTATAGCTTTTTCTAATTTACGCTAAGCTTCAAGGGCTTTTGGTAACACAACACGTAGCTTTTTCATGGTTATACCAACTTAATTATGTCATGTTTAAATATGCGCGCAGGGTTCTTGTATTTTCAAATTTTACTTTAGGGGGCTTAAGGATTGCCTGCTATTGAAGTTGGCAGAATATGCGTGAAACAATTCGGTCGCGAAGCTGGAAAGAAATGCGTTATAGTCGACGTCGTTGATAAGAGCTTCGTGCTGGTAACCGGCCCAAAAAAAGTCACGGGGGTAAGAAGGAGACGTGTTAACATCAATCATCTTGCACCCACCGCAGACAGCATTCCAATAACGCGAGGCGCTCCTGACGAAGAAGTTATCAAGATGCTGGAGGCAACTGGCAAACTAAGCAGCATGACTGATGCAAAATAAATGTAAACTCTTAATACCCCAAATTCTTTTTCTAATTCTCAAGGGAGAACTAATCTTGACTAGGACAGTCGCTCCATGGGAAATCAAACGGGAACTATGCATTAAAGCAGAGGACACAACAGATCCCGCTTATGGACATAAACCTGATGAAAGGCCAGCGGAAGAATACATACGATATGGCATTATAAACTTGGACAAACCGGCTGGCCCAACAAGCCATGAAGTGGCTGCTTGGCTGAAGAGAATCATGCACTTGGCGAGAATAGGGCATGGAGGCACATTAGACCCGAAGGTCACCGGGGTCTTGCCGATCGCGCTTGAAGATGCTACAAAAATTGTGCAAGCTCTTCTTTATAGCGGTAAAGAATATGTTTGCGTTATGAAACTTCACAGCGACACTTCAAAAGACAACGTTATAAGGATTCTTCAAGAGTTTGAAGACGTAATTTATCAGCGCCCGCCATTGCGCGCATCAGTTAAGCGTCAGTTGAGAACACGGCGCATCTACTACATTGATTTTATAGAAAAAGACGGCCGCAACGTGCTCTTTAAAGTAGGCTGTGAAGGCGGAACATACATACGCAAACTCTGCTATGACATAGGCGAAATCCTCGGCACCGGTGCGCATATGCAGGAGCTACGCAGAACACGTGCAGGACCATTTGTTGAAGACAGCAGCGCCATGGTTACGCTACACGACGTGGCTTACTGGTTCGCAGAATGGGCAGAGAAAAAAGACGAGAAAAATCTACGGAAATTTATTCAACCTATGGAGACAGCATTAACATTGATTCCTAAAATTGTAGTTCGCGATTCCGCGGTTGATGCGCTATGTCATGGAGCAAACTTGACGGCGCCAGGGATCTTGGCGGTTGAAACAGGCATAAAAAAAGGTTCGCTAACAGCAATTTTCACCTTGAAAGGTGAAGCAATAGCCTTAGCAAAATCACTTTTTTCCACGGAGGAAATCTTAAATATGGAGCATGGAGGCGTAGCGCTTCTTCAGCGCGTGCTCATGCCCAGAGGTACATATCCTAAGGCATGGAAGAGCGGAAAGGCAAATGACTGATAACCGAAAATGCGGCATAGAGCATTACTTCATAAATATTCCAACGTCAAAAGAAAAATTGGGTTTGATCAAAACAACCTTAAGAGGCAAATCTTTGGCTTTCTTAACATCCTCAAGTGTTTTTTCCAAAAAGCGGATAGACTCTGGAACACGACTACTCATTGAGGCAATGATTCTGCCAGAAACGGGCACCATATTAGATATAGGCTGCGGTTATGGTGCTGTAGGAATAGCAGTCGCTTCTTCTAATCCACAGTTACGCGTGGTTATGACTGACGTGAATCAGCGTGCGGTCCAGCTTGCAAAACGCAACTTGGAGATAAACAAAGTGGCGAATGCGGAGGTCAGATGTGGCTACTTGTACGAACCCGTTAAGGATTTAAAATTTAACTGCATCCTCACAAATCCGCCGGTAAGCGCAGGCATGGAGACCGTGAGAAACTTGATCGCCCAAGCCCCTCAGGTCATGACGGAGAAAGCCACATTCCAAATGGTAATTCGATCAAAAATAGGCGTGAAAACGCTTCCTGCAATATTCAATAAAACCTTCGGTAACTGCCAAGTCCTTGCGAAAGAAAGCGGCTACCGCGTGCTATCAGCAGAAAAACAGTAGGCTGAAAACATGGCTAAGTTTAAGTTTCCCTAAAGAAACTATAATAAAACCACTTGAAATGGGTAAACATCCAAAGCCGGGATCTCCTAGTCAGGAAGGGAGCAAGCCTGGAGATGCCGCATAGGCACCTGGCAGCTTGTGGCCTCTCGGGGCCGCGTGGGTTCAAATCCCACTCCCGGCGCCTCCACTTCAGGTTGAAATCCGTTCCCATCATTTTAACATTCACAGCCCATCCCCTACAGGGGAAAAATGCGGGACATATACAACTACGACAAGAGAATACAACGCTGCAAACGCTCAATAGAAAAATCCGGAGAAAACGGCAAAATAGCCCTGCGCTTCCTCGACCACCTGGCAAGCCAAGGCCTAAGCCAAGCACGCATAAGCAAACTCGCAAGCCACATGCCTCCGCTGCTGAGGCTAATAGACTTGCGGATATGAGCCGTGCTGTCGTAGATGCGAAGTCGTGACTATAAATGCTACCCTTGATAGAGCAGATGGGCATGGGATGCCAAGAAACTGCTTTTCGCAAAATTATACCGCACGCCAACGTGGCTATTGTGTTTCTAAGACGCTTGTCCTGATG
>JAOAIV010000082.1 GCA_026414525.1 Candidatus Bathyarchaeota archaeon | reverse complement strand
CGATCACCTTGCGAGATAGGTGGCACGGCGGCGGTACATCAGCTATGGCTATATCAACAGAGCCTGTTCCAGCTATAACCTTTTTAGTTGGCGCTGGAAACTTTGACAGCATAAGTCAAATTCACCCGGCGCTTATGGACCGCTTTTATGGCTATGGTAAAGTCGTGCGAATGAATAACGACATGCCTAATACATTGGAGAATCGGCGCAAATACGTCCAGTTCATAGCGCAAGAGGTGAAACGTTTCAACTTGATACCTTTTGCTAGGGAAGCATGCATTGAGATAGTTGAAGAAGGTAGACGAAGAAGTAACAAGCGGGATGCACTTACTACAAGATTTAGACCATTGATCTCTATAATTAAGACTGCAGCAACCCTTGCGATGAACGAGAACTGCACTGTAGTTGAGCGTCGGCATGTACTTGAGGCGATAAATGAGCACTGCAAGACTATTCAGAAGCAACTGTTGGAACATGAAATGCATGAGCGAGGCAAGCTTTTGGAAATAAACCCTGAAGGCGTAAAACCAGGGCAGATCCACGGCTTAGCTGTGGTTCATGATCCATACAGTGGCGAGATGACAGGAAGTGTTCTTTGCGTAAAAGCGCAGCTTGTTAAAAAAAGTGAATTGCCGCGTGATCAACCGCTTAAGGGCTATTACAAAGTAACGGGCGTCGCTAAGGGTCAGAGCTTCATTTCAGACAGCATTACTAAAGTTAGAAGTGTTATCCTACAAAAATACGGGGTAGATATAGCGCAAGACTACTTAACACATATTGATTTTGCCCAGTCTTACGGTGTTGATGGCCCTTCTGCAGGTGTGACAATGGCTATTCTCTTATGTGCGCTGATTGAGGACAAACTGATACGACAGGATGTTGCGGTTACAGGCGAAATAAACCTAAGCGTCAGCGGCACCATTCAAATAACTGCTGTTGGTGGCGTTCACGAAAAGATTAAGGCTGCTGAGGCATGGGGCTTCAAGAAGGTGGTTGTCCCCCAAAAGAATTACTTGTACTCGATTGACCCGCGCGATTACACCATCGAAGTTGTGCCTGCTGCAACTTTGGATGATTACTTAAAAGAATGCCTTGTTGAGCAACAAGTTATTCAGATCCATGGTCCAAAATATAGGCGCAAGCCTTGAGAACGTCAAAACTTTTCTTCTGACCCCCCCATGAACTTTATCATCTTTTGGTTTACATCGATGTTGAATTGTTATTGTTAAGTGATTTTCGTTAAGTCAGTATTACTTGAATAATTGTCCATCACCTAACTTCGCCACTCTGCACCCTCAAGATGTGGTATACAAAAGCATAGACAGAATCAATAGGCCCTGTTAGATAAAAAACAAAATTAAAAAAACATTTTTGAATGGTCAAGGCACAAAATAATTAGTGCGAGGCGTAAGCATGTCAAACTTTAAAGTTTTAAATGTACATCACCGCTTTTCCACAAAGGGTGCCATAGAGTTCGTGGACTTAACAGGAACCGTTCAAGACGCGGTATCCACTTCGGGGATTCGAAACGGGATTGTTCATGTGTTTGCGCCACATGCAACGGGCATACTAATTTTGACAGAGAATGACAATGCCTTACTCAATGACGTTAAAGCTTTCCTTGAAAAGCTCGTTCCTTGTCAAGGCACATATCAACATCCGTCTAATGCCTACGCGCATCTGCGGTCAGTTATTTTACCGCCAGATAAAACCTTGCCGATAATTGATGGGCGCGTTGAGTTTGGAACTTGGCAATCTTTGGTTTTTGTGGAGACAGATGCTTATCCACGTAAACGAACGGTTATTATTCAAGTAATCGGAGAAACATAGCTATCTTCAAGATCCCCGCTGCTCCGTTATTTTTTTTAATGATTTTTCTGCAGAAAGTGTTTCATGGAGTTCGCATTTCGTAAATATATTCAATGTAGCCATTCTGTTATTTTTAACTCTTTAAAGTTAATTTTAAAAATATATTAGAAAAATTTTAACTTTTTATTGTAAAAAAATGCTATTCGATATTTTTTCGCGGCAAGCAAAACAGCGGTTTAGAAACTTTTTGTGTAAAAAAGCGATCGCCCAAAAATTCCGCAGTTAAAATCCGCCGTCATCGGCACTATTTTGTCGTTATTTCCTGAAAATTGGTGGAGGTTCATGGGTCCATAGAGAGTCTAACAACAAACTTTTTATGTATATATAAGCTTCGTTAAAATTCGAACATAAATGTCTTTTTCAGAATAAGCTATAACAAAACTAGAACGAAAAGATGTTAATTTGCAGAGAAGCATTGCGCACTGTTATTGCTCAGTGCGTACTCTTTTGTATTTGCCGCGAGGGCGCATGCGGGCTTTCTTTTTTGTGTCAACCTTGATCAATGGTTTCTTAGCCAAGTCTTCATTGTCAGAATCTTGCGGAAACATAAGTGCATCTGGAAAGTCTTCTAGCGTGGCTTGCCCTGCGCCACTTTGAAGCATTTCCATAATAGCATTTTTTACGTCATTAGGCCTTACATTAATGCCGCGCACAGCATCCAATAGCAGTATTGCCTCAAAGCCCAGTTTGCGTGCATCAAGCACCGTGTTTTTGACGCAGTAATCAGTAGCCAAACCGCCGACGAAAACTCTTGTAACACCCGCCACTTTGAGGATAGACTCAAGTGCTGTTCCGTCAAATCCCGAATAGGCCTCTTTAAGTGGATCGGTAGCTTTTGATATTATCAAGGTATCCTCTGGTAGCTTTAGGTTGTAATGAAACTTTGCGCCTTCAGTGTTTTGTATGCAATGAGGGGGCCATGGGCCTCCTTGTGTTGTGAAAGATATGTGATTTTGCGGGTGCCAATCACGTGTAGCAACGATTGGCGCCATTGCCTTCTTGAAAATTTTTATGTAGTCATTCAAAACTGGCACCACTTGATCGCCTTCTGGAACAGGTAACGCTCCTCCAGGGCAGAAGTCATTTTGGACATCGACAATTATGAGCGCGTCTGTGCACTTTATATCAAAGTTTCGGGTCAAATACAATTCACCTAAACGATTTTCAATTAAATAATACCTGTATTACGATATGGGGTTATTTGAGGAATAAATGTTTCCCCAGAATAACCAACAAAAGAGCATAAGAAGGTTTGTTGATGCTTCTGTATACAATACTACTATGATACATTAGATGTAGGGATAGGCTTATCTTTTATGCTATAACATTAACTTATTCAGGGCGCTGGCTAATGTCATTAAAAAAGAAAAACACAACAGTCATTTCAAGCAGAGAGATGCGTGCACTGGAAATTAACGCGGAATATTTTGATATATCCTTATTGCAACTTATGGAAAACGCTGGCCGCAGTGTAGCCGCAGAAATTGCAGCTCGCTTCCCCAGCGAAAGGAAAATTGCTATTTTCTGCGGTTTAGGGGGGAACGGCGGAGATGGTTTCGTTGCAGCCAGACATTTGTTGTCAATGGGCTTTGATGTGTCTGTGATTCTCGCGGGAAAAGGAACAGACATTCGACATGAAGCGGCTTTAAAGAACTGGTGCGCTCTTCATGCATTACGGGAAAATATACCCATACATGAAGTCACCGACACCACGTTGATGCCCAAAATTACTGCGGATATAGTTGTTGACGCTCTCTTAGGGACAGGCACGAAAGGCCGAATAAAATCGCCAATAGCGGAGATAGTTAAGTACATTAACACGTTATGTGCGTTCAAAATTGCTGTTGATATCCCTACAGGTATCGACTCAGACACGGGAGAAGTTTTAGGGACTGCTGTAAAAGCAGATCTCACAATAACATTCCATAAAGCAAAACCTGGATTGAATCTCGCAAAGAAGTATGTGGGCGAGCTAATTATAAGCGATATAGGTCTACCTGAAGCATTAGAGCAATTCTCCGGGCCCGGAGATGTTTGGGTTGTCAAAAAGCCACGCTTTGCAAGCGCACACAAAGGTGATTTTGGGCGCTTGTTAGTTATAGGCGGCAGCGAGGTTTTCTCTGGAGCACCTGCATTGGTTGCGCTGGCTGCCCTTCGAACAGGCATAGATGTTGCATATCTTGCTGCACCCGCGAAGACAGCTTACGCTATCTCATCTATGTCACCAAACTTAATAACATTGAAGCTTAAGGGTGATCAGTTAAGTATTGAGAATATCGGCGAACTGTCGCAGTACTTGGAAATGGTTGATGCTGTTGTTATCGGGCCTGGTCTCGGTCTGCATATAAAAACTAAAGAGTTTGTTAAGGCATTCTTGCCACTTATCGAAGACGCGGGCAAACCACTACTTCTCGACGCAGATGGCTTAAAGGCCTTTTCTGAATTCAAGCGTGTATTAAAAGTTCCGCTTGTGCTTACACCACACGCAGGTGAATACGCGGTACTAACTGGGCAGAAGTTATCTGAAGACATGCGCCAACGTGTTACAGAGGTGCAGAAAACGGCAACAGCGCTTAAGGCTGTTATCTTGTTGAAAGGTAATGTGGACATCATTTGCGATGATAAGCGAGTTAAGCTGAATTTTACAGGCAATCCCGGCATGACCGTAGGCGGGACTGGTGATGTGCTGGCAGGCATAGTCGGCGCGTTTTTAGCTCAGAAAGCAAGCGCGTTTGAGGCGGCCGTTGCAGGTGCCTTCGTGAATGGCGCAGCAGGGGATTTTGCAGCAAGCGAAATTGGCTATCACTTGATGGCCACAGACCTTCTTGATTGGATTCCCAAGGTTTTAGATGAGCCCATGAGTCATGCAAAGGTGCGCAAGTCAAGTGGACCAGTTACCTAAGTTAACAATTTACCACGCAAACCAGTGTGATCCCAAGCGGTGCACAGCATTAAAACTTAAGCGGCATGGTTTGGCTAGATTAGTAACTAAGATCCGCTATCTGCCAAGACGTGCAGTAATGCTTAATCCCTTCGCGGAAATAGCTTTTTCACCTGCCGACAGAGAACGCATTGCAAACTTTGGTCTTGCCGCGTTGGATTGCAGCTGGCAACACGCTGAGAAAGTACTGGCCAGGCATGCCAAAGGGACAGCGAGATGTTTGCCGATTTTGCTTGCAGGTAACCCTGTGAACTTCGGGAAAGCCACGAAGTTGTCAACTGCTGAAGCGCTTGCGGCAGCATTATATATTGCAGGGTTTAAGGTTGAAGCGGGTAAAGTTCTTTCAGTTTTTATTTGGGGCCACACTTTTTTTGAGTTAAACATGGCTTACCTTGAGGATTACGCTAAGGCCAAAGACAGTGAGGATATAATTAAAATAATGCAAGCAAAATTTGAGTTCCCCTCTGATGTTAAAGCAAGCCGTAAGCTATAGTTTGCTTCAACTGTCAATAGCAAAAAAGAAAAAAGTGGATTTTCTTGTTGTGCGCTCTTTTAACGCTTACTTCTTTCTGATCAACAGTAGGGCGAAACCTATTATGACTACGGCTAGTATGGCAACGCCAAAGCCTAGTATGTAGGTTTCAGCCATTGAGGTAGGTGTTGGCG
>JAOAIV010000081.1:5417-5654 GCA_026414525.1 Candidatus Bathyarchaeota archaeon | reverse complement strand
GAGTGGATATGCCTTTGATGGGAGTTTTTGCTACACGAACTATGTATCGGCCGAATCCTATCGGGTTCACACTTGTCGAACTGGTTAATGTTGAAGGGAACGTTTTATCTGTCCGTGGTCTTGACGCGTTTGACGGGACGCCTGTGCTTGACTTGAAGCCCTTTGACCCGTGGGATTGCGCGGAAAACGCGAGAGTGCCTGATTGGTGGCTTAAATTGGAAAATGAAAAGCGTTGTT
>JAOAIV010000081.1:0-5407 GCA_026414525.1 Candidatus Bathyarchaeota archaeon | reverse complement strand
CTATTGCCTTCAGAATTGCATGTCTGAGTGCTTCGCCTTGGAGTTGCGAAGCCCGTAAATCAGCGAATACAGCAGCTAAGGCCGCGTCTTTGAATACGGTTTTTATCCAGTTTTCAAAATCTTCTCTGTACAAGTGGAACTCTAAAGATGCAGGCGCTACACGTTTCGCTATTTCGTAGAATTCTTTGAGGCTTTCTGCTGAGAAGCCGGTTGGCTGCCCGATTGCAGTGTAAAAGTGGAAAGCCATTTCCTTTGGGACATGCTTAATGGCCTTTAGTAGTGCCTTGCCTTTTTCTGTTATGCTGTATCCGCCGTTTACTCGCTTTATAAAGCCGGAGTTGGCAAGGTCTTGCATGCGTTGTATTGTTTCGTCAGGATTTAGGCCAACCATCTGCGCAAAACTGTTAATGTCAATGCGGCTGGTAACTTCGCTCATAATCTTCAAAACTTTCAACTGCTCATCCATCAAGGCTGGTTCACCTTAAGCATGTTTTATAATTATGATTTTGAATCTTAAATGTGTGTTGCTTAGCAAAAGTTTTTAGAACAAAACCACAAAGCAAAGTAATGCTCCACAAATTGGCGGTGAAAATTTGACTAACGATTATGTTGTTGTAATTGTAACGACGGCGAATAGGCAGGAAGCAGAAAAGATAGCGCAGCAGCTTCTTAATGAAAAATTAATTGCATGTGCCAACATAGTTGGCCCGGTTTCTTCATTTTTCCATTGGGCAGGGAAAATTGAGAATGCTGAAGAGTATCTGATGTTTATGAAGTCGCGGCGGGACTTGTTTGGTAGGCTAGCGGATACCGTGAAGAGACTGCATAGTTATGAGGTTCCGGAAATAATTGCTCTGCCCATTGCTGAAGGTGCAAAGTCGTATTTGGCGTGGTTGGCTGATTGTTTAAGGTAAAAAAATGGTTGATGAATGCACATTTCTGTTCACAAAAGACTTAAATAAGGCAATTCTGTTTGAAATAGAACTCAATGGGTGCGAACAATGAGGTATCACGTTTGGCTCCAAACAAGCAAATGCACAACTCGTAGTCCACAAACTAAATTATAAAAGAATACCCTTCAGGCAATCACCTGTTGAAATTTTCACTAAACTCCAAAAACAATGCAAAGCGGCATATCTCCTAGAGTCAATAGAAGGTCCAAAAAAACTTGCACGCTACTCCTTCATAGGCTTCGAGCCTCGGTTAACTGTTTCAGTAAAAAACAACAGAGCAGAACTCTGCAATGAGCAAACTGGAAAGGCAGATAGGGCTGAAACCAGCGATCCCCTGCGCATTGTCTCCGAACTTGTTAAAAGCAAAAACATTGCTAGCTACAACTTCAGGTTTGCTGGAGGCGCAGTCGGCTATATTTCTTACGACGCCGTTCGCTACTGGGAAAAACTCCCACAGAAATCCTGTGATGACATGGGCTTCCCTGACGCGCAGTTTGGATTCTACGATGATGGAATAGTATTTGACCACAAGCAGCGTCAAGCATTCTACTATTACCTAAGCGAAAACCGCTTCCAAGAATTTGAAAAACTGATTAAGCAATCGGTCAACAGTGAAATACTAAGACATCACCAACCAAGAATGAACGTTACGAAGGAGTATTTTGAGAAATCGGTTGAAAAGGCTAAGGCATACATAGCAGCCGGCGATATTTTCCAAGTCGTGCTTTCTAAACGCTATGAGCTGCACTTTACAGGCGACTTAATCGCGTTTTACTGCGCTTTACGCGAAATCAATCCATCACCATACATGTACTTCCTCAAATTTGGCGACAAGCAGATTGTAGGCTCCAGTCCGGAAATGCTTGTCCGCGTCGAAAATAGAGTGGTTGAAACTTTCCCCATAGCTGGAACAAGACCTTGCGTGCCAGATGCCAGCGAGAACAAGCGCCTAGCCCAAGAGTTGCTGGCTGACCCGAAAGAGCGGGCGGAGCATGTGATGCTGGTTGACTTGGCGAGAAACGACATTGGGAAAATCGCCAAGTTTGGAAGTGTTCGCGTGCCAGTGTTCATGAAGGTCCATCGTTACAGCCACGTACAGCACCTTGTTTCGCAAGTTACTGGCGCGCTCAGGGAAGACAAAGACTGCTTCGATGTCTTAAGTGCAGTGTTTCCAGCAGGCACAGTTTCAGGCGCGCCAAAAGTCCGAGCCATGGAAATAATTGAAGAACTTGAACCTGTAAAAAGAGGTCCCTACGCAGGTGCTGTTGGCTACTTCTCATATAATGGAAACGCGGATTTCGCCATAACCATCCGAACATTACTCGCTAATGCAGGCAAAGCGTACGTTCAAGCAGGTGCGGGCATAGTGGCTGACTCTATGCCAGAACGCGAGTGGTTTGAAACCAACCATAAAGCAGAGGCGGTGCTGAAGGCACTTGAAAAGGCAGGAGGCAGAGAATAGTTGAAGGTCTTGGTCATCGATAATTATGACTCATTCGTGTACAATCTCGTCCAATACATAGGCGAATTCGAAGCTGAAGTGCTCGTTTACAGAAACGACCAAATAACCTTGAAGCAAGCCGAAAAGCTTCAACCAGACAGGATAGTCATCTCGCCCGGCCCGGGCTCTCCGGAGGACACGCGGTATTTCGGCGTTTGTACAGCTATCTTGAAGGAGTTAAGCCTTAAAATCCCAACTTTGGGTGTTTGCCTTGGGCATCAGGGGATAATCCATGCTTTTGGCGGGCGCATCATTTCAGCAAAAAGGCTGATGCATGGAAAAACCAGCACGATCAGGCATGACGGAGAAGGCATTTTCAAGGGCGTAAGCAACCCCTTCACGGCAACCCGTTACCACTCGCTGGCCGGTGCTGCGCTGTCCATTCCCAAGTGCCTCAAAGTGACCGCTGTTGCGGTTGACGATGGAGAAATAATGGGTGTCCGTCACGTTGAATATCCCATAGAGGGCGTGCAGTTTCATCCTGAATCCATACTATGCGCAGATGGAAAACTGATTATAAAGAACTTCTTGGGAGGAAGGTGACCCGGGAATGATTAGAGAAGGGATACAAAAACTTGTGGAGAAGTCAAACCTAACTTTCGCTGAAGCACAGGGAATAATGAGCGAAATATTGTCGGGAAAAGCCACTAACGCCCAAATAGCCGCATTTTTGACCGCCTTACGCATGAAAGGGGAAACTATGGAGGAGTTCATAGCGTTTGCCGCTGTCATGAAGGAGTATTGCCATCGCATTCGGCCACGCGTAAACGGGAGACTTGTCGATACATGCGGAACAGGCGGCGACAAAATAAAAACTTTCAACGTTAGCACAACTGCTGCTTTCGTTGCCGCTGGCGCCGGCGTTGCTATAGCAAAGCATGGTAATCGCGCTGTAACCAGTAAAAGCGGCAGTGCCGACGTGCTAGAGAGGTTGGGCTTTAACCTTAGTATGACGCCGGATGCCGTGAAGAGCGCCATAGAGCAGATTGGTGTTGGCTTTATGTTTGCGCCAGCATTTCACCCAGCCATGAAGTATGCTGTTGAACCTCGGAGAGAGATAGGCATCCGCACCGTGTTCAACATTCTCGGCCCTCTCGTTAATCCTGCTTCAGCTAATGCCCAGCTACTCGGCGTCTACGATGAACAATTAATATTGCCTTTGGCTTATGCCTTGAAGCATCTCGACTGCGAAGAGGCCATGGTTGTTCACGGTATGGATGGACTTGACGAGGTCTCCACGGTAGGTAAGACCACTATCGCTTGGTTAAGAGAAAAGGAAGTGGCTACATTGGAGCTCACGCCGAAAGATTTAGGCTTTAAAAAAGCCAGAATCGACGACATAATGGGCACCACGCCTGAGGAAAGCGCCGAGACTCTCTTCAAAATTCTGAATGGACTCTGCAGGTTTGATGACCCGAAACTGGAGATGGTACTTGCCAATAGCGCCGCTGCACTCATCGTCGGTGGAAAAGCAGATGACTTTCGATATGCCATAGAAGCCGCACGCAAATCAATCGCGAGCGGAGCCGCTTATGAAAAACTTAAAGCTTTAATCAAGGCGTCTGGTGGATGCCTATCAAAACTTGAGGAGCTAGAGCAGAAGTATGCCTGATTTTCTTGACATATTAGCGCAGACTGCAAAAGCAACAATACAAAGCGGCTACTACAACATACAAAGCGCGGAAGTGGCCACTTCCAAGATCAGCTTACGCAAGGCAATTTTGGATGCACACCACGCGCCTGTCATCGCCGAAATCAAACCCGCGTCGCCCTCTGCAGGAATAATTAGAAAAGAGCTGGATGCCCGTAGTATAACGCAGAGCATAGCAAATGGCGGTGCCATCGGCATTTCAGTTTTAACCGAGCCGACGCATTTCGACGGCTCTTTACGATTATTTGCTAAAGCGCGTAAAGCAACAAAACTGCCAATTCTTATGAAGGACATAATTCTCAGCCCAATACAGCTGGATGCCGCCGCAAAATTAGGCGCCAACGCTGTGCTGCTGATCGAAGCGCTTTTTGAAAGAGGTTATTGCGAATACGGTGTTGAGGATATGATTGCGCGAGCACATTCTCTGGGTCTGGAGGTTCTGCTGGAAACACACACAGAAGAGGAGTTTCATGCCGCGGTGAAAACGCATGCTGATTTGGTCGGAATTAATAATCGCGACTTGGCAACGTTAAAAGTCGATTTAAACACGACAAAGAAAATTTTGCAGTGCAACGACAAAGCTGGAAAGACTGTGGTAAGCGAAAGCGGTATTAACACGCCGGAGGACGTACGTTTCCTGCATGAATGCGGCGCCCAAGCTTTCCTTATTGGGTCAGCGGTCATGTTTTCAGAGGACATTGAAGCGAAAGTTAAGGAGTTCGTGTCCGCATTATGAGCAATGTTAAAGTGAAAATTTGTGGAATAACCCGCAAAGAAGATTTAGAGGCAGCAACAACCGCTGGCGCAGATGCAGTGGGCTTTGTGGTTGGCGTGGCTTCTTCCCCACGTAATCTTTCGTTGGCAGCGGCTGAAAGGCTCATCAGGCAGGTTCCGCCGTTCGTGAAAAGTGTTTTAGTTACCGTCCCAAGAAGTCTTGATGAGTTTGAAGCATATGAGAAACTGAACCCAGATGCTATCCAAATTCACTGCGAGAACCCTTATCTTGTCGCGTCAGTTCGGCTGAAACTGCCCAACATAACATTGATAGGAGCTGTCAACGCGCGCGCCCCTGACGCGCTTAATAGCGCTGTGAAAATGGCTAAGCTGTTTGATGCGGTTCTCCTTGATTCCTTCGTTGGCGGCAAGTATGGCGGAACAGGCGTAGCCCATAATTGGGAATTAAGCAGACAGATCCGGAAAGCTATTTATCCGAAACCGTTAATTCTGGCTGGCGGGCTTACTCCCGAAAACGTCGCTGACGCGTTGCACGTTGTCGAGCCATACGCTGTCGATGTATCCAGC
>JAOAIV010000080.1 GCA_026414525.1 Candidatus Bathyarchaeota archaeon | reverse complement strand
GCTCTCTAAATGCTGTTCTCTTTTTCTATTTCATAAATTGCTGCATAATCGTAGTTTTCGTATCAATTTTGTTTACATGTTAACCAAGGGAAAGTTTCTGCGCAGGCGTTTGGGTTAAGTCAAGCTTAATTAGAATACATGCGACGCTTTTTTCTATATTTTAGTGCCACAAATACTTAACGAAGATTTTTCAGGCGTTTTATTTTGGATTTTGCACCTTCCATTACGCGGCTATTGTAACTCTATATTGTCCTCAGGATACCCTTGTTTGATGAGAAATTCACGGACTTTCTCACGGTGATCGCCCTGCAACATTATTTGACCGTTTTTTGATGTTCCGCCACAAGCACAAAAACTTTTGAGCTTCTGTGCTGTCTGCGCTAGGTTTGAGTTTTTGTCTTCTATGCCGTCGACGATGGTTATTGGCCTGCCGAATTTCCTTGTTTCGAGTCTAATGCGGATTCGTTGTTGCTCTTTTTCAATCTCGCCACAAACGCATAGGTCCTTTGGAAGGCCGCATGTTGGACAAACTTCAGCCATGACGCTCAAACATAGCATTAACATCGACATATATAAAAGTTTCAAAGCTAAAATTCAGATTCCGTCGTGTTCGGAATTTTCCGAATGATAGGTTTCAGATAGCTGATACTATATTGTTGCAATCGGCGGATCCTTTGGCTCTTTTATACTGATTGGACTTGTGGTTGACTGAAAAAGGCTAAGCTGCTATTCGTTTAGTGCTGTTGTGGGCATATTTCAGTTTAAGTGGTATAGAGCTTGTTGGGGGATACGATTATCCTTTTGTTGCTGCAACTCGTGTATATTTTTATCTTGAAGCTTACATGTTTTAGAAAGGATTAAATTTTCTTTGGCTTTCTGTATAGTGCATGAACTCTTTTCTTGATTATCAGAATGAAGAGAACATGAGTTTGTTCACAGACTTCTACGAGTTAACAATGTGTGCAAGCTACTTTGATAATAAGAAGTTTGCACCGGCAACTTTTGACTTGTTCATAAGGCGACTTCCTGAAAACCGTTCATATTTCCTTTTTGCTGGTCTAGAGCAAGTTCTCCTTTACCTTAAAAGCTTCAGGTTCACTGAGGAGCATCTGGCTTACCTCAAGAAGCAAGGCTTTAATCAGCAGTTTCTTGATTACCTTCGCGATTTTCGGTTCACGGGAGATGTATGGGCTGTTCCCGAAGGTACAGTAATGTTTCCATGTGAACCGCTGATTCGCGTGACTGCGCCCATTATAGAGGCACAGCTAGTGGAGACGTTTCTGCTGAATACCGTCAACTTGCAGACGACGATTGCTACCAAAGCATCTCGTGTTGTGCAAGCAGCCAAGGGCAGACCGGTAATCGAATTCGGCTTGAGACGTGAGCACGGTATTGATGCTGGAATGAAAGTGGCACGGTGCAGTTACATTGCTGGATGCCAAGGCACCTCAAATGTGCTGGCTGGATTTGCGTATGGTATTCCAGTGTTTGGCACAATGGCCCATAGCTTTGTTATGTCCTACGAGAAGGAGATAGAAGCCTTCCGCGAGTTTGCTAAGACGTTTCCAGATAGATCTACGCTTCTGATTGATACTTATGATGAACTTGCTGGCGCGGAAAAGGCTGTTGCTATTGCCAAGGAACTTGAAGCCAAGGGTTGCAGGCTCGGCGGCGTTAGACTGGACAGCGGCGACTTGGTCGAGGTAAGCAAAAAGGTAAGAAAAATACTGGATGATAATGGTTTGCAGTATGTTAAGATTTTTGCGAGCGGCGACCTAGACGAATACAGAATAGAGGAATTACTTAATAAAGGCGCTAAGATTGACGCTTTCGGCGTCGGCACGAAAATGGGCACTTCCGCCGACAGGCCCTATGTTGACGTGATATACAAGCTGTGCGAATCGATGACTAATCAGGGCGTGTTTTCGCCTATAATGAAGCTCAGCGAAGGAAAAGCCACTTTGCCCGGTCGTAAGCAAGTTTACAGATTTAAAGATGAGAACGGTAACTTTGCAAAAGACGTTATTACGTTGGTGGATGAGAAAATGGATGGTGAACCTTTACTCGTTAAAGTTATGGAAAAAGGTGAAATTGTTTACGATCTTCCCTCACTTGAAAAGATACGTGAAAACGCAGCGGAAAACTTGGCGCGGCTTCCTGAGCGATACAAGAAGTTGAAAAATGCGCCAACGTATCCGGTGGAGTTAAGCCGCGCGTTAGAGGGGCTTATCCGAAGATTAAAGAGGCGATTAAAGAAATCAGAGTTTACTTTTAGCTAACTTGAAGATTATTCTGTAATGCCGCAGTTTTTTGAAAAGCTGCCATTTTGTGTGCTACCAGTGTTCATTTTATGAAAAGTTGTAATATGTCGTAATGCATTGATTTGTTGTTCAACATATCTGCTGCATGTTTTTAACATTCACAGATAAAATAGCTATATACCTGCCTTCAATTTTCACATTTTTGAGTAGACGTTCCTGTGTAAGTGTAGATCAGTTATTACCAACAAACATTCAAAACTCGTATCTTCCCTATTGTATAACAATAGGTTAACCTGTGCTGAAAAGACGAGGGAAAAGCTACGTTCAAAAAAGCACTATTGCTCGGAATAGTTCTGATTTTGCTGGGCATCATAGACTGGGCTACCACAGTTTTGGGTGTGCATTATCTTGGCGCCGTGGAACTCAATCCCTTATTTGCAGGGGTAATTAACTCAAATATTCTCGTTTATAGCATCATCAAAATTGTAGCAGCTTTGCTCATTGGCTTTCTATTCTACAAAGGATATGTGATGGCAGAAGGGTTAGACTCTTGCTCAAATTTAGGAAAACTTTTCCTGAGGTCGGGCTATTTAACATCATTTACGGCACTTACTGCTGTAGTTGCAAATAACATCATAGCCATAGTTAGTATTCTCTGAAAACCATGGTGCAATTTCAGTACTATATTTTCGCCAGCATATATTCCCACAGTTGCATACTTACACTGTATCATGTAATATCTACCTCAAAGAATTAACTACGTTGTCTCCTTGATAGATATTTTAATTATACCTTCTTTATTCTTGAATTTCTTGCTTTTCTGTTCCAAATAATTATATTTTATAATTCGCCGATTTATATGCCCTAAAAAATTTAAGCTGAGCCATCAAGAGCATTTTGAATGACATAATTGCCATTAAACGAATTGCTGCCTACACTGAAAAAAGCAGTAACTGCCCAATGCCCTGTGTTGCCAAATCAATCCGATTATAGCAAACACTTAATAGCCATTTTGGAAAAGGATATTTGCCATCAAAAGGGGGAAAGTATCATGAAAAATCGCCCGGCAATAGTTGCTGTTGGCCGAACCAAATTTGGAGAACACTATGGAAAAGAGCCAGAGCAGCTTATCGAAGAGGCTTGGCTTGCCGCTTCACAAGAATGCGAGTTAGAACGCAAAGACTTGGAAGCATGCTACCTTTCAGACTGCTTTCTCCCAATCACCAACAAGCTAGGATTAGAGGAAGGTTTCTTATCAGAGCTCACAGAGCTTCATGTTCCCATGGAAGTTACCCGATCGGTCAGCGCCGCACTATTAGCAGCTTGCCACGCCATCCAAGCAGGGGTATATAGCACAGTGTTGGTAGGTGGCATAGAGAAGATGACTGATCGATGGGACAAAATCCGTGATGACCTAATGCTTCTTGAGGATCCTTGGAATTATTACGCTGGCGGCACGCCGGAAACAAACCATGAGCTTATGCTTAGGGCTTACATAAAGAAATATGGCATAGCGGGTGAGAACCTTGAGAAGATTAATTTGGCTTTAGCGCAGGTTGCTGTTAAAAATCACGCGCAAGCAACAAAAAACGAGTATGCCCAGTTCCAGAGGAAAATAACCATCGAACAAGTCTTAAGCGCAAGGAAAGCGATGAATAAACCCTTGGGACTTTATGATTTCGCGCCAATCTCCGATGGTGCATCCGCGATTATTCTTACAAGCGAAGAGCAAGCAAGGAAAATGACAACGCAGCCTATTTACGTTTTAGGTATCGCTTCCGCCACGGATTACTTGAATTTTCCAGCAAGAGCTGATCTGACACATTTTGCCTCAGCCCGTCTCGCGGCGAAAAAAGCTTTAAAAATGGCTGGGATATCGCCTACGGATATACCGCTTGTTGAAGTTTACGATCAATCTACCTTGATGGAATTAGTGTCTCTAGAAGATTTAGGATTCTGTGAGCCAGGTACAGCTTGGAGAAATATACGGGGCGACTGCCAAGATGGCTTTGGTTATTATGAAGTAAATGGCAAGTCCATTTTTGTTAACATGAACGGCGGCTTGAAGGCTGATGGGAACCCTCTGGGTGCTACTGGAGGAGCGCAAATATTTGAACTCTTCAAGCAACTAAGAGGTGAAGCTGGTGCACGCCAAGTCAAAATTGACCATGGAAAATCACGCTTTGGCTGCTCTCTGGAGTTTGAAGGTTTCGGCACCAAAGCATACGTTACCATTTTAGGGAGCGAGTAGAAATGAGTAGTGAGCCTATAGAGAGACGTGTTTCATATATTGGAGATAGCCTCAAGGCAAGTCGTTGTAAAATCTGTGGCAAAGAGTACTTCGAGGTGCGAGATTACTGCGGTAACTGTGGTCGAAAAAGCTTCGGAAAAATGGTTGGTATGGACCTCTTTTATGAAAAGGGAAAACTCGATTTGTGCACTCTTGTCAGGGAACCGACGAACAAATTCACGAAACTAGGCAGCTACGTCTACGGAATAATCTCTTTCCATAATGGGAAAATCAGAGTGCCCGGTCGGATCACGGATCAAATAATAGGTGATGACGAGGAAATTGATTTTTCAAGTCTTGAAGGTAGAGAGGTTGTTCCGCGCTTTAGGCGGCGGTACTCTGTGGGTAAAAGCGATGTTGTTCCCACGATTTCTTTGGCTTTCACGTTTGCTGATGAGTATTATCCACATCAAGAATACAAGATTGTGCAGCCCAGCAAAGAGTATGATGCACCGGGCATTGTGGGCTACGGAGTTTACGTTTCCCGCTTCAGAATTAGAGAAGGCAACATTGAGCGTGCTGTCCCATTTATTGATGAAGACGCCATAACCGCCGCTGTGGAAGCTGGAAAGCTTGCCCTAATCCATTCAGGAGTAGATAATGCATTGGTCGGTAAAATCTATGTTGGCTCAGAATCTAATCCGTATGCTGTTAAGCCCATCGCCTCAAAAGTTGCGCAAGTCCTTAAGCTTGGCGAAGAAGAAGGCGACCTTCAAGGAGTCGATGCCATAGATACGGAATTTGCGTGTAAAGCTGCTTCAAGCATGTTCAAGGATGCCGCTGCTCTTGTTAATTATGCCGCTTCTGGCGTGAAGTATGCGATGGTCATCGGCGCCGATAATTCCCAAGCTGCGCCCAGAGGCTGTCCCGGAGGCGAATTAGACCTTTTTGTTGGCTATGGCGGCGCCGCATTCATCTTTGGAAAACATGATGTCATAGCTGAGATTGAAGGCTGGTACTCTTGCACCTCTGATACGCCCGATTTTTGGCGCAGAGACGGTGAACCATTCCCAATGCATGGCGGCAGATTCACAGGAGAACCTGCATACTTTAAACATGTTAAAAAGGCATCTGCAAAGCTCATGGAAAAGCTAAACTTGAAAACAAGCGACATTAATTACTTTGTTGCGCATCAGCCGAATCCGCAGTTTCCAGTAAGGGTCGCTAAGGAACTTGGCTTCCGAGAAGAGCAATATGCGGCCTCGCTTAAAATTAGCAAGTTCGGGAATACCTACTCTGGTTGCTCGCCTATAGGCTTAGCCGCAGTATTAGACATTGCTAAACCAGAAGAGCTCATTTTAATAACAAGCTATGGTTCAGGGGCAGGAAGCGACGCTTACCTCTTGAGAACAACAAGCCAGATTGCAGATAAGCGGCGGCGTCAAAAGCTTACTGTACAAGCACAGGCAGATAATCCATTCATTAAGTATGTGGATTACTCGACCTATCGGCGGCT
>JAOAIV010000007.1 GCA_026414525.1 Candidatus Bathyarchaeota archaeon | reverse complement strand
TTGGTATTATCCGTAAAGATTTCCACAATCCATTCTAACCCCAGATTGGTGAAGTCTTGTATGTTATATCCAAATTTTCCTGTAGCATTACCTGTCATGTCAGTGGCGGGGGTGTCGGTCCATTCATCAGCGGTGGTCCATTTTCCATCAACGGTGGCTGTATTGACGCTAGGATATTCTGTGATCGAGTAAGCAGGGTTTCCGGCCTTAGCGTTGCTAACTATTAGCAGCAATAATAGAATGCAGACAAGCAGCATCGCGAATGCAAAATGCAAGAATCTATTCATGCTCAATCCTTCTCCTTTAATTGGCCAATTATAGTTTATTCAAGCCTTTTATCTTAAAAATTTTTCCATCACATAAAAATAGAAACGATGAATGTAGAATTTGAAAAATATAATCAAAATCTGCTATGGTAACACCGCACAAGGCCAGAATAAGAAGACAGCAGGTGAAGACAAAAAGTGGAGGGAAGTAGAAGAGGTTATGATAAAAAATGGGAGGTCTATACTTAGACATAATTTGAGTTTAAAAAGTAACAAAACTTTTAGAGTAGGTGGAAGTTTTCTTTTACGGTGGTTAGCACCACGTGTGTGTTTGTTCGCTCAACATATGGCAAGGCTAGCAGGTTTTTCGTGAATTTCCCAAGGTCTTCGCGACTTTTGAATTTGGCTATTATTATGGCATCGGTTAAGCCTGTTACGTCGTAAACGCAGCAGACTCCCGGCATTTTGGCTACTTCATTTTCCATCTCTACAAGTTTGCCCTTGGAAACCGTGATCTCCGTAACTACCGTTAGCTCGTACCCGAGTTTTTCGTGGTCAAGGATAACGGAGTAGCCTTTTATTAGGCCGTCTTCCTCCATTTTCTTTACTCTTGAGAGCACGGTGCCCACAGATACGCCTACGTTCTTGGCGATTTGCCTGCTTGAAAGGCGTGCATCCATTAGGAGGTTTTCCAAGATTTTTTTATCGGTTCCATTCAACTCCATAATTATCACTTACTGCGCATTTTTCAATCAAACTGGATTTTTCGAGGCACTCTTTTTTAGTCAATTGATTATGTTTATATAATTTTAGTTTTATTCGCTAGAATTAGCGTGAGCTCTCTTGGAATAGACGGCGCGCTTATCGTAAAATGAGTCGTTGCATTTGACAGCAACGTGATGATAACGTTAAATTAGTAGGTAAAATCTCAATAATCGAGAGCAAGATGCAAACGAAATATGACACTATATTAGTGCTGGATTTCGGAGGGCAATACTGCCACCTCATAGGTAGAAGAATAAGGGAGTATAGTGTTTACTCCGAAATAGTGCCTCCTGACATAACGCCAGACAAAATCCGAAGAATGAGCAATGAACTCAACATCAAAGGAATAATCCTTTCCGGTGGGCCAGCAAGCGTTTATGAGCCGGATGCACCACGCATTGACGCCGGAATTTTGGAGTTAAGCCTGCCTGTTTTAGGCTTATGCTATGGACACCAGCTTATAGCACAAATGTGTGGAGGGCGAGTGGAGCCTGCGGCTTGCAGGGAATATGGCGTGTCCTATGTAGAGGTAGATAAGCCGGTAGGGGTGCTTTCGGGCTTAAGCCGCAGAGAGAAGGTTTGGATGAGCCACGGTGACACCGTGTTCTCGCTGCCGGCGGAGTTTGAAGTATTGGCGCATACGGAAAGCTGCCCAGTTGCGGCTTTCAAGCATAAGACGAAGCCCATTTATGGCTTGCAGTGGCACCCTGAGGTTGTCCACACTGAAAACGGCATGCTTATGCTTAGCAACTTCATTTTTGAAGTCTGCGGGTGCACTGCGAACTGGCAGATGGAAGACCTGATAACGAAAATGATTGATGAGTTGAGGGCGGAAGTAGGTGACGGCAAAGCTATAATCGGGTTAAGCGGCGGCATAGACTCCAGCGTGGCAACAGCGTTAGCTGCTGAAGCGCTGAATGACCGTTTGACAGCGGTTTTTGTTGACCACGGCTTTATGCGGGAAGGCGAACCTGAAGCCATAAGAGAGGCGTTCAAGAGGTTCACAATCAACTTTGTGGTGGCGAATGCCCAGGAACGGTTTCTAACTAAGCTGAAAGGCGTTGTGGATCCTGAAGCGAAGCGGAAAATTATCGGTGAAGAGTTCATACGGGTTTTTGAGGAGATAGCTGAGAGGGTTGGCGCCGAATACCTTATTCAGGGCACGATTTATCCTGACAGAATCGAGTCTGGGTTCCGGAAGCACTCAGACAAGATTAAGACGCACCATAACGTTGCTGGTTTGCCGGCGAAAATCAAGTTCAAGAAGATTCTGGAGCCGCTGCGCGACTTGTACAAGGACGAGGTGCGGCGCATAGCTAAAATGCTTGGTTTACCACGTGATATAGTTTCCAGACAGCCATTTCCAGGCCCAGGTTTGGCAGTAAGGATAATTGGGGAGTTAACCGAGGAAAAGGTTAGAATCGCCAAAAAAGCAGATGCCATAGTTAGAGAAGAAATTGAACGGGGAGGCCTAGAGGATAACTTGTGGCAGTATTTCGCGGTTTTAACGGACACTAAGGCTACGGGCGTCAAAGGCGACGCCAGAGCCTACGGATATGTTGTTGCAATTCGCGCCGCAGAAAGCCGCGAAGCAATGACAGCAAGCTTCGCCAAAATTCCCTATGCCATTCTAGAAAAGATCTCTACGCGAATAACGAATGAGATACCAGAAGTAACCAGGGTAGTCTATGACATCACACACAAGCCACCAGCAACAATAGAATGGGAATAAGAGCACTTATTGAAAATTACTCTGAAAGGTCAATAAGCAGATTCGTTACACTTGCATATTTGGCGCCTATTAGAGGTTCATTGCAGAAACCTATAGAGGATAGTTCAGCCGCGCTTCCCTCAGAAGTATTTAAAGAAGTTGAGGCAACGTGTTTTTATGGGCTGGATAAGCGATTTTGGGATAACAGAAATGGAAAAGGGGGGAAAGCTTGGTTACTTTTTCTTTGCTTCCTGGAAAAGCTTCTTTACAGCGCTGATTCTGGCTTTCTGCGCGAGTACATCGCTTGTAACCAGCATTAAGGCTTCTTCGGGGCACCATTTTATGCACTGTGGCTCACCTTGCTCTTTGCAGAGGTCGCAGACATGTACAACTTTGGTTTCTGGATGCAGCATTATGGCGCCGTAATCGCAGGCCTCGATGCACCAGCCGCAGCCATTGCACTTGTCCATATCTATCATTATTGTACCAGTTTCCTCTGATTGCGTTAACGCGTCACGTGGGCAAGCAGCCACACATGGTGGATCTTCACAGCGCCTGCACGTAACCGCCATATTCGCCAGTTGATTCACTCTGACCACGCGAATGCGCGATTTCAGCGGATTGAAAGCTTTTTCTTTTGTCCAAGAGCAAATATACTCGCAAATTTGGCACCCGACACATTTGTCTGGGTCAGCTGACACGAATTTCCGCTCATGTATCTTTACCATTTTCTTCTAAGCCTCCTGCTTATCTGCAACTATGCTTATTACGTCGTCCATGCCAAGCTCCTTCAGCTTCGCCACTTTGGGAACACCTTCCAGCGTCCAACCGCGAGATTCATAGTAATCATCCAAGAGCAAGTCCAGTTCCTCTTGCGTTACCACTGCACCTTTCACGGGGCCATCATCTGGTATAGGCACATTCATAACTTTCCACGGCAGCGTATCATCTTTTCTGCTGAAGCCTTCTCGAATATTTATTACACGGGCAATGGTGTTAATTCTCTCGCCAGACTTCTTCAGCTCTTCAGGCGTCATTTCTATGCCGGTTACCAAAGTATAGAGTTTGGCCATGTCCTGCAGCTCCTTATAGTATGTGCCTCGTGAAAACTTGCAGACTATAAATGAGTCAATAAGCGCGTAGACGTCCTCCATGTCTCTGACCATTTTGCCTCTGCCTTTTTCTGCTTTCAAGCGGTCAACCTTGCCTTTAACGTCAAAAGCATATGCGCCATGCCTATTGTGGTCTGCGCCTCGGAAGGAAACCGCGAAACCCAACGCTGCAGTTTTGAGGCAGCGCAGGTCATATCCAGTAACTTCTAAGCCTTTGATGTGCTGTGCAAGCTTTTCCGCGCCCTTGCCAATTTTCTGAGCGGCGATTCTAACGCCCTCCGCGAGTATATCGCCTATTCCTTCCCGCTTGCCCATTTTCTCAAGAAGCCGCAATAGTGCATCTGCATTGCCAAAGTGTGCGTCAATCCCGTCAAGGTCCTCTTTTGACAGGAGTCCATTTTCATAGCAGTCCATAGCAAAAGCCACAATGACACCAGCGCTGATGGCGTCTATACCATAATAGTTGCAGATTTCCATGCCTTTTATGATAGCATCCAGCTTGTCGATGCCACAGTAGGGTCCCATGGACCATAAGGTTTCATACTCCATCCTCGTCATCGTACCCTTATAGGGACCTTCGGGAACAACAACCTCGTGCTCGCAGCGCATGGCACAGGAGCTGCAGCCAATAATTTTCGCCACGAACTTCTCGTTCAGAACTTCGCCGCTGACTTTCTCAGCATTTTCGAAGTGGGCATTATTATAGTTGCGTGTTGGCATACAATGTAGCGCGTTGTGAACCAAAACATTTTCCGGCGTGCCAAGAGTGCGATACTTCTGGGTTGCAGGTCCTTTCATTCGCTCATGGAATTCCTTAACCATCTCCATGAACTCCTCGGGCTTGGCTGGAACTATATCGCGTGTGCCGCGTACCGCTATGGCTTTAAGGTTTTTAGAGCCCATCACGGCGCCTAAGCCTGTTCTCCCGGCCGCGCGTGTCTTCTCATTCATTATGCAGGCTATGCGTGAGAGTTTTTCTCCCGCCAAGCCTATGGCTGCGACACGTATGTAATAGTCGCCTAACTCATCTTTTATGGCGTCTTCAGTTTCCGCGGGAGATTTGCCCATGAGATGCGACGCATCCAGCAACTGCACCGAATCATCATCAATCCACAGGTAAACAGGTTTTTCCGCCTTACCCTTAATGATAACCGCGTCGTATCCAGCACGCTTCAATTCTGCACCAAAAGTGCCATGGGCAACTGCCTCACCAATGCCGAATGTTGCGGGAGACTTGGCGACAAAAGCATGCCCGTTTCCTGCTGTTGGAAACATGGTGCCTGATATAGGGCCAAGGGACAAAACAAGCGGGTTGTCAGGACTAAGCGGATCAACTCCTGCTTTGGAGTTATCCAGCCATAAGCGCATGCCTAAGCCTATTCCGCCAATGTATTTTTTGGCATAATCTTCGCTTAAGTTTTCAACACGAGTTTTTCCCGTGTTTAAATCAACATAAAGTATTCGCCCAGCATAACCGTACAAATGCTTTTCCTCCATGTTTATAGTATCTATTATTTTTGTGGAAACTATATTAACTTAATGGGCTTCAAAGAGTGATTTAATGAGTGATTACCGGAAGGTTCTGTTGCCGTTGAGGAAGCGTACTTTTAAGAATAAACAAGAGATTACAAAATCATGTAGTTTTCGTTGAACACAAAGCAGATGCAATTTTTCGCAGCATTTTATGCAAAGAATTTTCCGCAAATGCGTCGCGTATTTGAAAACTTGTAGCACTTACAGCGCGTAAATAACCATCAGTAAAATTTCAAATGAACACAAAGGATGAAGATTTTAGTTTCATAACTTTTTAAATTAACTTTTCATGTAGATAGATCTGCTGGGTTGGTTGATTTGGACAAATTTGACGAGACGCTCCTAAACGTCATAGAGGAGGTATTTTTGTGCACCCTAGGCGCCAATTCTACAAGACTTATTTACAATTACTTGGAAAGCAAGGCTTTGGCAAAATCTAAAATTCCATGTCGAATAGACAGGTTCTCTGAAGAACTTAGAAAACTATTAGGAGACAACGAAAAATCTATTCTGAATCCAGCATACCTCTTGGAGAAAGCGATTGCTCAGAGATTATGCGCCAAATTGGGCTTGAAAATGCAATTAAACCCATCAATAGCATTTGCTGAGTTTATTGGTAAACTGAAGGAAGAGCACTTAAAATTAAATTTAAAATAGATAAGTCTAGCATATTATTCTAAAACCAAAATGGTAAACACGCAGTACCTTCAAATAAAACTAAAGGTACGCACATGAAAGGGAGATGTAATAGCGAGGTTACTAGTTGTTTTAGATTGCGTTTGGCGTGCTCCTATAGCGAGTTCAACAAACTCCTTTAAAGTTTGATGATTAAACTCCCAGGTTGGGATTCCATACTTAAGTCCATTACACATGCTATCAGCGTAGATAAACAATTTCACACCATTATAATCAAATGCAGCTTGCCGCGCTTGTCCGTATTTTGGTTCTGTCAACACCTTAAAAGGCCACAGCTTACACGCAATAGGCTTCATGCCTTGTAAACCACAATAATAGATACCTCCAAAATTGCATAGAAACACGCATGACCCGTCACTTACTCGTTTAATGTATAGCCTATTTAACCCTGCAACGGTCTTCTCAACACCAAACGTTTTGACGATTCTAAGCCACTCTGGAAACTTTAATACTACACTATACAGTTTGCAGCAATATCCACATGCATTGCATTTCCAATCTGCAATGTTCATCCATGGAACAAACTGCATACCGAAACACGAGCAAAATAGGAATGCTCATAGATTAAAAATATTTTTGGGGAACGGACTAAAGGATTCTATACTTTTTGATAGAGATAGATCGTATGTGAAGGATAGCCGACCTTTGGGTTCTCACAGAAATTCTCAACTTTCACAGGTTTCCAGCCTACGATCTCATAATCATGAGAAACCACGCGCGCGCCTTTTTTAAGCTCATTTTCCAGTTTCGGCCTAATCTTCTCGTTTGCGCTGGTAGTTAGATAGAGAAATACGACGTCTGCAGAGCCTAAATTTACATTGAACATGTCACCATTAACTATTGTAACCCTGTCGGCAAGGCCATTCTCATGAATTGTGCTAAGCGCTTTTTTAGCTAAATCTTCTCTTAACTCGACGCCAACAGCCCTCGCTCCAAAGGATTTAGCGGCCATTATTACGGTTCGGCCATCCCCAGCACCAAGATCAAACAGAACCTCTCCAGCCTTTAGATCCGCTAATTTAAGCATGAACTCGATTACTGGAAGGGGAGATGGAACGAAAGGCGCAATAAACATCTACACAAGTCTCCACTTCAAAAGATTAAATTCTTACCCTTAAAGAGTTTACGCATCTCTTTCATGCCACGTAACTTTCTTTCTTTGGAGTTGGCCTTTTAGCTTCGCCGCATTTAACGCAGCTCTGCGCACACAATTCCAAATATTTCTCTTCGTCTTTTGAACCCACAGCTTCGGCGGCTTTACGGCAGAGTTCACTCGGCTCTGTACATCCTTCTTCTCTGCGTAAGCCAGATATATAGCTACATATTTCCTGAACATCCTTAGGCTCCAGCACTGCGCGGTTTGTACGCACGATAAGGCATAGTTCCCGCGCCATAACGCATGTTTTAATGTATTTTATGCGCTCAAGAACCTCGGCTCGGAGTTTTTTCCGGCTTATTTCCACTTTTAGAGATCTCCTAAATTCGCCACAAATGCTTACGGCACAATAAGCCACTTTCAACTTAAATAGTTGTTGCTTAAAATTTCATTTTAAGAGTTATCTAGTAACTCAAATACACAGCAAGGCGAATTTACTGTCTAAATCGTTTGCTTAATGCCCTGCGTTCCGCTTCAAGAATCAACTCGTAAAATCTATCGCTAAGTTTAGGTTCCTTTTCAAGTATGCCTATGACATCTACGGGGCGAACTTTACGCGCACTTAAAGCTGCAGCCGCTACTTTACCATACTTCGCCAATAATTCAGCCGTTTCCAGCGCTTGCTGTTTCAGCTTCTCCTCAGCCGCTGTAAGCTTTTTCCCTTTCTTTTCAACCAGAGGAAGCGCCGTTTCCTCTTCGACCTTCAAAAGCCCGATTGCTCGCGAGCCGCAACGTGGACACTTGGGCTTTTCAGGCAAATTCTTGATTTGTATTAGCTCCATGTAATCCCAGCAGTTTGTGCATATGAAATTGCCGGTTTCGCTTAGCAATCGCGCCTTCGCAGACTCGACAAGCACGGCGCGCATACGTTCAGGCGGGATAAGGTCTGTTTTCATGCTTACCCGCTCGATGCCCACTCGCGCTATTGGTGTGGCATTTCCTCCTGTTTCCACAATCTGCAACGTTATTTCTTTGTTTCGAATCTTGTTCAAAATATGAATGAGGCCAGCAGCATCAAGATCCTTCGTGAAAACTTCTTTTAAGCCCTCTTCGTAAATAGGCGTGTTCTCGAAACTAGTTATCAGCTTTTGAAGGCTCACAGTACTGAAGTCTGCCCACTTCTGCAAAGCACCAAAACGTCTGGCTACATGAATCATGCGGCGCTTGAATAGGCCTGTCTTCACCGTTGATCTCGTAAGCAAGTCCCTAATTGCTTGCTCAGGCATTGAAGCTAACTCATAGAAAACTTCCAAGATGCGAGCCGAAGTGGCAGCACCAAGTGTCTGCACGAAAATCCGGTATGGGTCATGTTGAACCACAATGCCGTGACCAAGCTTATCCGAGAGAACCTGCCCAAGCAGTTGCGCTAAAGCTCTGTTCGTAAGCGAGCCGAAGTTGGCGTGGATTATGACAAAATCTTCCCAGTCCTCAAGGAGTACACGCTTATCTGTGGGCACCGCCAAGCCTGCGTTCACTTGCTCCACTGTCTCCGACAACGCTCGTAGTAGTGTCTCCTTATCTGCGGGATACATCTCATGGAGTAACTTGCTGATTTCATCTAGCCCCAAACCACTTTTCATCTTCTCCTCGACAAAACCCCTTAACCACGCTACTTCCTGGGCTACTTGGAAGGGCACTGGAATTTCTTCGCCTATCCAGCTGGGAATGGCGCCTGTTGGGTCATCAACAGGCCGCACGTAAACCTTGTCTTCGGTGGTGTAAGTTATTTTCCATGGGCTACCTCGAATAATAAACTTGGTGCCTGCCTTGCCATACTCCGCTATGAAGGCTTCATCGAGCACACCAATAGACGAGTCGGTGGATTCATCAATTACGAGAAACTGTTTCTCCACCGGAATCATCGATAAATTATCAAAGTAATATTCGAAAAGCGCTTTGGTTCGCTGCGGTTTTAACACTACTTGATCCTCAAAGGAAACCCATGCTAAACGCGGAAAACGCTCATGCATATAACGAAGAATGTTCTCCACGTCAGCAAATGTTATGTCTTGGTATGGGTAAGCATTTTTGGCTACCTCTAAAATTTCGCTAAAGGTTAAACGCTTGTTTTTAAGCAGCAAACCCGCTATCTGATGCGCTAGTGCATCGTAGGGCTTATAGGGAATTTCAACAGGCTCCAACTCCTCTTTCAACGCTCTTCTGGCAATAACCAGTGCCTCCAGCGTATCATCAGAATCCATTCCAATTATGATGCCTTCAGCCACGTGTCCTATACTGTGGCCTGCGCGGCCTACTCGCTGGATAAGTCTTGTAACTTGCCGTGGACTCATGTATTGGATTACTAAGTCTATGCGGCCTACGTCTATGCCTAGTTCAAGGCTGCTGGTTGCGATAAGCCCCTTAAGCGAACCCCTTTTCAGCCCTGTTTCCGCCGCGATACGCGACGGCTTGGCAAGAGACCCGTGATGTATGGATACTGGGAAGTCTATGTCCCATACTTTGAATCGGCTTGCCAGCACCTCTGAAACTGAGCGAGTATTGGTGAACAGTAGCACGGATTTGCGTTTACTCATGTAATCGCGGATTACTCTTAATCGCGCTGCCACTTCCGGATGCGTGTAAAGCTGCTCTGCAAGTTTCACGTCTTCTTCGGTTGGCTTTGGAAAAATCACTTGCAACCGCATCATCTTTGCGACAGGCACACGAATGATTTCAACTGGCCGCTTGTCGCCTACAAGAAACTGCGCTACCTTTTCGGGGCTACCTATAGTGGCGGATAGCCCTATAGTTTGGAAGTCTTTGCCGATGAGAACCCGGATACGTTCTAAGGCTAAGACTAATTGACTCCCGCGTTTGCTATCTGCCAGCTCATGTACCTCATCAATTATAACCCAACGGAGACTCTGCAAATGCTGCCGCAGCTGCCAGCCTGATAGTATCGCCTGCAGTGTTTCAGGAGTAGTTATAAGAATGGCCGGTGGATTTCTCGATTGCCGGGCTCTTTCTTTCAAGTCTGTGTCGCCATGACGCACTGCCAGTTTTATGTCCAAGTTATTGCACCACCACTCAAGCCGTTCCAGTAAATCTCGGTTTAAAGCTCGCAGCGGCGTTATGTAAAGAACTTTTATGCCAGGGGTTTGCGGTGCTTGTAGTAGCATACTCAGTACTGGAAGAAACGCTGCCTCAGTCTTGCCCGTTGCTGTCGGCGAGATGAGCAATACATTTTTACCTTCAAGAATCTTGGGAATGGTTTGCTTTTGAGGCTCAGTTGGTTTAGGGAATCCTTTCTGTTCAATAAGCCTTCGAACTGGCTTCACAAGCAACTCAAAAACATTTTCAGAAGATTTCTCCAAATAGCAAGCCTCGGTGCTGACAAAACTAAGCGATAATTCCACTGTAAAAACATTTTGGAGCGCATTAGAGAAGTCGGGTGCTGTTTCGCCGAAAACTGTTTTGCATCCGAAGTTGCTTTTGACTATTTATGAGGTTGCGTATGGTTTTCGGTTTGGCGCGCTTAAAAACTTTTGCGCGCATTTTGTTTATAGTATGCTTGTCGGTTTTATCGCGATTTCAACATTTATTAACATAAAAATGTATAATTTTATTGTTTAAACATCCATTTTCTATTTAAAAACAATGGAAAGTTATTTATCTACCATCATGAGAAAGCATGGAAACGTAATATTACGGAGGAAAGCCAGATTGGCTAAATGTCCAAAATGTGGTGCTGACGTTCCAAAAATGAAGAAGTCATGGAAGATGGCTGGCAGACCAGACAAATCGGGAAAGCGTATGCAACTAGAAATAGGGCTATATCAATGCCCAAAGGGTCACACCTTCCGCGAAGTGTTAAGTAAAAAGAAAATCTAAACCGTTAACCCCAATAGGAACTCTACGTTGCTTGACCATCAACAAGCCGCATCCCTATCTTAATTCCTCATTTTCTTTCCCTCTTGAAAGAGGTAAGCTTTAAAACAGAGCCTCCATTGAATAAAGAACACTTCACATCAAAAACCGAGGCGCTAACTTGACGCTGGACATTAAGAAGATTTGGCGTAACGAGTACATCCAAACCGTCATTGTTATTGGCTTGGTTGCACTGTTCATCTTTGGCTTCTGGTATGGACTTCAAATCGCGCTGAATACGCCTTATCCCGCATTAGCAGTGATAAGCGGCAGCATGTGCGTTCCATATAACGGTGCCTGCGACGGATGGTCACATCCCTTCTCTCAGACTTTACATATAGGCGACCTCATAATCGTGCAAGGCGTAAACCCAAAGGAACTCAATGCAAATTACCCTAACAGTGACATAATCGTCTTCAAAAAACCCTCAAATCCTGATGAGCTAATTGTGCATAGGATAGTGGCTGTGAACAAAATTAATGGGACACTATACTTTCGAACCAAAGGTGACGGAAACAGCCATATAAAATGGCCGAGCGCACCGTCTACTTTAGAATATGATCCATGGGACACCAATGGTGTTCCAGGTATACGGGAGGACTATGTGGTGGGGAAAGTTATTATGCGCATTCCTTGGCTGGGACATATTGTATTATTTATACGGAACTCAATAGGTTTGCCCATAATCGTAGTGCTCATAATAATATTGGTGCTCATCGAGTTTATTGTGCCATTGCTTAAAGAAAACAAAAACTGGATGAACAACCCGCGGCATAGATGTATTTATAAATAGAACTCTTTATAGGAATGTGTGCTCAGACTCAAAGATGAGAAGGGAAAATAATGCCCCAAGTTAAAGCCACAATAAGTATTGAAAATGTCGTTGCTTCTGCAACTTTGAATCAAAAGGTTGACTTGAACGCGGTGGTGAAAGGATACCCAGGCGTTGAGTATCGCCCAGAGCAGTTCCCAGGGCTTGTTTTTCGATTAAAAAGGCCAAAAACTGCAACATTGATTTTTAATTCGGGAAAAATGGTGTGTACAGGTGCGAAATCCGAGAAAGAAGCACGACGGGCAGTTATGAAAGTTATTAAGGAATTGAAGAAGGGCGGCATAATAATAATCAGCAAGCCAGAGTTAAAAATACAGAATATTGTTGCTTCAGCAGGCTTAGGCGGGATGATTGATTTGGAAAAGGCTGCCTACACGCTTGGGAAGACCATGTATGAACCAGAGCAGTTTCCAGGTTTAATCTACAGAATGGATGAGCCGAAAGTTGTGATTCTACTGTTTGCAAGCGGCAAACTCGTATGCACTGGAGCCAAAAGAGAACAAGATGTTTATGACGCAGTGCAGAAACTGCATATATTACTGGAAGAGAAAAAACTGATTTTCTATGAGTAGTGGCTGTTTACCGCATTTTTCTATTATCTCTTAATTTGCTTCAGAATAGTTTTCAAGTTTTCTTCGTCAATAGCGCCTAATTCGTAAAGTATGTTTGCTATTTCGCTAATTTTGACCAACGTATGAACTTTTATACCTAGCTTTTCAAGTTTTTCTTTGCCGCCTTCTTCCCTATCTAAGAATGCTACCGCATCGTTCACTACACCGCCTTCTGCTCTTATGGCTTGCGCAGCCTTTTTCAAGTTTAAACCCGTTGTGATTAAGTCGTCAATGAGCAAAACACGGTCTCCAGAAACAAGTATTCCTTCTACGCGTCTTTGCCTGCCATGGCGTCGAGCTTCTTTTCGGACATAGAGAAACGGTTTTTTCAGGTTGTAAGCAATTTGAGAAGCGAAGGGTATGCCTGCAGTAGGGACACCAGCGATTCTGTCGAAATTTTTTAGCCCAACCGCATTAATGATATACTTCACATAGAAGTCGCAGATTTGCCTGTAAGCATCGGGAAAACTAGGAACAATTCTAAGGTCAATGTAGTATGGACTTATTTTACCGCTTGAAAGTTTGAAGACACCAAATTTTAAAGCGTCAATCTTATGCAGCGACTTTGCAACTTCAATTTTCAAATTTAGCTCGTCTTTTTGTTCCGTAATAATTTCACTTCCTTTTTGATACTTGGTAAATCTTATTGAGTTCAGGAATCAAGCATGCAGTTCTTGGCAAGCCCTTTTTTAGAAGCTCAGCGAACCTTTGTTGATGCGCTGCCGAGTTCGTGTGATAAGGCACAGCCACTTGAGGCTTTGTCAATCTTGCGATTTCAAAGCCTGTCTCAGGGGATGCGCCTGGCGCAATGCCTACTGTGCAGAAGACAACATCAAGTTTTTCTCTTTCGCCGATGGCAGCAAGTTCAGGATAAGGCATGCTGTCGGCCGTATGGAAAACTTTCACGCCGTCTTCGCTTGTGATTATATAGGTCACAGGTTTAACCGCGGGATGATTGCATTTCTCTGCTTTAACCAAAACATCTCCTAGTTTAATTTCTTCCCCAACATGTATTTCCTGCAGTTTATTCGACGGGATAATATGCCGCAGCCGATTTGCTGAAGATGAATCAGCTATAACCATGCAGTTTGCACTTTTTTGGATTTCCGTGATCAACCGCTGATCCAAATGGTCATAATGCTCATGAGTAATCAAAATAGCATCGGTATTAAGGAAGCTACGCGCTTTTACATCAACAGGATCTATAACCAGAGTTTTCGAAGGAGTTTTTATAAGGACACCAGCATAATAATTGAACCAAACGAAAAGTATAGCGTTTTTTTCCGGGGTACTCTCCAAAGGCATACTTGATTCCTCCACAAAAACTATTATACGCTAAATTCTAAAGAAGCTTCCGCTATATTCTCTCACGTGTTCTCGAGAGAACCGAAGGAACATTATATCACGCAGCGAAGAGGCAAATAATAAGGCGCTTAAACGATATTAATTACACTATTAACATAGAAACATGAATACTGATATTTTGCTGTTTGGAGCAAAATCAAGTTTCCGGTTGGATGCAACTAATTTGGTTGCTTTTGCGCTTGACGAAAACTACACGACCCTCATACAATCGCTTTAAACAGTTCTGAAAAGGTCTTGGCAGACTTATTCACTATGGGGTTCTGCAATGAAATGCTAATAGGCGCCAAATAAGGAAAAGGCTGTTATGCTGCTAATTGTGTAAATTCCTTAAATTGCGCGCTGCATAGAAGTCTATAAACCGAAATCGCCTTTTTTCTTCAGCAACTTCGTTAGAATGTGTAGTTACATTATAATTGCTGCCAAAGTTGTTTCCAGTTTAATTTTACCTTTTTTAAATTTCGGCTAGGTGTAACTGTAACTTTTCGCCGTTTGAGTTGTAAACTACAATGTTTTCTGCGTCGAAGAAGGGATAACCTACAATCATGAGTATGCGCCCAAAGAAGTGGTTGAAATCCACTTCTGAAGGCTCCAATTTCCAGATGGATGTGAGTGAACTGTACCGGTAATGGAGAAATCAATGGGTAACATGTGTAATGGAATGTTAGCGAAGCCGGCGCCATAGGTTGCTAGAGGCGGCACAACAAGCTCCTTGACGAGTATTGTCTCTTTGTGTTTTCTGCCTCGGAGAAGCAAAATAGTTTCTCGCGGATAAAGCCTCCGTGCACCTTCAAAAATCGCCTCCAACAACTCCATGCTCATCGATACAGTGACGGTTTTACCCATAAAATCTCCAGTTACCGCGTGGCGCCTAATTACTTTTTCTTACCATGCCGTTTATTAACGGAAAACAGAAATAAACAAGAAGCCTAATTTAAACAGATAGCGCCGGGATGGCAGAGTGGATAACGCGCGGGCCTTGAGAGCCCGTGGACCCTTCGGGTCCGCATGGGTTCGAATCCCATTCCCGGCGCCACTCATTTTGGTGCAGCAACCTTCTTTTTGCCGTTTAATATTCAGAAACTATGTGGAAAGCTTGAACGAATGCATGGTTATGCGCAGAGGATAAAAAAGATACAGGGCTTTTTTGTTTGAAAGTGTAGATTTCAGCCGAAATTTTAAGCTGGAAGTTTGGTATAAACTACAGTTAATTGGGCTAGAGGTTTAAATCTTGAAACCAGACATTTTTAGATATTCCTTTTAAACTGTTAGTGTATGTTTTTTAGGGGTTTAGGCAGTGTTTGCTCGGTTATCCTACTTAAAAGGCACAGTTTTAATTGAAGGCGACTTGGCCACCCCCTATGGCCAGTGGGATCCGCGTGTTCGTGCTTACCGGGCGCCGGCCTGCTATTACAGTGACATACTACGTTACCTCAGGAATAGCCGCATCCGATTCGAGGATAATGTGCTAAAGCCTCCGCCTGCGCCATCAATAAATGGCGTCGTCACGCTTTATCCATATCAAGAGGAAGCCTTCAAGCGCTGGGTTGAAAATGGCTGCCGTGGGGTGATTTGTATCGCCACGGCGGGCGGGAAAACCTTCATCGGCTTGAAAGCTGTGGAAACCCTCAAGCAGTCTACGCTTGTGCTGGTGCCTACGCTGGCGCTTGTGGACCAGTGGGCGCAGCGCTTCCGTGAAGTGCTTGGCGTTGAAACCGGTACCTATGGAGGCGGCAAACGCGATTTAAGCTGGGTTACCATAAGCACTTATGACTCCGCGTATATTCACGCTGAGGAGTTAGGCGACAAATTTGTACTTTTAATTGCTGATGAGGTGCATCATATTTTCGCGCCGGGCTATAGTCAAGCTACAGAAATGTTTGCAGCGCCTTACAGGCTTGGTTTGACGAGTACGCTGCACCGGGCAGATATGCGGCACTTGGATGCGCCACGGCTTATAGGCAGCGTGGTCTACGAGGCAAGCCACGAGGAGTTGGCTGGCACCTATATCGCGCCGTATGAGCATCAGAAAGTTTTTGTTGAGTTAACGCCGCAGGAGAAAGCGGAGTACGAGCGTTACTGGAGCGTTTACACGGATTATCTTGCGCAGCGCGGTTTGGAGATGAAGAGTGAAATGGATTTCCAAAAACTTATCAAACTCTCCGCTTTCGACCCGAAGGCGCGGGAGGCGCTGTTAGCGAGGAACAAAGCTCTTAAGGTAGCCTTAAACTCTGAAGTCAAAATGCGTTTTCTAGCGGAGCAGCTGAAAAATTCAAGCGAGAAAACGCTTATCTTCACGCAGTTTAACAGTCTTGTCTACGCTATAAGCAAGCGCTTTCTGGTTCCCGCGATAACGCATAAAACGTCCGAGGCGGAGAGGCGGCTGATTCTTTCAAGGTTTAGAAGCGGAGAGTACACCACCATAGTCACGAGCCAAGTGCTTGATGAAGGCTTGGATGTGCCTGATGCAAGCCGCGGCATAGTGCTCAGCGGCTCGGGCAGCCAGCGTCAGCACATCCAGCGTTTGGGAAGGTTGCTTCGCAAAAGCAGCAGCGGCAAAGTCGCCACGCTAATTGAGGTTGTCTCAAAGGAAACGAAGGAAATGGCGATTAGCAGACGCAGAAAAAGAAAAAATAGCGAAGACGCCTGAGGTTGATGCGTGGTTGTTGCCTTCTGAACTTTTACGCGTTAATGTTTGGCGTGGCAATATACGGCCGAAATACTCTAGCTTTAGCAGTTTGGAGTTGCAGGCTGCCGAAGAAGTTGTTAAAGCGTACGCGACTAACGTTGGCATTAAGCGCGGCTTGATTCGTGAGCGCGTTTTGGAGCTTGAGGATGCCTACGGCTTTAAGCTTGTGCGTGGCTTGGCGTTGCTGGTGGAGCGGAGATGTATATTCGCTTCTGAAGCGCCATTTAACCCTGTTCAAGCGCGCCATGTTGCGTTCGCCGAAGCGGCAAGAGCAGGGTTGCCCGCCACCGAGGAAGCGCGGAGACGTATACTTGCGTCTGCTGCGCAGCAGCTTAACGTTTCGCCTTCGCAGCTGGATGAGGCACTTTACGCGGATCTTGACGTGGAAGCCGTGCTTAAGTCTGCGGTTGATTTGAAGCCTTTGGACTTGCTGAAAATGTATAATTTGAGTGTGACACAGACCCTGCTGTTTCGAGCAACGGAGATCTCTTTCTCTGGAGCCGGCAACTGGCAACGCGTCTTTCGGGCCATAAAATACTATGGGCTCATGTACTCCGTGACACGGCAATATGGCATGATCAATGTTAAGGTTGATGGGGCAGCTTCGCTGTTTAAGTTGACAAAGCGTTACGGCACGTGCCTCGCCAAGCTTCTGCCGGAAATCCTGCGCGTACCCTCATGGAGATTAGAGGCTAAAATTTTACGGAATAATAGTCTGCTCAATTTTAACTTGGACAGCGGCAAGCATGGCTGGCTTTTCCCAGCGGAAGCGGTAGGCGAAAGCTTCGACAGCAAGGTTGAGGCGGACTTCGCGGTTAAATTCAAGAGCTTAGGCTCAGCGTGGACGCTGCAGCGGGAGCCTGAGCCTCTGCAGGCTGGCGCTTCAGTGTTTATCCCCGATTTTGTGTTCGCTCTGGGCGATGCACGCGTGTATATGGAGGTTGTGGGCTTTTGGACACGTGAGTATCTTAAGCGGAAACTTGAGAAACTAGGCGAAGTTAAAGATAAAACGTTAATTGTAACGGTGGATCAGACGCTTGCATGCGACAAAATCGCCGAGTTAAAAACCGCTAATCCCCGTGTACATGTGATTTGGTTTAAAGGCAACATTCCGATACGCGAGGTTTTGCGGGTGCTAGAGCCCCTCGCGGCGGAGGCGGTTAATGCGCAAGCCAAGGAGTTGAAGCTTAATGTGGAGGAGCCTATTGCGCTGCTTAAGGAGCTGGCAGACCGCTATAACGTGGCGATCGAAGCAGTGCGGCAAGCAACCGCCCGCTTAGATAGCCACGTGCTTATAGGCGAGGCTTTAGTGGCGAAAGCGCTACTTGATGAAGCAAAGCGGGTTTTGCAGAAAGAATTGAAGGAGCAGACGCCTTTGCCTGTGGCACTTAAGCTTTTGGATGCCTACTGCTTTCCTGATCCACTGGCAGTTTTAGCCTACTGTGGCTTCCAAATAAAATGGCAGGGTCTACTACCGGCCGACGCGGTGGTTTCACGTAGACCGCAAGTCTAACGATTTCTGGAAGCTTGCTTTTCTAGTTATCTGCTTTGAGTTTGTGTCTTGCCGATGAGCGGGATTCTTTGCTTGGAAATCAAAGTCTCTCTAAGGTTGTAGCATGGGAAGTACGCTGGCTAAATTTGGAATATTGTTTATTCATTATTTAGGGAATTACTCGATTTTTTGTGCAATTTCAGTATTACAGCACGTTTTGCCCTGGAAAAGTGTTTATACATAACAAGGAGAATTGTTAAGTGAAACTTGGTTGAATTGTTCTTTGGGAAGGATTATCTTTTAATTTAAATTCTCTTCAAGGAATTTTTAAATGGCAGGATACTTAAGGGTAAAGCAGGTGTTTTCTGTAACGCTTTCTCTAGTGGATTTCATGGTTCAATGTATGAACTGAAGCTGGTTTATCACGGGATCGATGAGGTTGAAGACTATTTGTGGATAAACTCCGAGGATGATAATAGCGGCGGCGAGAATGAAAATGGGAATAAGCATTCTTTTTGGTTCTTTAATTACGCATTCGTCTTTGGGATTTCTTGCATACATGTAATTCACGAGTCGGAGTAGATATGCTACTTGGAGGACGCTTGTTAATACGCCTATGATGGCTAGCCAGCTCATATTTGCTTCTATTGCGGCGGTGAAGACTAGATATTTAGCCATGAAGCCGCCGAAAGGCGGGACGCCGGCGAAAGAGAGACAGGCGATTAGTAGGGCTAAGCTTAGGAGCGGCATTTTTTTGCCTAATCCAGAGAAGTCTTCTATTGTTTTGAAGCCGTAGTGGTTGGCGATGCCTACCGCCATGAAAGATAGCGCCGTGGTGATTCCGCCTATTAGAAAGAAGTAAAGGTTACCTGTTAGCCCAAGCGCTGTTACGCTTGTTATGCCTATCAAGTTGTAGCCAACGTCGGCCACGCAGATGTTAGCGATCAAGCGTTTTACGTCGTTCTGAATTAGCGCGAATAAGTTACCTATAACCATGGTTAACGCTGCCATTACAGCCAGCATAAACGTCCAGTTGAGCACTGCAGGCGGGGTTAGGATGAACACGAGGACGCGTATTAGCACGTAGTAGCTGCCTTGGTCGATTAAGGCTGAGAGAAAAGCGGCTGAGGATGACGGGGCAGCGGCATAAGCATCTGGTAGCCAAAAGTGGAAGGGCACAATCGCGGACTCGATAGCGTAGCCTGTTGCTATGAAGATAAAAGCCAGCACAAGTAGATGCTTATCGCTTAAAGTGATTAGCGCTTCGCGGACAGCCCAGAAGTTAAGCGTTCCTGTTAAACTGTAAACAAGTGAAAGCCCGAAGACAATGAAAGCGGAAGCGATAATTATCATTACAAGATATCTCAATGTGGAATTCATTGATTCAGGCGTCTTTTTGTAGATCATTAAGAAACCCGATCCAGCGGCTGCGGCTTCCCAGAAGATGAATAGTGTTAATAGGTCGCCAGAGAACACGGCGCCTATTAAAGCGGCGGTTAGCAGGAACATGATTGCGCAGTATCTTTCAGCGGGGTGTTCGCTGAAGTTTAGGTAGAAGACGCTGTAGAGCATGATTATTGCGCTGACCGCAATGAACATTATCGCCATGTAAACTGATATGGCGTCTATCATGAAGGCGCTTGAGAGCTTAGCCAGAGGCGTATCTGTTAACGTAATGTTCAGAAAGGGTTGTGGTGAGGGTTTCCTGTAATATTTTACTGCTAAATTGGCCACGGCAGCGGCTGAGAAGACAAAGGCGGTTGAGAGCCATGCCAAAATAAGCGCAGTTTTATGCGCAGTTTTCCGGCTAATCTTGAAAACAGGAATTGTTAACAACGCGAAAGTAACCAAGCTTGTTATTGGCAAAACAACATCATACAGCCCAACCATAAGGTTCGCCTCAAACGAATTGCACGGTGTTAATTAGGTTTATGAAGAATGTGGGCCAAACGCCGAGAACAATCACAAAGAACACTAGGATAGCCATGGCTAGCTTCATGTAGCCTGGCACGTCAAGAATTTTTTTGACTTCGTTTTTTGATTGTCCAAGGAAGACATGGGACAGATACCTTAGCGAGTAAGCAAGCGAGACGACGGTGGCTATGAGCATGAAGGCGGTTGGCAAAAGATAGAAGCCATCAGTATTTATCACTTCGAAGGCTCCTACGAACATTAGGAACTCGCTTATGAAACATGCAAACGGCGGTGTCCCAGCGATGCTTAATGCGGCTGTGGTCGAGGCGGTGGCTGTGAAGGGCATTTTGCCGGCGAGCCCGCCCATTTCACGGATGTTTCGGTTTTCAGTCTGATGCATTACGGCGCCGGCTGAAAGGAAGAGCAGCCCCTTGCTTACCGCGTGATTTACAAGGTGAAGCACTGTGCCCGTTATAGCTGTGGTGACGGCTACTGCGCCCGCCGTGGAAGAGGAGGGGAAAAGTGAAAGCCCGAACAGGACGTAGCCCATGTGTGCAATGCTTGAGTAAGCAATTATTCGTTTTATGTCGGTTTCAACTAACGCGATGAGCGAGCCGAAGAAGGCGGAAACCACGCTGAAAATTGCCAAGCCATGCAGGAAATCGTTGCCGAAGGTGGTGCCCATAACTGCTGGGAAGACCGTTGCCAGCGATAAACGTAGAATAGCGTAAGCTCCAGCGCTGATTATGACGCCGCTTAAGAGCGCAGACATCGGCGATGGCGCTTCAGAGTGCGCATCAGGCAGCCACATGTGCACGGGGACAACGGCCATTTTAACGGCGAAGCCAGCAGTTAAGGCAAGTAGTATCCATCTTACAAGATCGGGGCTGGCCG
>JAOAIV010000079.1 GCA_026414525.1 Candidatus Bathyarchaeota archaeon | reverse complement strand
CCATTAGGATGATCAGTTGTCATGGAAACTTTCCATGGATCCTCAACTAAAAGCGCCAATTCTAAAGCTATTGACCACTGCGTGGCATTTACCGCATTATTACGTTTGTAGTGAAAGGGAATTATTCCACCGCTTGTTTCAGTTTCCACATCGCTGTTAACCCACTTGTGCCCACTCAACTCGTAAAGGGTAAACTCGAATGGACCATCAGCAGTCATAGTTGTTGTATCTGTGAATATAACCTGGCCCATGTCAAATGTTATGTGATTATGAGTGTTAAGGTATTTGGCGATCGCTTCAGCGCCAGAGCGCATAGTGTTCCAGTCGTCACCTGCAAAGCTACTGAACTGTAAATGGGTAATGTGTGCAACAGGTTTATCGCTTGTTGCAACGCTTTCCAACGCTTGCATGGTGTCTAACGTTGTAGCATAGTTTCCTGGTAATCCCAAGTTATTGGTGTGAAGATGAATGGTATGAGGAAGTTTTAGCATCTGATTGACTTTCGCTAAACCGCACATTATCTCTCGTGGAGTAATATCAAAGTGAGGAACTTTGTCATCTATTGTGCGTACGTTTCTTCCGAAACCCCATGATTCTAAACCGCCAGGATTAACGATTTTGATAGCGTAGCCCTTAGTCGCACCCATCATCCACGCGACATATCTTGCGCATTCCATCAATTCGCCTTTCTGCAGATATTCTAGCACAAACCACCAGTCGCCGAGAAGTGGATACGTTGCCTTATCAAGCATTGGTGTATCGTTCAGTTCTTCATGCGTGTGCTTAGCCTCTAACGGCGGCATGGAGGGATTCATTATCGTAGTATAGCCCATTTTTGAGTACCGATAACCAGTCACAAAAGTGGAGGGCACGGAGTAGCCAACGCCTGAACGCGTGATTGTCGTCTTTCGCACAACATCCTTAACATGATCCTCTGGCCGAATAAGTCTGCCAGTATTCACTTCAGCACCGGCAATGTGTGTGTGAATATCCACGCCGCCAGGCATAACCGTTAAGCCTGCAGCATCGATTATTTTGGCCTTCCGCTCGTTTACAGTTTCAACTATCTTGCCGTTTTTTATGGCTATATCCATTTTTTCGCCGTTAATTCCGTTTATGGGGTCAAAAACAAAACCATTTTTGATTAAGAGTTCGGTCATTTCTATGCAGCCTCCACTTTTACCATTTTTTTGGCTTTAATGGCACGTACTTCTTCAAGGATCCTCCGCAATATTTCTTCATCTGAAAGGATACCTTGTGGTGGCTCAACCACTTTTTTAAGCGGTAAGGGCACGTGGTCCATGCGGTATGCAGTGCCTTCGGCTTCTATGCCTACAAAAGCAGAAGGAATCACTACGTCGCCTAACATTGCGGTTGCGTTCATGTGAGGATCAATCACTATAAGTGGAGTTTTAGCCATGTGCTCCACAGCGCGTCTCGGAAAAGTAGCCCCAGGATCCGCAGCGATAACCAAAGTGGCATCCGATTCGCCTCTCAAAAGGATATCAACAGACGTTGTTTCCCCAGGATTATATCTTGGATATCCAAGTGAGAAATCTACGCCGAAAGGATAGCCACTTTGCCAGGTAAACACAACATTTGATCCGGTAACGTTGAAGTGGCCTCTCATGGGCATGATAACAAATTTTGTGCGCTTGTTCAAATCGCGCAATAAGGATATAGCGACATCTATGTTTCGGAATTTACCAGCACTCTGCGTGAGCCCCATACCAAAGAAGATTACGCCGAAGTTGCAGTTCACCATGGCGTCCGCCACTTCCTCCAAGTACTCCACGGGGACGCCGCCAACCTTATCTACATCAAGCTCTTGATCGCGGATTAGCGCCCTTATTGCTTGCATAACCTCGTAATCCTTGTTAGGTTCGACTTGAATGAAATAGTCAGCCATTTCAGCAGTCATTGATTTCCTAACGTCAACAACTATTATTTTACGGCCTTCTTTCATTAGTGTCGGCGGGGGCGGATTAACAAGTTCATATTGCCTTAGAGATTGCGCTTTAGGCCGCTTTACTACGCCTCGTCTTAATGCGCTGTCAATTTTTTTCTTACCAGCTGTGGCCTTCACCTTCTGTATATAGCTCTTCCAATCACTTTGCTCAAATCTGCCTTCCGTGAAGGCGGTATAGCGTTCAAGATGCCGTGGATGCGCGCTCCATGGATCACAGCCCCAGTAGATAATTAAATCTGCACGGTGCCGAATTTGCCCAAGCGTGCATGTAGGGATGCCGACCTCTTGGACGCTTAATATGGAGGGACCGTGGCATACAACAGCAGTGTTATCTAAAACACCGCCAATTTCTTCAGCTAATTCCACGCCTATACGCTGGGCCTCGCAGCTTGTGGAACTCCAACCGTACAAGATTGGGTAGTTCGCGTTGGCAAGAATTTCCGCGGCCTTGTGTATGGCCTCATCCAAGGAGACAGGAACGAGTTTGCCGTTTTTGCGGATCATAGGTGTTTTAATTCGATGCTCACCCTTGTAGCCTAAGAATTTTGATTCACATAGTGCGCATCCATTTTTAACCTTTACAACCTCGTTATTCTCAATAGTTAATTCGATATCGTCACATAAGCTGCCGCAAATTGGACAGGTGACAGACTTAATTACGACCATAGGTTTCACTTTCCATATAGATTTTTTAAAAGTTCCTCCATGCTGAGGATAGGCTTATCTGGAGCAGGCTCTACTTCTGCAGGTGTTCCCTTAAAAGAAGGCATACCAATGCTTGTTGTTGAATCGTCAACTATTGCGTTTGCCCATGGACCATAAGGAATGTAAATTATACCGGGCATTGAGCCGCGCGGATGCTTTACTGCTTTGAGAACTACGGAGCCATGTGGAGTCGAAACTAGCACATTGGTGTTGTTTTTGATGCCGAGTTTCTTCATGTCTTCCTCGTCCATGTAAACCGTTGAACAAGCCTCAAAGTATTCTTGCGAGCTTTTTCCTTGCTCTTTACCAACGCCTTGCTCGATTGTTCTTCCCGTAAGCAAGGTCACGCGCAACTTTTGCTGCACCATGAAATCGACCTTACCAATAGAATTCAAGTGCTTATATTTAAGATTAAGTTCAGAAATCGCCAAATTTTATCACCAAATAAAAGGATTTCCTGAGGCTTCTGAGTCTAACATTAAAGCGTCCATCCAAAATCGCGCTCCTTACTTAGAAATCGTCAAGCAGTTTCACGTGGATTTTTCCATCCTGAATTTTACATTCGTAGGTCATCAGCTTTATTTGTTTAGCCTTTTGATACTCGCCTGTGCGAATGTCAAAGCTCCAGCCGTGACATGGGCAAGTGACATGTATTCTTTCAGCGTTCCATTAGCAAGCGAGCAGCCCATATGGGGGCAACGATTAGAAACGCCAAACACTTGGTCGTCCTGTTTTGCCAATAGAATGCTTCTACGGTCAACATTAACAAGCTTCATGGAGCCAGCCTTTAACTCGTCTACACCTAAGACGGGAATAAAATCATCTTCACTCATATTACCGCAACCTCACACAATAGAAAAGTGGAGAAGCTAATTATTTTGTTGGCAACTCTTTCTTGCATAGGAACCAATCGATGTATTCATAGCCTTCATGCGCAGGCTGCTCAGCGGCTTCAGTGGTTGTTGGCGGCGGGATAATTACTTTGTCGCCTGGGCGCCAGTTTGCGGGCATGGCAACCTTGTATTTATCTGCTGTTTGCAGTGCGTCTATTATGCGGAGTATTTCATCCGTGTTTCTTCCAACGTTTAGCGGATAATACACCATTGCTCTCAGCGTCATTTCAGGATCAATAAAGAAGACGCACCGTATCGCGGCTGTTGTGCTTTCCCCTGGGTGAATCATGCCGTAAAGCATAGCCACCTTCATGTCCAAGTCGGCAATTACAGGGAAGGGTATGGCGACATTCAGTTTTTCTTTTATCCTGCGTATCCAAGCGATGCGAGCGTATAGGCTATCTATGCTTAAGCCTATTAGTTGCACGTTGCGTTTTGCCAGTTCATCGTTAATTTTGGCGAAAGCAACGAACTCGGTGGTACATACTGGCGTAAAATCGGCAGGATGCGAGAATAGGATTACCCATTTGCCCTTGAAGTCTGAAAGCTTAATCTTGCCCTTTGTTGTTACTGCCTCGAAGTCGGGGGCGGTTTCGCCTATTCGTGGCATAACATTTTTTTGTTCACATTTTTCTTCCATATTTCACACCATTTAATACTTATTTAGAAACAAAATACTTATTAACAGTCGAACCATATTTACTTATCGGAAGAAAAAATTCCAAAAAGATACAAAAAAGTACGGAATTGGTAAAATATGGTGGCAAATCCAGACGAAACCGACGTGAAAATATTAAGTATGTTAGAAAAAGACAGTCGAATCTCTTTTAACGAGATAGCTAAGAAACTAAAGTTAAGCGAATCAGCAATAAGAAAAAGGGTGATAGCATTACAGAACAAAGGTGTAATCAAAAAGTTCACAATCCAAGTAGACCCGGCAAAACTAGGGCTACATAGCGTTGCCATCGTTGGCGTAGATGTAGAGCCGACAAAACTGCTGGAAGTTGCTCAGAAGCTTTGCGAGATAAGCGAGATCAGAAGCGTAGCCACGTCCACAGGCGATCACATGATAATGACAGAAATTTGGACAAAAGACGGACGAGAATTAACTAAGCTACTCTCTGAAAAAATTGGCGCAATTGAAGGCGTGAAAAAAATTTGCCCAGCCATGATACTTGAGAAATTCAAAGAATAGCCTTAAACACAAGGTCACAAACCATTTTAGATGAAAATAGAAGCACAGGCGGTTTTAACACTTAAGGTCGATAGCCGCTGAGAGTGCATAATGCTAAAGCTGCAGCAGTCAAATCGGCGGTAGTTCCTGGATTGTAAAGGCTATCAGAGCTTCTGAGTTTTCTATCAAACGCGCTGATGCTCCTGCGTCCGCTTTCGGTTTCTACTCCTCCCAGTTCAAGAACCTTCTGGGCATCACGCGATATTTCACGAGCTTTTTCTACGCCGACTTTGCGAGCGATAAACGTGTCAGGACGCTCGGAGAGAACCTTCAGAAAAGTATGGATAATTGCAGTATTCAAATTTGTTCGCTCAAGCTGCTGCTTGAGATAAGGATAGGAAAGATCAAAGGTTATCGCGAAATTGTTAACCCACTCATAGCAAATATCATCATAACCAGCAGCGATTTGGAAAACCTTGAAAAGTGAAACCTGCTCCTTAAGCAGTCGATCCTTTGACTTTGGATCGCGAACATCAAAATCCGGTGCCCCATTGAGCCCGCTGGGTTTAGCTATTTCTATAGCCTCATAAAGATAAACCGCGTCCTGTGGAGTTGTAGATTCCACGGTAAGTTTCAGGTTCCGCCTTAGCTTTATAAAATCAAAACCGCCGTTGCGCATGGGAGTCATGCCAGCTGCAACCGCCAAAGGCGCAAACAGCATAATCGTCCCAATTAAGGTGTTGCCGCCTTTTTGCCACGCTGCCACATCAGCGGCACAAGCCCGTATAAGCTCGCCCACGCCTGCATTCTCAACTTTAAGCCTATTACAGGATATGGCTATGCCGCGGTTTGCTGCCTCTTCAAAGGCTTCTCGGGTAGCAACGGCGGAAGCAAGGAAGTGCTCCACGCGTGTGCCCTCAAAGCCGACAACAAAGTTCACGTTTCCCGGTTTGTCGGCGCTTACCTCAAGGAGGATAGCTAGCTCTAAGCATTTGGCGATGTGCTTAGCTTTTTCGCAGTGAGGCATGATTGGAAAATGGTTTAAAGAAGGTTTATTAACGTTGTGTAAAAAACTACACACTATTGAAGCATCTAACATAATGAGCCATTCTTGAAGGCCAGAGACATGCGGGCACGCGAAGGGGAGCTGATTAGGACAGAAAATGGCGTGATTTTCGATGTGAAAGGCTTAGTGCATCCGCCCAGCCGCATCATAGCATTCCCACGGTTTATCCCGTCCCAGCAAGGCACACGGCGAAACTCAAG
>JAOAIV010000078.1 GCA_026414525.1 Candidatus Bathyarchaeota archaeon | reverse complement strand
ACCGTGCACTTCACAGTAGCAAACCCTGTTAAAACCGCGATGCTCCAAGCCATAGCCGTGATCGCGCCTGCTGCAGTGGTCCTTGCTGCTGTGGCGGTGCTCAGACGTTACAAACGCAGGCGCTCCTCAGCCCAACCAGCCTGAGATCAAGTCTTCAGGTTCTGGATGAACTTCCAGATGAGTTTCGGCTGATCCAGCGCAGTCTTAAGCGTTTTGCCCGGATATTTGAAGTAATTAATCAGTAGCAGTCGCTTGTACTGCTTAACCGCCATAGCTGCAATCGCCTTAACTTCCTCTGGCGTGAAGTCCTCAGTTTTTATCAGCGGCTTTCCCCATGTCTGTCTTACCTCGGCGAAGGCGCGTGGCGTCAGTTCCGCTTGAATGTAGCCTTTCTCAACGCATTCCTTGTAGAGGCGGGTGCCCAGCGATGGCGTTGCCACATGGAGCAGCATGCCCACGTCGTATTCGCGCTTAAGCCGGAGCGCAAGCTCCACCGTCCGTAGCATGTGCTCCTTCTTCTCTCCTGGGAACCCAATGATGTAGAAGGCTGCGGTGCTTATTCCCACTGACTTGCACATCCGGGCAACTTCAACCACTTTCTTCAGGTCAAGACGCTTATCAATGACGTTATCAAGAATGTACTGATCGCCAGATTCGATGCCGAAGAAGACGCTTTGGCACCCAGACCGCTTCATCTTCTTCAAAAGCTCAAGCGTCAAATAATCGGCTCGTATGCCATTCGGCGTCTCCCACTTGAACCTGATGCGCCGCTCAATTATCCCATCGCAGATAGCTTCAAACCTTTTCAGGTCAAACGTTAAATTGTCATCCTCAAAAAAGATAGTTTTCACCCGATACTTGCTCACAACGTGTTCTATGTGATCTACAACGTAGCCGGCGGAATGCGCCCTGAACGCGCGCCCCATGTGCAGGTGCACAGCGCAGAAGTTGCAGTTGAACGGGCAGCCTCTGCTTGTTATCATGGATATCGCTCTATCCTTAAAGCTGCGATATTCGATTCTGCTTGGGCTAAGATACTGCTCCATGTTCACTAAGTGATACGCGGGGTAAGGCAGTTCATCCAGGTTTCTGATGGAGGGTCTTGCCGGATTCTGCTTTACCGTGCCTTTCTCGCGGTAAACTATGCCCTTCACGTCATCTATTTTTCTGGTGCCCTCATGTGTTTGCGCAATTTCTGGCATGGTGTACTCGCCTTCGCCGACGACAGCGATGTCCACGCTCTGCGCTTCAGACATGAACTCTACTGGCACAGCGGAAACGTGTGGACCACCCACCACCGTTAAAATATCTGAGTCCACTTCCTTCGCTGTCTCAGCTACTTTGATGGCGTGCTCTACCTGAGACGTAAACGGGTTCGCTATCCCCACGATGTCTGGTTTTCTCCTGCGAATCTCTTCCTTTATCGCTTCGTAGGGCATGCCAACGACGGTTGCGTCGCCAACTTTTCTGAATAATGCGTTACTGATGAAAGCGTCTAAAATTTCCACCTTGTAGCCTGCTCTTTCGAGAACCGCGGCTATATACATTAACCCTAAAGGAAGGTTGCCTGCAGGCGGATCAGAGCCGGGATAAAACGTCTGGGGCGGATTAATGAGCAGCACTTTCATGTTTAACCAGTGATATTAGATGGCAGCTCTGAAATATTTAAACTAGCCCATATACCATTGGTTAGGCAGAAAAGGCGTGGGTGTCTGGATGCGGGAAAAAGTGGTTGTGGCGTGGAGCGGCGGTAAAGACAGCGCGCTAGCGCTTTGCGAGATTCTGAATTCTGGCAGCTATGAGGTAATTACGCTTTTGACTACTGTTACGCGGGATTATGACCGCGTTAGCATTCATGGCGTGCGTCGTGTTCTGCTGGAGCAGCAGGCAAAAGCTCTGCGTTTACCGCTTGAGGAGATGTTTATCCCTAAAGGCGCTTCTAACGCTGACTATGAAGGCGAGTTGTTGAAAAGGCTTAGGAAGCACCGCGACAGGGGCGTCTGCTCTGTGGTCTTCGGCGACATTTTTCTTTCTGACGTGAGAGAATACCGTGAGAGCCTCTTGGAAAAAGCTGGAATGAAGGCGATTTTCCCTTTATGGGGAAGAGATACAAAGTTGCTTCCGTTAGAGTTCATAGGGCTCGGATTCAAAGCAATAGTTACTTCTGCGGATTCAGCGGTTATCGGCAGAGACTTTGTCGGAAGAGACTACGATGAACAGTTCTTGTCAAATCTTCCAGTTAATGTGGATCCATGCGGCGAAAACGGCGAATTTCACACGTTCGTTTATGATGGACCTATGTTCCAAGAGAGGGTTAAGTTCCAAAAGGGCGAGATAGTTCTGAGGGATAACCGCTTTTACTACTGCGATTTACTATCTCTCCGCTGAGTCGGCGGCGTTTAAGCTGTTTTGCTTTTTCCACGTTTCTTCAGAAACAGTATAACGGCAGTAGCAGCCACGATAACAGCGATCACGGCGAGAACCAGCCAGAGCGAAGTGGCCTCCGCGTTTCCTGCTCCTCGGTTTTGCATATCACGTAAGATGGCTTTGACTTCGCCGAGGTCCGTTTTAATAGTGGCTATGTCGCCTTCTATTGTAGTTACTGTTCCAGTTAAAGTTCCCAGTGTGGTGCTTATGGTTGCTACATCGCCTTGAATTCTGGTCACGCTCAGCTGGATGCCGTCGACGGTTGTTTTGATGGTGCCCAAGCTGGTGTTTATTGTTGCAACGTCGCCGTCTATTTCCACAAGTTTAGCGTTTATCTGGTTAAGTGAAAGCTGCATTTGGCCCACTTTAGTTTCGATTGTCGCCGTTGAGTTTTTAATCTCCTTTAAAGTGGCGTTCAATGAGCTTATGTCTGTTTGGAGTATGCCCAGGTTAGTGTTTATAGTGGCTATGTCGCCTTGTATTGTGCTTAAGGTGCCCTGCAAGCTGCCGAAGATAGTGCCGATGTAAACGGTGCTTCCAGCCACTTGCGTAATGCCAAGTTCAATGTTATTTACGGTTGTTTCGATCTTGCCGATAGTGGTGTTGATTGTTACGGTTGAATTTTGGATACTTGTTAATGTAGCGTTTAAGTTGCTGATGTCCATTTGAATTAAGCCCACGTTAGTCTTGATTGTCAATACGTCACCTTGAATTGAAGTTATGCTTCCTTGGATGCTGCCTAAAGCCGTTTTTATGGTTACTATATCGCCTGCGATAGTGGTCAGCGTTAAGCCTATTGTGTTTACATCTGTTTTTATTACGCCTATGTCTGTTTGAATAATGGCTATTTTGCCTTCTATGCCGGTTATCCTCGCGTTTATGTTATCCAAGGACACTTGAATCGTGCTTACGTCAGTTTTGATGGTAGCAATGTTACTCTGAATGTCAGTTAGCCATGCGTTCCAGCCTGTTAATGTCTGGCTTACCAAGAAAGATTTCAACGCCGTTCCCTTGGCGCAATCACGGTAAGCGTTAACAACCAAAGCGTATGTGCCAGTATTTGCATTGGAGGGGATAGTGTAGGCTATCCTGTAAAGCCCTGTGGTAACCGGTTTGATTAAATTAGTTAAGTTACCCTGTAAGGTTCCTCCATAATACAGAGCTGCTGTTAATGTCGCGTTTATAGGAGTGCCTGATGAAGAAACGAGAATATAGAAATCAGCCATTTCGCCCCTAAAGTGTATTGAGCCGACGTCTACTTCAACATCAAGAGGCTCAGAGGTAACTATTGCGCAAGCTTGGCCAAAAGAAGCAAAAATTGCTAATTGAAGCATGAGCAATATGCTGGTGAGCATCAATGTCTTTTTAACTTTTAGCGTTTCCATTAATGGGCCTTCTCCTTTCTAAGGTCAATAGCGATTTTTGACACTTAACCTATGTTTCGAACTTAAGAATATTGCGTGCAAAAACATAAGCGATGCTTGAGGGTTCACGTTCGGATCTAATGTCTAGGCGCTTGCTGCAAGTTTGCAAAAGGTTCATATGGTTTGTATGCGAAGTTCTATTTACATGGGGAATTTTGTGTCGAGAATTCTTGTTCTCTATTATAGCCGAAGCGGGAACACTGAGAAAATGGCTAAAGCCGTTGCTGAAGGCGCAAAAAATGCGGGAAACGCGGAAGTGGAGTTGAACTATCACATTGAAGCTGAAGATTTAGAGAGGTTTGACGCGATAATACTGGGCGCGCCAACATATCATCATGATGCGCCCATGGACATGAAGAAGTTGTTTGAGGAAGCAGCAGCGAAGGACATAACCCTAAAGGGAAAAATAGGCGCCGCATTCGGCTCTTACGGTTGGAGCGGTGAAGCACCAAAATTGCTTCTTGAAATTATGAAGAACAAGTTTGAAATGCGAGTGATTGAGCCACCATTGCTGGCTAAATATTCGCCTGACGAGAAAGCACTTAACATGTGCCGCGAGCTTGGGCAACAGGTTGCCCAAAATCTCGCGCACAAAGGTTAACACACGTCAAAAGGAGGGTTAAATGAAAAATGAGTACAAACTCGGATAACAAGCTGATTGAGTTCATAAAGCAGCAAATAGTTGTCGAGAAAGAAATTGTTGATTCATTAAATAAGGGCGTGGCGGATGTTAAGAATCCTGCTGTGGCAAGCGTTTTGAAAGGCATCGCCTTTGACTCCATGAAACACGCGGACTTATATACGTCAGCGCTTACTTTTTTGACTTCGGTTCCGCAGGCGTTAACGCAGGAGAATCTGGATGCTCAAAGAGAGCTTGTTGAGAAACACATCCGGCTGGAGGCGGAACTTATCGGGAAAATCGAGAAGATAATGCCCATAGTAGAGAATAATAAGGTTAGGTTTCTTTTGGAATCCATTTTGGTTGACGAAAAGCGGCATCACGCCTTGTTGAAGGCGATTTTGGAAGTAATTGTGAAAGCAGAGACTATAACTGAGGATGACTGGTGGCAGCTCCTATGGGAAAATGTGCCGTTTCACGGTGCCCCAGGTGGCTAACTAAATTAGCGATATACGCTAATGCAAACTGAAATAAGCAGATGCTGCATGCCCTCCATTTAATGAAAGGTTAGTTTTATGTCGCACCATGCGCATCACACACAAATGTTCAAACGCAAATTCTGGGTATCCCTTGCGTTAACGGTTCCTGTTTTGTTGCTTTCCGAAGCTATTCAAGTCTGGTTTGGGCTTGCTTGGCTTCAAGTGCCTTACCGACAAGAAATTCTGCTTGTGCTTTCAGCGATAATCTACGCTTACGGCGGATTACCTTTCCTGCAGGGCATGGTTGAGGAAGTTAAAAGGCGACAGCCGGGCATGATGACACTTATAGGCACCGCGATTTCCGTCGCGTTTTTCTATTCAGCCACAACTGTCCTCCTCATAGCGGGCACGGACTTCTTCTGGGAGCTTGCCACATTAATAGATGTCATGCTTCTGGGGCATTGGATCGAGACGAGAAGTGTGCTTGGCGCTTCGCGGGCGCTTGAAGAGCTTGTCAGAATTATGCCGACAACAGCTCATCTCGTGCAAGATGGTGAAGTGGTTGATGTGGCAGCATCACATCTGAAGGCAGGCGATTTAGTGCTGGTGCGGCCAGGCGAAAAGATTCCTTCTGACGGCGTTGTGATCGAGGGCGAGTCTTTTGTTAATGAGGCTTTGCTGACAGGCGAGTCAAAACCTGTTCTTAAGGCTAAAGGTGGCAGGGTAATAGGCGGAGCCATAAACGGCGAAGGCTCCTTGAAGATTAGGATAGAGCGGACTGGCGAAGAAACGTATATCGCACAAGTGGTTAAGCTTGTAAGGGCTGCGCAGGAAAGCAGGTCGCGCACGCAGGATTTAGCTAACAGAGCTGCGGCTTTGCTCTTTTATATTGCTCTCGCAGTGGGCATAGTAACTTTTGCCGCTTGGTCTCTCTTTACAAGCACAGACATCGCTTTGGAGCGAACGGTAACCGTTCTCGTAATTGCTTGTCCCCACGCGCTTGGGCTGGCGATTCCGTTGGTGGTGGCGCTTTCTACTTCAATAACCGCGAAAAGCGGCATACTCATCAGAGATAGAAG
>JAOAIV010000077.1 GCA_026414525.1 Candidatus Bathyarchaeota archaeon | reverse complement strand
TGAGGTTGAACAGGCCTTAGCTGAGCTACAGAAGGCATCAGCGGATGCGGTAATTTACAAAGCTGCCGGTTCTCTTTTGATAAAGGCAGATAAAACTAAGGTAACTGAAGAGTTAGCTGAAAAGAAGGAACTGTTAGAGACGCGAAGCACTGTCCTTGCCCGCCAAGAAGAAAGATTACGGAGCCAATTGAAAGAAACACAAGCTAAACTTCAAGAAGATCTTAGCCCTGTTTCACCCTCAGCTTAAATAAGCTGGCAGGTGAAGCATGTGGACGAGTTCGGATTTCCAGATTTAACTGCAGAACAAATTGAAACGTTATGCTCTACAGCAGAAAACGCTGCGAGAAGATATGTTCTCTCGAAAGTGGCTCCAAAGTTGGTAGAAAATTTGAATATAAGTGTAGAGGCTGAGGGGACAAAACCAGTGAACGTTACTGTTGAGGTAGAGTTAACGTTTTCACCAAAAATAAAAGAAATTAATGCGGAAAAACTAGCGAAAGAGGCAGTTGAAGAGGCTCATAGGGCAGTTGAAAATTATCTGAGAAAACTGGCATGTCCATCTTAAATATTATAAAAATTCTAGAAGAAGTCCAGGCAAATTTTGTTCTTTTGCTATGTCACCATAACGCAGATCCCGACGCTATATGCTCAGCTTACGCTTTACAAGGCCTACTACTGAAGGCAAAACCAGGGGTAATAGTTGAGATCGGCGCCAGTCAAGGTATAAGCAAACTTTCAAAGCACATCTTAAAGCGTTTGCCAATAATTGTGAACTTGCAACCGAACGTGGAAAAAGCCGAGGCCATATTGCTATTAGACACTAATACCATTCAACAGTTGGATTCATTATCGGAAAAAGTGGCCAAGGCAAAGGCACCTATAATAGTAATTGATCATCACGCGGCTCATCCAGAAACGGAACGCCTAGCTAAACTTTGCGTAACAGATGAGAAGGCATCATCCACATGCGAGATAGTGTATAATTTTTACAAGCAACTTGAGATTAAGCCAGATCTGAACACAGCTAAAGCTCTTTTTCTGGGAATAACTTTTGATACACGACACTTCGTTTTAGCCAATTCCTCAACTTTCAAGACTATAGCTATGCTCAGCGACATAGGCGTAAATCCTCAAGAAGAACTTGCGGCACTTGCCTTACCAATGGACTTCTCTGAGCGTGTAGCAAGGATAAAAGCCAGCCGTCGCGCCAAGCTAGTTAAAATTGACAGTTGGATAATCGCTCTTTCTCATGTTAGTGCATATCAAGCTTCCGCTGCACGAGCGTTGGTTGACTTGGGCGCACATTTAGCGGCTGTTGCTGGACAGAAAAACGATAAGATTGAGATTAGTCTCCGATGCACTAATGAGTTTCATCAAGCCACTGGTATCCATTTAGGAAAGGACATAGCCAAACCCTTAGGGGAACATCTTCAAGGAATGGGAGGAGGACACGCTACCGCTGCCGGGGTTAACGGCGTGGGCACGATAGAGAAGGGACTTAAGCGATGTTTGAGGCTGGTTAAAGAAAAACTGGCTACAGCTAATCAGCCATGAGTAGCTACTCTTAAATGTGGAAAACACGTAACATAGGCGGGTACAGCAACCATGGCGATAATAGAAACGAAAAATCTCACTTATATTTACCCGGGTGTAGCTAATCCCTCAATCAAAGATGTCTCAATAAAGGTAGAAAGAGGCGAATTCGTTTTAATCACAGGACCAAGCGGATGCGGGAAAACAACACTATGCCGGTGTTTCAACGGGCTTATCCCGCATTTTTATCAAGGAGAATTGAAAGGCGAAATAACCGTAGTAGGAATGGACCCAACGAAATATCATACGCATGAAATGGCAAAGAGGGTTGGCATGGTTTTTCAAAACCCTGAAAATCAACTTTTCGCCTTAACCATAGAAAAGGACGTAGCATTTGGACTGGAGAATTTAGGCGTACCAAGAGAGGAAATACGCAAAAGAGTGGACTGGGCGCTGATGCAGACAGGCATTTACGACTTACGGGAAAGGTCACCTCATGAGGTTTCAGGAGGCCAGCAGCAGCGCGTCGCTATTGCCGCTGTTCTCGCAATGAAGCCCGAAATAATTGTTTTAGATGAGCCGACCTCTTTCCTTGATCCGCTAAGCGCAGAAAAAATATTCGAAGTTATACATGAACTTAACAAGAAACTTGGAATAACAGTTGTGTTGGTGGAGCACAGGCTAGATTTGACAGCAAGATACGCTGACCATATAATAATCATGGATGAAGGCAGAGTACGCTTTGATGGATCTCCCAGAGAAATCCTAAGCACGGAAGAAACACGCCTAATTGGTGTGGGTATACCGAAAGCTACACTTCTTTATCAGCTACTTAAAAAAGAGGGCATAAAACTAGGCAACAGCACACCATTGTCTTCAGAAGAGTTGGCCGCACTGCTGTTGGAGGTACTGAAATCTGCATGATTGAGGTTGAAAAAGTTCATTTTATCTACCCCAATGGCATCGAAGCCTTAAATGGCGTCTCGTTAACCATTAGAGACGGCGATTTTGTGGCTATAATGGGGCAGAATGGTGCTGGAAAAACAACGCTCATCAAGCATTTTAACGGTCTGCTGAAGCCAACTAAAGGTGTTGTGCGCGTAAATGGCGTGGAAACCACTAAGACCAGCGTTGCCGCGCTTGCAAGGAATGTTGGGTTTGTATTTCAAAACCCGGACCATCAGCTCTTCAGCGAAACAGTTGAGGAAGAAATAGCCTTTGCACTAAAAAACTTTGGTTTTGATACTGAGGTAATAGAGAAACGCATTAGCTGGGCATTGAACCTTCTTGGACTGGAGCAGTACCGTAAAACTTCGCCTTTTCTGCTCAGTGGCGGCGAACGCAAGCGAGTTGCTTTGGCGTCTGTACTAGCATGGGATCCACAGACGCTAGTGTTGGATGAGCCTACTATAGGCCAAGATTATCAGCAAAAAGAGAAATTACGCCAGTTTATTGTCCAAATGCAGGCACAAGGAAAAACTGTTGTGATAGTTACGCACGATGTGGAATTCGTGGCCGAGTGCAATCCACGAGTGGTGCTGATGAAAGATGGCAAGATTGTCGCCGACGGCGAAGGCAGAGCCATACTTACCGACCCTGAAGTTTTAGCTCAGTCATCTGTGGTTCTACCTCAGATAACTCAAGTTTTCATGAGGCTGACGCCACTAGGGCTGCCGAGAAATGTCCTAGACGTTTACGAAGCAAAAGAAATATTGTTGAAGCACTGGAGAAGGAGCGAAAGAAAGTGAGCGTTTTTGATGGCTTAAAATTCCGCAAGGTTTCTTCACCCATCCATAACTTGGATCCAAGAATAAAGTTCATTTACGTCTGCGCAGTGTTCGTAGCAGCAATTCTTTTCGGCGAAATTCTCCCTTTAGCCGCACTTTTCTTGATGCAAATACCCTTTGTTTTGATAGCGGATGTTCCAAAAGAATGGCTTCATTCGCTTCGCGGCGCCGCTTTCTTAGCTACATTCATTTTTCTAATTAACATAGCGACCAGCTTTTTCACTTCAAATTACGTTTTGACAACTGCCGCCGTAGAAAACGCGGCTGCCTTGACGCTGCGCTTCATTGTGCTTGTGGAAGCCTTCTCTGTTTTCTTTTTGACAACATCGCCAGATCATCTAGGTCTAGCATTGGAAGAGAGTCGTGTACCATACGAGTTTGCTTTCGCGTTCACAACTGCGGTGCGTTTTGTTCCTGTTTTGGCAGAAGAGGCACATACAATAATGGATGCTCAAAAAGCGAGAGGATTAGAGTTAGAGAAAGGCAGTTTTATGAAGAGAATCCGAAACTACATACCGATCCTTATACCGCTAATAGTCAGCGCTATCCGGCGAAGCCTCGAGTTGGCTGAAGCGATGGAGTCACGAGCTTGGGGCGCTACGAAAAAACGCACTAACCTTTACTCGCTAAACCTCCACAAAGGAGATTTTATTTTATTGGCGATTACAGTTACGGTTTTGGCAGTTGCCATTTACGTTAGATTGTATGTGCCTATGCCAACATTAACGCAGCTTATTCGTATGTAAGCTGTGATGCTCTGAAATTTTATATTGCTTTTTGGAGTTCGAGTTCATATTGTCTATACATATAGCTTATTAATACTTACGAAGCACCATAGCTTTTGAGAAACATCCGATACCATAATCCGTGGAGGGCAAACTCACGAAGAAAAAACAAGAACCCAAAATAGAAGACACGCTAGATCAACCGGAAACGACAGCGATTATAAGCGGTGCGCCTACAAAGCCTGCGGTTTTTCAAGAAGTTTATGCCCTCCAAGAGCCGTATGTATACGCGGCGATAGTCAGAGAAAAAGACACCCAAAAGTTACGCTACGAAGTTATAGAGCCAACGCTGCAACCAAGCGAAGAAAAGCAGCTTCGAGAAATAAAGAGTTTTTTGATGGACGAAATAGATGTAAACCTAAAAGAAATTGAAAGCAAGGAAAAAGCAGAAAAATATCTAAGACAAAAAATCAGGGAAATCCTAAAAAAGTACCGCATAAAAATCTCCGAAGAAGCTATTGACAAACTTGCCTATTATGTAATAAGAGATTTCATAGGTTATGGAAAAATTGATCCATTAATGAAAGATCCATTAATCGAAGACATATCGGCAGACGGCGTAAACATCCCAATCTATGTGTGGCACCGCTTCTACGAGTCGTTGCCTACAAATGTCATGTTCACTAACTCTGCCGAACTGGATTCCTTCATAGTACGCTTGGCATACCTAGCTGGGAAAAGCATATCCCTGGCGACCCCGATTCTTGACGCAACGCTTCCAGAAGGAAGCCGCATACAACTTACGTATGGAAGTGAAGTAACGAGAAGAGGATCAACTTTCACTATAAGGCGCTTTAAAACGGATCCACTGACAATCTCAGATCTTATAGCTTTTAACACACTCTCTGCAGAAATGGCTGCTTACTTGTGGTTTATTATAGAGAACCGCGCGTCAGTATTGGTGGCTGGTGGAGTAGCAAGCGGCAAGACTACTTTACTTAATTGTCTATCCATGTTCATTAAGCCTGAAATGAAAATTGTAAGTGTTGAAGATACACAAGAGCTTAATCTTCCGCATGAAAACTGGATCCCGTCGGTGGTGCGCGCAAGCTTCAAAGGCGATAATAAGCAGGGGGGAGACATAACTCTTTTCGATTTGTTGAAGGCCGCGGTGCGGCAGCGCCCTGACTACATCATCGTCGGCGAGGTGCGCGGTGAAGAGGCATACACATTATTCCAAGCAATGGCTACAGGGCATTTGGGAATGGCCACCATTCACGCTGAGTCAGTTGAATCGGTGATAAAGCGTTTGGCCGCTGAGCCCATGAATATTCCTAAAACACTTATTGCAATGACAAACGCCATTTTGGTTATGGAAAGAACCGAGGTTAAAGGGAAACCTGCGAGGCGCGTAAGCGTTGCATCTGAAGTTAGAGGCATAGATACGGAAACAGATGAGATTGTAACCGAAGAAGTATTTCGCTGGAACCCTCAATTTGACAGTTTTACTTCTTCAGGTGCAAGTATCCTTTTGGAGAAGCAAATGAAGAAACTGGGTTTCACAGGAGAAGGGATACAGCGTGAACTCAAAGCTAGGAAAACTGTTCTGGAATGGATGGTGAAGCAAGGCATCCGGCATCACAGCGATGTAGCCAAAGTAATCAGAGAATACTATTCTAACCCTAACCGTGTCTTCCAAAAGGCTCGGGTGGGATTCAAATGAGCAAAAAATTTATGGAAAAACTTCAGTCGACAAAGAAACTCTTAGAGGCGCTAAAAGGATTTATTGAAGGTTTTTCTAGGAAAACAGAAAAATCACTCGAACAGGAGCATAAAATGTTTCTGGGAAAGCCGCTATCGATAGCTTACCAGTTAATAGGCCATAAGGCAGAGCGGTTCCTGCCACTGTTCAAAGATCTAGACCGAACACTGCAGAAAGCGAGTTTAAAAATTAACTTTAGAGCCTATATAAGTTTAACAATTCTCTCATCACTATCAACCGCCTTTGCAACGGCAACGATACTGACCATAGTACCTGTCTCTTATA
>JAOAIV010000076.1 GCA_026414525.1 Candidatus Bathyarchaeota archaeon | reverse complement strand
GGGAAAAACTAGAATTTCGTTGCAAAAATGCAGAGGAAAATTCCGTTTTAATGGCAGGCACATCTAAAGTTTTAATACATAACGGGAAAATCATGGGTATCATAATTACTGTAAATGTTGTTACCGAAAGGTGTAAAATCGAGCAAGCATTAAAAGAGTCTGAAGATACAAAGCATTATTCGAAGAGGCCTTAGACGCTATTTTTGTCGCTGACGCGGAAACAGGAATACTTGTTGACTGCAACCGTGCCGCAACCGAGCTAGTTGGGAGACCAAAATCTGAATTAATCGGTATGCATCAACGTTTCCTTCATCCGCCAGAGGCGCTTGACGGAGGATTTAGCAAAACTTCTAAGAAACAAAGGCGGTGGCTTTGCTGTTGAAGATCAGATTATTACCAAAACAGGCGAAATTAGGGATGTTTCAATAAAGGCAAATCTAATAGAGGTGGGCGGCAAAAAACTGCTTTTTGGAGTTTTCATGGAGATCATTAATGTCGAGTTTCTGAAAAGAACCGTTTGCAGGAACTTTTACTTAACGCGATAGGATAAGCCATCATCGCAACCGACGTGAAAGGAAGAATCATATATTGGAACTGCGGTGCAGAACAGCTTTATGGCTGGAAAGCGGTTGAGGTTCTATGGCGGCACATTAATGATGTTATTTCCTCAGACTCAGCAAAAGAGCAGGTTACAGTCATTATGAAGTAGCTCCTGAAAGGAGAACAATGGTCAGGAGAGTTCATCGCCAAAAGTGATGGAAGTAATTTTCCAACAATTATGACGTATGCACCAATCATTGATGAGAGAAATAAAATTGTCGGAACAATTGGAGTTGCCACTGATATATCTGAGTAGAAGTGGATAAGCCAGAAATTCTGCAACAAGTGAAAGAAGCAGAGAACATCTCTAAGCAAATCTTACAAATTATTGACCTTGAGAAATTTACGTGCAAGTAGGTGCAGAAGAACTAGCCTATGTTGATGTGGAGAAGTACATTAACGACGCAGCAATGCTCTTTTCAGATTTGAAAGGAGCAACGCTGATTAACGAGTGCCAAGGCTTGACGGCTCTTGCCGACTCCCCTTTACGACAACTATTCTATAACTTAATTGACAGCACATTAAAATACGGCAAGAAAACTAGCAAGATCAGAGTATATTACAAGGAAGAAGGAGACCAGCTAAAACTCGTCTATGAAGACGACGGTAATGGGGATACCGGAAGACGTTAAGAAAAACTTGTTCCAAGAAGGTTATGGAACAGGTACGGGCTATGGACTTTACCTGATAAAAAAGATAGGTAAAGCTTATGGTTGGACAATAGAAGAGGCAGGTAATGAGGGGCAAGGTGACAAGTTTATAATGACAGTTCCAAAAAACTAAAGAAAACAAAAACGGCTATGTGATTAGCAAGAGTTTTTAACATTAATTCAACCGAGAATAACCTTTTATGGAAAATTAATTCGCTAACTGTGTTTATAAATCAAAAATTAGGGCTACTATTTAAATATTAAAACATTAATTGGATAAAGACGGAGAATCAGCTATGGACTTGAACGCATACTTCCTAACTTTAGAATACATACTCATGGCTTCAACCTTCGTTGCATTACTATTAATATTCTTGTACGCATATTATGGTAATGAAGAAGAAGCAAAAGAGGAAAGCTAGTTATCAGATTTCACCGTGCTTCTTAATAAATAAGAATAGGAAAAGGCTTAAAGCTGCGAGGATTATGCTGAATAAAATCAGCAAAGTAGCTTCTGGGCCAGCGCCAATGACTATGGGAAACGGCCCAATAAAAATAACTGCGCCAGCGCTCGCAGTTCCGCCACCGTTCAAGTTAATTGCAAAGATGATCACCAGTACGCCGGCAGTTATTAGAATAAAACCTATAAACAAAAAAGTGAAGAGTCTGTCAGAAATAGTTGCTGCCTTGATAGTTTCGCGATTTTCTTCTTCAGTCATAATCGATTGGCCCCTCTACTTAAGAGGCAAGTGATGTATAATTGTTAGTACAATAAGGATAACGGTAAGCGCTAAAGAAAGTAACAGAACAGTTCTAAGCGATTTTTGGTCTGTTCCGAAGATTATCGGAACAAATCCGATGATGACGACACCGCCGCCATGTAATTTGGCCGCCTTGGAGCTTGAAATAGTGAGCGAAATGAGGGCAATTACTATGATTAGTATACCAATGAAAATGAGTGCTAATCCAAGAGCGTAAAGATACGATGATGCCACTGATCTCCTGCTCCTACTCAATTTTAGGAAGAACCGCTTTTAATAAGTTTAGTCGAACAACATGGAAAAGAGCGGAGTACAGAAAATTTAAAGTGGGCGTGACAATTTATCCGTGCTGATTAAGAGAATGTCTACTGAAGAAATAATCAGGCAGATTCTGGCTAAACATCCTGAGGTCAGCCGAAAACAGATTCTTGAGAATTTGGAAATTGAAAAAAATAAAACAGGGGGATTAATAGCGGAAGAGACGCTTCTTCGCTTAATTGCTGCTAGATATGGAGTTGAAATCACAAAAGCTCAGACAAAAAGCAGATTGCAGGTAACCCATTTAGTTCCTGGATTAAATGATGTCACAGTAACAGGGCGGGTAATCGCGATTTATTCTTCAAAAAGTTTTGACGGCGAAAAATCCGGGAAATTGGCAAGTATAATTATCGCTGACAGACACTTTACAATGCGCGTTATATTATGGAATGCACATGCGGAATTAATCGAGAAAGAAACGCTTAAGGTGGGTCAGATCGTTCGGTTACTCCATGGTTATACACGCGAGGATCACAAAGGCAGAGTCGAATTACATCTTGGCAGCAAAAGCCAAATTGAAATTGAACCAGAAGACGCGAAAACAGAAGATTACCCAACTATCGCTGAATTTGCCACAAAAATCAGCAAAATAAATAAAACGCTTAGAGAAGCACATATTGTAGGCATTGTTAAGTCATTGTTACCAGCTACTAAGTTTACAAGAGGCGATATGAGCGAGGGAACAGTGCTGCGATTTACGCTTGCAGATGAAACTGGAGAAACGCAAGTCGTAGCGTGGAACGAAAAAGCAGAGGAGCTGACAAAAATTTTGAAGATAAATGCGAAGTTGCTGCTAGTGAATGCCCGAATTAGAGAAAATGCAAACGGTAAACTTGAAGTTCACGCTGATGCTTCAACTTATGTGGAAGTTTTAGATTCCTCNAATTTTTGACGCCACTGCTTCAGCCATTTCCTTTGTGGTTGAAGAGCCGCCTAAGTCTTTTGTGCGAACTTTCCCTTCACTGAGAACTTGCATAATCGCTCGTTCAATTTTAGCTGCAGCCTCTTTTTCGCCCAAGTAATCAAGCATCATATGCGCCGCCAATATTGTAGCTATGGGATTAACAACATTCTGTCCAGCATATTTTGGCGCAGAACCATGCACTGGCTCGAACATGCCGTATGTGTCGCCAATATTTGCACCAGCAGCTAAACCTAAACTGCCAGTAACCTGAGCTGCCTCATCAGAAAGCACGTCACCAAAGAGGTTAGTTGTAACTATGACATCGAATGCCTCAGGCTTTTTGACGAGATGCATAGTCATCGCGTCTATGTGAACATCATCCACTGCCACATCAGGATATTTAGCCGAGACTTCCTGCACGGCATCTTTGAAAATACCATCGGTTATTCGCAGAATGTTGCCTTTATGCACGTAAGTTAGATGCTTTCTGCGTTTGGCTGCAAGCTTAAACGCGAATTCCGCGATACGTAAACTCGCCTCTTTCGTTATTATCCTCATGGCTATTCCGACGCCAGGTGAAACCTCATACTCAACGCCAGAGTAAAGGCCCTCAGTGTTCTCGCGGATCACAACCAGATCGATGTTCGGCTTTAATGCTTCCACATTTGGGAATGAGCGACAAGGGCGCACATTAGCGTAAAGATTAAACATTTTCCGGATTTTAACTGCCACACTTATAGGCGCACCAGGCGTTTCTGGCGTGGTCATTGGGCCTTTAAGGCAAGCAACCGTCTTCTTAAGCAACGCGATAGTTTCTTCAGGCAGATTAGTGCCATATTTCTCTATGCAATAATAACCTGCTTCGCCATATAGGAAATTAAGCTTAAAATTTGCAGATTCTTGAACAGCATCTAAAACATGTACCGTCGCTTCAGTAACTTCGGGGCCTATTCCATCACCTTTTAACACAGCAATATCGTAAGTTTTAACCATGTGAAATCACTTCTTTAAGGTAATATTCCTCCCAAATTTATCATTATTCCCTTTCTCACCGAAAAATACAACAATATAAACTGAAAAGGCAAGCCAATGCCTTTAAAGCTCTGCTAACATGAAATAGCACAATTGCTGAAACGCGGCTTTCAGGGTACTTGAAAAAGTGGAGGAACTAGCGGAGCTTCATCAGAACCATTTCTGCAGCCAGAATCATAGGCTCCCAAGTCTCGTTCAGCGGCGGCGCGTATGCGGTATCCGCTTTAGCTAATTCGCGCACAGTCATGCCCTTCTGGATAGCTAAGGATAAGGCGTTTATGCGCTGCGTGACTTCTTCGCCACCAACTATCTGCGCGCCTACAATGCGCTGCGACTCTCGTTCAATAACAAGCTTAACTTTTATAGGCAAAGCATTTGGATAGTAAGCAGCCCTTGTTTTTGAGCTTATGACGCCAGTGATCACTTCGATTCCAGCTCTTTTTGCTGCTGCCTCAGTCAATCCTGTTACTCCTGCTTCGATGTCGAAAAGTCGTGTTACAGCGGAACCTAAAACACCTGGAAAAATGGCATAACCGCCTCCAGCGTTTATTCCTGCGACTCTGCCCTGTTTGACGGCAACAGTTCCTAACTGTGGACATACTGGCTTATGAGTAATTAGATGTGGTGTTTCTGCACAGTCTCCAATAGCGTAAACATCCTTGACTTCAGTTTCCATCCGTGCATTCGTTTTAATCCCCTTAGACTCTCCAAGGGGTATTCCAGCTTCCACAGCAAGCTTCGTGTTAGCGCGGACGCCGAAAGCGCTGAGGAAAAGATCCGCAGCTATTTTTTCGCCTCCAGCCATAATGGCTAACACTTTATCCTCGCCAAGAAATTCTTCGACAGCTTTCTCCGTGAAAATGCACATTCCATGCGCTTCTAGATGCTCTTTAACAATCTGAGCCATGTCTGCGTCAAGCATCTGCGGCAAAATTTGTGGCAACATCTCTACTACTGTAACCTTTAAGCCACGCTCTCTTAGCGCTACACCTGTTTCCAGTCCAATTAAGCCGGCACCCATGATAACTGCAGATTTGGCACCTTTGTTTACTGCTTGAAGAATGTGTTCACCATCTTCGATAGTGCGGAGGCTGTGTATTCCCTGCTTATCAGAACCTTTGATTGGAGGAGTGAAGGCATAGGCTCCTGTGGCTATCACGAGACTATCATATTGTAATGTTTCGGTAACTCCTGTCTTGGCTACAACTGTGACGGTTTTATCCTTAGTGTTTATGGCGGTAACCCTGGTTTCGGTTTTCAAGTTTAGTTTCATCATTTTAAAGTAAGCTTGCGAAAAAACAATCAGATCTTTAAAACTGGGGATTTGCCCGCCAATAACAAAGGGTAAGCCACAACGTGAATACCCAGCGGTTTTCTCATCAGTGATTAACGTAATTTCTGCAGTATGATCTTTTTTCCGTGCCGCTGAAGCAGCTTCGACGCCTGCAGCATTGGCGCCAATAACTATTATCCGCTTAACCATTCTAGGCTTCCTTCATTTTATCTGACTTTTATGCCATTCAACTGCTTTGCCGAAGTCCATTAAATTATGTAGTTCCGCCTGAAGATTCGAGGGCTTCACAACTATCAGCCAACCTTTCAGGTAAGGATCCTCGTTTAGAATTTCCGGCTTAGACAGAACCTCCGTGTTAACTTCTTCGACAGTTCCGCTTACAGCGGCGATCACATCGGAAACAGCTTTTACCGACTCAAGCGTGCCATAAGGCTCATTCTGCTTCACTTCAGCGCCTACTTCAGGCAGATCAGCGTACACTATTTCGCGCAGTTGCTTCTGAGCGTAGTCAGTTATTCCCATTCGAACTTTGTCGCCCTCAATTTTTATCCACGCAAAATCTTTTGAATAGTATAGGCC
>JAOAIV010000075.1 GCA_026414525.1 Candidatus Bathyarchaeota archaeon | reverse complement strand
GCACTAGAGGAGGACCCAGAAGACAAAATTTTGGCGTTTCTATGCAACTGGTGCAGCTATGCAGGCGCTGATTTAGCTGGCACAAGCCGGTTTGAGTATCCGCCGTCTATACGTGCGATACGGGTTATGTGCTCGGGTAGGGTGGACCGCGACTTTGTCCTTGAGGCGCTACGTCTTGGCGCCGGGATGGTGCTTGTCGCGGCGTGCCACTTGCCATATGACTGTCACTACATAAGCGGAAACTGGAAGATGAAAGCAAGAATGGATGCGTTGGCACCGATGCTTCAGAAACTCGGCATGAGCCCTGAAAGATTGCGTGTGGAATACGTTTCCGCTGCTGAAGGCGTGCACTTCGCTGAATTGATTCGCGAAATGGACGCGCAGAGGAAAGCTTTAGGTAAAGAAAAGATTAAGGCGGAAAACGCTAAGCTACGTCCTTTCATCGAGAACATGTTGAAAAGAAAGAAATAAACATAGCAATCACTGCCTTTTCTTATTCTCTACTGGCTATGGCAGTCATCTTCTTAACAAATTCTTGGATATCTTCAGCTTTTCCATAAACAATTAGCCGACCGCCTTCTTGCACACGGCACGAGAGATTTGACTCCTCCGCAATTTGCTTCAGCTTTTCAAGAGGCATGCTGTCAAGAGGTTTAACTCGAATCCACTTTTGGTCGCGGGGAACTCCCGAGATGAACGAGTCGGCTTCCTTAACGCAAGTTTCTCCCGCGTCGTATGTGGCTTCTTCAAGCCGTTTGAGCCATGTGTCAACGCGTTCTGGCGAAAATGCTTTTTGAGCCGCAGTGATGAGATATGCCTCGACATTTCCAAGGTATTGCTCAATTTTCGCAGCTGTCTCACTGTCGATTCTCTTGACATCCTGTAGGCTGATCAGCACTTTGGCTGACTTCAAATCGCTCATAACATGCTGTGGAACTGCCATGCCTTTCTTTCGGAATTCTACAACTATTTCTTCCAGAACCTTCCACACAGCCAAGTAACCCATGGCGCATCCGCATTTACATGGGAATAGCGCGGCTTATAAAGAGTTTCAAACGACCTTGTATCCGCGTTTCACTTTACAAAAAGGGCAAATCGTCCTTCTAACTTCGAGCAGGCCCGCGTGGTCTAGCTTTACTCAGTTCCTTCGTCTACTGCCTTCAAAATTTTTGAGGGGTCTACTCTAAGCTCATTGAAAGCAAGTTCCTCAGCGGGAATGCCCAAGGCTAATCCAAGCAGCTGAGTGTAATGCAGAATCGGGATGCCATAGGTTTCGTTGAACATTCTTTCTATGCGCAGTTCGTTAGTGTCAAACATGATGTGACAAAACCCGCAAATCGTGACTAAGGCTTGAGCAGCCACCTTTTTCACATGGCTGAGTTTTTCTCGGGCAAGCTGCAACGCAACTTTGTCGCTGACGCCTACGCTTGGCGCGCCGCAGCATTCTGTTTCGCCGATGTAATCCAGACAAGTAGCGCCTGTGGCTTCGATAAGCATCTTTAAAACCTGCGGATCTTCTGGGTCGTCAAAGCCACTGTACTCTTTCGGTCTGAGCAGGTGACAGCCGACGTGCTCCGCAACTTTCAGCATGGTAAGCGGTTTGACTACCGCAGTTTTTATCTTCTCAACACCAACATCTTCCTTTAGAACTTGAAGTAAGTGTTTTGCGTCTACTGTTCCATTAAACTCTAAACGTGTTTCTTTCAAGTGGTTATTGATCATATCACGCAAAGCTTTATCTTTCTTCAACAGCATGTTAACTTTTTTAAATGTGCCAGCGCAACCGGGGCAAAGCGTAAGAATGGGCAAGCCTTGCTGCTCTGCTAATGCTAAGTTCCTTGCCGCCAAAACAAGCATCGCGTCGTGACTAACAGGATCCAGTGGTAGCCCGCAGCAGTTAAATTCAGGCATCTCGACAAGTTCTATGCCTAGCCTGTCAAGAACCTTGCGGGCTGAAATCTCATAAGAGGATACACGGTAAGGAATTGCGCAACCGAGAAAAATTAGGTATTTGTTGCTCATGTAGGACTACTTCCTTTTTGAACAATGTCAAATAACTTGATTCTTTTCAGCGTCTTGCGTAGGCTTTCAGGGTTGCCTCTTGGCAGGGGAGGTAACCCTTGCGTCTCGCGTTTCTTAATCTTCAGTTCTGGGATGTTATAGGCGTAGCCGGAATTGAGTATGGCGTTGGCTTGCTCTTTGAAAACTGCTGGTACAATGCCTTTTTCAGCAGCCAAATTTCGTAGAACACGAATTACACTTGCGACTTCAACGTCTTGGGGACAGCGGTCTGTACATGTAAAGCAGGCGGCACACAACCATAAGGTTTCGCTGTTTAAGACTCTGTCTCTGAGCCCAAGCTGTGCCATGCGGATTATTGTGCGCGGCCTGTAAGTGTCGCTGAACCTTGCTACTGGGCAGTCGCTGGTGCAGGTTCCACATTGGAAGCATCTGAGAATTTTTTCGCTGCCAGGCATCTTCAATAGTTCATATTTGAACTTGGGGTCAATTTCTGAAGCCTTGATTATATCTTTGGGTTTTTCTGTTTCAGCCACTTCAAGTCACCATTTTTAGTCGCTTGATGCGGCCTATCGTTTCTTAAAAGAAACATCATTATCAACTACATAAATCTTCCATGAAAAAAGTGCAGATGCATGAAATATGTGCTTGTAGAAAATGTTTTTGGAATATTCCTCAATATTTTAAAAAAGGAGGGCCATGCCTACATGAAAAAGGCACATTATGCCTTATATTAATTGCTGACGAAAATACTGGCGAAGACTATGCAAGCGTAACAAAGCCGGCGGTGAAACTCATGTCTTCATAAGGAAAAACAAAGTAGGCCCAATACATACTCAAAAACTGTTGTTTTATGTTAAGAAGCCAGTTATGCAAATTCTTGGAGGTGCAGATTTCGTGGAACGGGTGACAGGCACACCTGAGGGGTTATGGCGGAATTATGGTGTAGAAAGATGTTTTGAATATTTTGAAGAATTTTCTAAATTCGCACATGAAAAAACGCTATGACGTTTATCAGGTTCAGTAACCTTATTGAGCTTGCGAGCCAAAAATCAGCTAAAGACCTCAGAAGCATCCGTGGTTCATTAAGGGGATTCAGAGGTAAATATGTGGATTCAGCTATGGCAGAGCAGCTGATAACCTAACCCCCGCAGAGAAATTCGGCGACATAGTATAAAGTTAAATTCTTGAGTGGGCATTCATTAGCAGATGTGAGGTAGTATGTTTCGGGTTAGAGTTAATAAAATAGAGTCTACACGTGACTTAGACGGTAACCTTGGAAAAAGGATAGAGCTTGTCGAAGAACGGGAAATTTCACCCTTTGTTGTTCGCCCGCAATCAGAGGAAGCGAAGATGGCGCAAGATATAATGCAGATTCTGCAGCAGCAGATGCCTTTTCTTCAGCAGAGAACGCAATTTGCAATACCCAAGATACTTTTATTCTTGACTGAGCAGGAGTATGATAATTTAGGCATAGACTTTGATGTGAACCAAGTTTACGAAGTAACATTGGAGAGTCAAACGATCAAGTTCACGAAAGTCTCATAATGGTTTCACGTAAATGCTTCAACGCTGAATGCCGTGGATGAAAGGACAAAACAAACATCATTTTCCTTATTGTTGAGCGAATTTCTTGCAGATCGTCGGTCTTGCCGTTATCACAGTAAAGCGGAACAGGTTCCCCATCGCTACTCTCGTAATACACGTAAATTGGCGACAAAATTTGTCGAAACTTAACAACTTCAAACTCAAGATTCAGAAGTTTGGCTGTTTCTTCAGCCGCTGTTTGAATAAATTTTAACCGCTTCCTGCTAGCAGCATCTGTTGGAGTGTACACCAATAATTTCCCAACATTGTTTCTAAACATTACAGCCACCAATACCCTTAATGGCAGAAATTTATCTTTTAAAATAGACGCGCCAACGACTCTTGTATGCAGCGGAGAGATGAGTTAAAGTGAATTTTCTTAAGCAACAGAAAACGCCAAATTTTTATAAAGACTATTGTATAGGGCAAAATATATGGAAACCCGAGCACACGTGTTTGTAAGTGGCAAGGTTCAAGGAGTATTTTTCAGGTCAGCAACCAAACAGAAGGCAGAGCTTTACGGAGTGAAAGGATGGATTCGCAATTTGGCAGACGGCAGAGTTGAAGCTATTTTTGAAGGCGAAGAAGAAGCTGTAAAAGCAATGATAGAATTCTGCAAGCATGGACCGCCAACTGCGGTAGTTACAAAAGTAGACGTATGGTTTGAGGAGCCTACTGGCGAGTACACTGCCTTCAAAGTTAAACAGACCTAAGCTCTATTTTTTTGGTACCCTGAAGTGCGAGGCTTTCCCGGCACTGATGTATTCTCCGCCCATGCCACGTACTGTGGAGGCTATTCGCGCGAAATTTTCAGAACCTAAAAACTGACGCGGCTTCACTATTATGTAATCACCTTTATCTTCGAAGCTGAGCATATCTTCTAAATCCTCTGGAAACGCGATACGAATATCCTCTAGACTTTTCTTCTTTTCATGAGTTACAGGCGCCGCAGCGGCAACTGCGGGCTGAGGTGGGGATTGAGGCACCGGTTGCGCTAAAGGCGCGTTTATGGTGGACTTTATTGAAATGACCAAAGTTCGGAGATCCTCTGAAATTTTGCCTAAAACCACAAGCAGCTCCTCAGCTTCTTTAGCTAGCCTTTCAAGCTTCTCCTCGCTCATAACAAGATTCCCTTCAAATTCTAAAATACTTAAGACGCTTATTAATTATTTGCAAACAACTAATGAGCATGAAATCCCAATGCTTCTGTTTGGAGGTGCGAAGCTGATGATTGAAATCGACGGTAGCCAAAAAAGCGGAAGCGGCACAATTCTACGGCTTGCAATAGCTTTAGCTACTGCTACTAAGCAGCCTCTGCATATTTACAACATCCGGCAAAGTAGGCCGCAGCCGGGTTTAATGCCGCAACACTTGGAATCTGTTTTAACAGCAGCAAAGCTTTGCAACGCAAAAGTAAAGGGCGCCACACTTGGCTCTAGAGAACTTTGGTTTGAACCGGGTGAAGTGCTCGGCGGAGATTTTGAGGCGGAAATAGGAACAGCCGGCAGCATATCAATGCTGTTGATAGCCACGCTGCCTTTATGCATTTTAGCTAAAAGCAAGGTGCGTTTACATGTGTCGAAAGGCGGCACGGATGTCGCCCACGCACCCACTATCAATTACATGCGTAACGTGTTTATTCCATTGCTTAAGCGCATGGGCTTGGATGTTGCCATCACAGTCCACAAGTATGGTTATTATCCTAAAGGCATGGGAGAAGTAACTATGACTGTGGAACCCACCCTTAGATTGCAACCCATTAGGCTTGAAGAGTTTGGACAGTTAAAAAGCCTTAAAGGCATATCTATTTGTACTGGGCTGGAGGAGAAAAAGGTAGCGGAGCGCCAAGCTAAAACCGCCAGCGCATATCTCGCAAAAAAAGGCTATGCTGTGGACGTTCAAGTTGTGAATGATAAGTCTAATCCTCTCCAAAAAGGGAGTTCTATTGTCTTGTGGGCTGAAACTACCACAGGTGCGGTAATAGGTGCAGATGCTATTGGCGAGCTTAAAAAATCCAGCGAGAGTGTAGGCCTGGAAGTAGCTGAAAAGCTTATGGCAGAGCTTTCTGCAAAACCTACTGTGGATGTGCACTTGGCAGACATGCTTATCCCCTACATCGCGTTGGCTTACGGCGATTCAGCTTTTTTGACTAGAGCAATTTCTGATCATTTGGAGACTAATATTTGGCTTGCGGAAAAGATATTGGGTGTGAGATTTAGTATCCAGAAAATTGGGCAAATTTTCAAGATAATAAAACATGGGAACTGAGCGCAATGCCCGAAAACGCATATTGCCTCAGAGTTAAGAAATCAAATGGCGAGAGAGTCTTGGCATTAGCTAAAAGGCTTGCGATACTCAACAGAGCTCTGGAGATTCAGAAAGACAATGGATACCTTTACATACCGCTTGTTCGCAAACCAGAAGAAAAAGAGGTTAATGCACTGAGGGCTGAAGCGCAAAACATTCAAATCATGACCAAGATTTTTTTGGAAAGACAGCAGCAGAGAAAAACACTTATTCAGGTTCTCGGAGATAAGTTGCCTCCATATTTGTTGACAAGTGTTCCG
>JAOAIV010000074.1 GCA_026414525.1 Candidatus Bathyarchaeota archaeon | reverse complement strand
GTTCTAACCTTTGCTCTGATACGCCCGTTTTTGCTACGATATTGTTATGTAAAAACACAAGATAAGTATCAATTAATGCCACTGCAAGCTTGAGATTATAATAGGGTTAAAAGCGCTATTAGAATTACACCTTCAGTAGCGAAAATTGGCGCGACTATCTGCTTTGCTCTTTGAAGTGCTTTGTCAACAAGCATAGATAAGGTCTCTATCCGATTTTTACCGATTACCCTGACTTTTGGCACAATGAAACGTACGTAGCTAGCGTGGCAAAACTCTAAATTTGCTTCAGCCGTTTTGGCGGCTTCCAAGATATAACTGATCAAGGTCTTATGGTTCATTACTTCTCCGACGGGATGGTAACCGCGTCGCCCCAGAACAACAGCACTTACTGCGTGTGTATCAGTTGTAAAAACCTCGCTTGCATGGAAACCTGAATCATGAAGCGCGGAGAGAATCTCTTCACGCAGCCCGGAAATCATGTTATTGCCATCGATAATTATGTAGGCTGTTTTTTGTTCAGCGACTTTTATCACTATTGCGGTTATTCCCCCAGGGCCCATACCATCTTTTAAGCCAAATTCCTTGGGAAAAATAGTGGCTGCGCCGACCTCAAACGGGTAAGAAGGCAAAGAAACTGCTTTTTGGAGGCATTTAGTGGCTACTGCTTGAAGTACTTCTAAAGAGGGTTCGTCGATTATGTCATTGATGCTATTATGAGCATTGACTATGATGCTATATTCAAGCCCGTATTTTTTTGCTTCTTCACGAACTATGTACCCTAATTGCTGCGGCAAATCTTCAGTGGTTTTTGGTGCAAGCGTAAACGAGAGAAAAACTGCTTTCCCGAAAACTTGGCATGAAGCAGTTACAAATCCTTTGCTTACTTTAACGAAAGGTGTTGCTCTATCAGCAACGAGTGAAGCAAGCTTGGCGTTTTCAATAACATGCCTTATTATTTTCTGGTTCTGCGCTTGCGATGCTAAGTCGAGTTCATGACCAAGTATTCCTAACGGTACACACGTTTGGCAACCAAACTCCTTTTCAAAATCACGTTTAAGCATTGATGGTAACAGACTGCTACCAATATTCTTAAAGGGTCCTGGATGAACAAGAGGCACTATTATCGCGGCTTTAGACGTATTAGAATCGAATTTTAAAAGCCTAACTTCAATGTCTTCGTCTTCGCCCAGTTTTTCAAGTAATTCTTCAAAGGGCAAATTAAGATTAGCCACCCAGTTAAGCATGAACGCTCTAAAAAGAGCCATAGAAGGCAAACCATACATGCGCTTTCCCAACTGATCGATGAGGAAAACGAAGGCTAACGCAGCGGCAAATCCAACGATAGGAGAAATCACGATAAATAGTAGAACCCGGGAGACGGAAACTATGGATAGAGTATCCCAAAAAATTAAAAATGCAACGCTACACGCAAGCGGCTGAAGTAGCGAAGCTAATAAGCGTTGTAAATATCCAGACAATGACGTTGAAATAAAAACAACTGCACGTAAAGTTAGCACAGCGGCGAAGCCTAAAAGGCAAAGTTGAACATAAAGACGTGGACCCGTGGTTACACCGAAACTGATGCCCAGCAGAATGAAAAATAACCAAAGAGTCCAACAATAAAGTGAGAGAGCTACTGTCCTTCTCAAAACGTAGATAGGATCATTTCGTAAAACAAAGTTACTTGTAACATAATCAAATAAGATTGTTAAACCAAAAAGAGAAAAACCCAAAAAAAGCGTGTTAGCGGAATTTTGCGCAGGCGCAAGCACAGAAACAGAAAGTCCTATTATCATGCATAACAATGCTGTGAGGCTGATAGATTTACGGAACGAAGGTAAGAAGAACATTGATGAGTAATGTTTCACCGCTTTATTCATAGAGTGATTAAGCGAGTTTTCGGTTGTCATAGCTATTATTCATCATCCGTGATTGACGCCTAATGAAATTAAAATATATCTATTAAAATTTAGCTAAATTGAAGATAATCCTTGTGTTAATTAATACATGTTTCTCTATAACAAGAAACTGCCAATGTTAATTTTTTAACAAAAAGTAGTCAAAAAATTATAGTAATAAAGTATCTATCCGATACTTAAGTCATAGCGTTAAACCATAATTTCAAGAGCAAGTGCTTTATTTTTAATTTGCTAATTATATTGTTTCTGCGAAGTTAAGAATATGCCAGAACAAGAACTGCCGCCCACTGTATTCTTAATGCTTGAAAAAAATTTGGGCAAAAAAATCAGAGTAATTGTAGATTCGACCTACGGCTTTGAAGGCGTATTAGCGGCTGTGTCTCGTGAGCCACCAACAATTTGGCTTTCCGAAGCAGAAGCCATAGTGTTAAGGTCGACAATTGCACAGCCCATACCGCAAGTTGCAAGCCGTGAAGAAATGAGCGAAATGTTTTTGAATCTTAATTCAGTGCAAAGAATAGAAATCTTGCATCCGCCGCGCCGTTGAATTACAAGAAGACCTTTTAAACAGGAAAAAACACTTGCGCCAGTGCAGAAACCACTATTAGAGCAACAGCAAATACCACAAGAAGTTCAGGCCTAATTTTGATGCCTTCAGTTTCTTCCTCAAAAAAGCGTAGCAAACCAGCACTTGCCGCTGGCATTGGCGCGGCATCTTTCTTTCTTTTACTCATTTCTTGCCCCCCGGCCTTTTAAATTAGATTAGGTTTATTATTAATGTTGCGTAGCGCACTTGAAAGACACGAATAAAAAGGACTAAACTCTGTGTCTCAACAACTGAAATTTTAAACCATGGAACAAATATTAACTGAATTCGTGGAATAGCTATGCACATACGCGAGTTTCAGGAAATGATGCGCAGTTTATACTTTCATAGAGACTTTGCACGCGGCGTAAAAGGCACATATGATTGGCTTATAGATGAAATAAATGAGTTAGGCGAGGCAATTGAAGATGGAAGCGATAGGGAAGTCATTGCAAATGAGTTTGCAGATGCCATTGCGTGGTTAGCCTCCCTTGCAAACCTGATGGGGATTGATCTTGAAAGCGCCGCAATAAACAAGTATAGCTATAAATGTCCAAAATGCAGACAAGCGCCATGTGTCTGCCGCGTTTAAGCAATTAAACGTTTTTGGCCCAGTCCAGATAGTGCCCAAAGGGTTGGCCGCTTGCTTTTTCTGTTTACTATACCTTCTTTTTCAAGAAGGTGCAGATGGTGCAACACGGCGGCATAGGATAAGCGCAATTCTTTTGCCAGTGCCGATGCATTGGTCAATTGCCGTTCTAGCGTGTTAAGAATTCTTGTTCTAGCGACAAGCCCGCCTCTTACGTTTTTTACACTATGAAGATAGGCGTTGGGATGGAAAGCCTCTTTTATAGATGCTCACCAAAAATAAATATGTGGTAAAAGTTGAAAAGCTTTATTAGGCAAAGTCTAAAAGACAAACTTGCTTAGGTTTTTTATTATCGAACATCAATGTGATTTCATCCTTTATCAAAGCAATGCGCTGTGCGTAATATTTAGGTAATTCATATTTTTCAATTAGCTGCTGGGCAGCTGTAAGATATTTTTCTATCCCACCACGATAAACCGTGAGCGTTAAGAGACCACCGCAAAAAGGACATTTACCGGCCAAAGGTAAACGGCGAAAACGTTTGTTACAGGCTTTGCATCTAAAACCTTGTGTCGAAAACGCGCGTAGGTTACCAGATATATCTCGTAGAAAATGAGTAGTTAATACTTTCAAAGCAACCCGTCTAACGTCTACAGCATCAATTTTTTCACCTAAAGCTAATTGCATGTTTAGTTTTTCAATCATTGATTTAAACTGTTTATAGGAGCTTACAGCGTTACCTAGGTTTATGTTTGAAAGCGGTATGGTGAATCTGAATCCTTCAAATTGTCCTTCAGAGCCAAGTCTGTGACCTACAAGGTCTATGATTTGATTAACTTGTTTAGCATCAACTCTCTCCAACGTTTTATGATAAAATTCAAGTGGGTAAGCGCCATCAACATCAAAATCATGCGCTTGCCGCTGCACTTCTTTGGTGTTCACAAAGGGAATGAGCAATAAAGGAGCATCCATTATTCCGCCTATTTGCGCTGGCAAATAACTGCGGGAAAAATTGAGCAAGGTATCTAAGGCCAGCATGATAGCGTCTTCATCACCGTCACAATCCCGGCGTTTAGCAGAGTGCCAAATGGGGTGTGCATAACATACATTAAGGTCGGTGAAACCTACAATACGACCTAGGATGCCAACGCAAGTATGTGGCGCCAAACCTATTATTAGGTGCCCAACTATGTCTTCAGCACTCTTAACGTCATAGTATCTTGGTAGCCTGTAAACTTTCTCTAAAAGTTCATCTATGAAGTTTGCAACTCGTACAAAATAGTCTGCAGCTTTTTTTGGAATTACAACGTCCTGAATTTTAAGTTCACAAATTTGGTTAGGATCAGTTAACGGTAAACCATACATATCAAAGGAATAACCAAGCTGCTTAAGCTTTTCAATGCACACGCCAACTTCAATCGGTTTAAAGTGTGTCAAAGGGGCATTAGTTGCGTCAAACCTAATTGTTCCATCCTTATAAACAGATAACTCATGCTTTGCACGCAAAACACCTTTCTCCACAATTTCAGGAGTCTTAGATTCATTTGTTAAGCCTTTAACACCTTTCAAAGTTTTCGGTGTGGAAACGCCAAGCAGTTGATAAGCATTTTCGAGTAATTCCTTAAAATTAATTGCTTGCCGCTGATAGTGTACAGCTTCAGCTTTACAGGTTGGACAAATATTATCCTTCAGACTTTTGCCACATTGCCGACAACTCTTTTCGAGGATTGTTTCGTCTCCACAATTAGGACATTTGACTTTAAAAGTAAAAGTCTTACAGCTGGGACATTTACGTTTAACAATTTCTACGAACACAGGTCCCTTTTTCGCTGCTTCCAAAAGATCTCTGTGAGAACCTCCAGCTAAGCCAACAGGGAAGAGTGCATGTACTAGAGGTTTCATTTCACGTCTCTTCGCCTTTTCAGGCCTTCCCATACGGGCACCCACATACGTAGGCGCCTTATCCTTGATTTCAACACCAGAAAGTAAACTAACAGCTGTTAGTGCAGAGGGATCTTGGTTATTCTCAAGAAGCTTTGAAATTCCATAACCAAGACAAAAAGCTAAAATGCTGGCATCATCACCTTCCAATATAATCTTGTTTTCAAGAAGCTTATGTTGCACAAAGATTTTTCGCAAAATCTGAACCACAGTTGGATCAATGGGTCCAACGATCTTGCAAGCAAGCCCATTTGCAGTTGTTACTGTGGAAGCATCCAACCACTTCTTCAGCGATAGGACTTGGGATGAGTCGATGTTTGACCAAAAAAACGTGAAAGCGGGATGCAATGGCACCTTAAAGGTTACAGATAGTGATATTGCTTCTCTGGCCGTTGGTTTAACAAGCAAGGGCGATTCATATAAGCTCTTTAATCTTTCCTCAGGAATTTTTACAACATCCGCGGCTTTTTTTAAGTCTCCACCATATCTTTCACGAAAAACATTCTTTAAGTCGTTAGCCCACCATTCTTCAACATACCCTGAGGGCGAAAGATTCTTACTGGTATAAAGAAAATCACCGAAGCTGATCAAAATGTCTCCTAAAAATAGAATTTTTTCAATCTTATCTTTTACTGAGTCGAAATTTTCAAGAGAAACACGAACAACTGAACCATCATTCAACAAGACAATTGGAGGTTCAAGTGTATCTACGGGCACAGTGATCCCGCCTTTGCCTGGAAGCTCAAGACGCATCTGTGTACCAGCAGCAAGAAACCTTTCCACTACAAGCATAGTAGCTGGATGAATACCTACAGCAGAGAGGCCAGTGTTCCGGGCACGGCCATACCTAAGCCGGAAACCCCCACGTCTTGATGGAAAAGAGAAGATGGGGCGTCCTGCAATCACATCATCCATAAATCCAGCAGATTTTTTCTCTGATTTCTTTCTGAATTCTCGCAACCATTCCCAACCTTGAAAACCAAGCTTTTCCACGATTGCCAAAACTTTTGGTGCACGACCTACTATACCGTCATTGACAACTCGTAAAGCACCACCTCTTATGCGATTTGTCTCGACTCGTTCAAGATTTCTGAATGAAGAAACTTCTATCGGATCAGATTCAGTACCTGTTACCTCAACAGGCAGCCACTCAAGCGCCTTTTTTAATTCCTCGTCGGAAACATGATATTGAAAGCGTCCCACTAAGCGCTCATACAACCTTAGTTC
>JAOAIV010000073.1 GCA_026414525.1 Candidatus Bathyarchaeota archaeon | reverse complement strand
GCCGTGGCATGTCCACAAGTATCCTTCATACTCCTCTAGACGGAAGAAGTCTGCTATGTCTTCGGGGTAGCCGACGCCCTTGAATACGCCCATGTTTTTGCCGCTTGAGAACACGAACGCCTTGCCCGTTTCCGTGTTGATGCGCATAATCTGCGCTATAACATAGTCTTCTTCAAGCTGCCCTTCAAGGCACTGCTCTTTAGGCTGGACAAAGTAGCGCCATACCAAAGGTGGATCGCGTACGTTAGCGGCTCTTGTGGGAATCTCCTCCTCATGTATCACTTCGAAGTTCTCGCGTAGTAGCTTCTCTGTTTTTTCTTTCGCTTCCTTGCTCAGATACATTATGTGGAAAGCGTAGTCATCAGCATGGTCAGGGTAGATCCCGTAAGCCGCGAAGCCGCCGCCTAAGCCGTTTCCACGCTCATGCATATTCGCTATTGCCCTAACGGGATCACGTGCCGAGAATCTTTTGCCCTCTAAATTCATCATGCCGAACAGTGAGCAACCGGCGAAGTCCTTATCGTCGTTATACGGATTGTTTATTCTGCTCAGATCTCTCAACATTTAGACCTCCAAATAGAGTGTTTTTCTCAGAGATGGCGGTAAAGTGGCAAGACCAAAGTTATCTGAAAGAAGAGCTTGCTTGAACTTTTTCACATTGACTCGATTTTTCATAAGATTAAACATTATCCCAGCTCTTTCAATGTCATTTAACAGTAGTATGCCCACAATAGCATTGCCTTTGAGGACAAGTTTTTTGTAAACTCGTCGCGTTGGATCGTAGCATGTTAGGATTTCATAATCATGAGGATTCTTTGGGTTAACCAGCCCGATAGATATGATGGGTATACCAAAGTATTTCAGGGAGCTCATCACTGTGCCTCCGGGGTACTCTGCTTTTTTCCCAGCCATGTTATAGCCTGCAACTTTGCCTTCAAGCTGTGCTAGAGGCCAAAGCGGCAGTAGTCTGTTCTCTCCATAAACGAAGTCGTAGGCTTCGGCAACATCGCCACTGGCGTATACATCGGGAGCACTAGTTCGCATGAAGCGATCTACGAGTATGCCTCTGTTAGTTTTTACATCGGTTCCCGAAACAAGCTCGGTTCGCGGAACAACGCCTATTGCGATTATTACTATGTCACATTGAACCTCTTCGCCGTTAGTTAATACTACACCGCCAACAGAACTCTCATCTTCAGGTTTTCCAAGAATTCGCTGAACTGACTGGCCAGTAACAATTGTTACACCGGCAATTTCCATCAAGTCAGCAACAATCTCTGAAGCAGTCGCATCCAAGATTAGGCTGAGAATTTTATCTTGAAGCTCTACCAAGGTTACCTTTAACCCACGTTTCACCAGCGCCTCAGTCACGCTGACGCCTATTAGACCCCCGCCGACAACAACGGCGTTTTGGGCTTTCTCAAGCATCGCTGATAAACGTTCAGCATCAGCAAGTTTTGTAAACGTGAAAACACCGTTTTTCTCAGCACCCTCTATTTTTGGCACAAAAGGCTTGCCACCTGTTGCAATCAGCAGTTTCTCGAAAGAAACACAGTTGCCATTTTCAAGAACTACATATTTCTCTTTTAGATTTAGGCTTACAGCTTTTTGCCCTGTTAAAGCCTCTACGTTATTTTTAACCCAGAATTGGCTGTCTCGACATAACATCTTTTTGAAATCAGCCTTCCCGCTAACCAAATCGGAAATCATCGGGCGCGAATATTGTGGGCATAGCTCTTCTGAGATCACAGTTACCGTGCCAACAGGGTCCACTTCTCTTATTGCCTCTACTGCGCTGATCCCAGCTGCGGAGGCACCTACGATCACATATTTTGCCATCAGGGCTTTACCTCCATAAGCACTAAAGCACCGTTTGGACAGTTAGCAACACAAGCAGGCATTTCTAGCCCAAAACAGAAGTCGCATTTTGAAACCACTTTACTTGAAGCATCCATTTTGATAGCGCCATAAGGGCAAACCATGATGCAGGTCCAGCAGCCCATGCATTTCTCAGCGTCATGAAGCACGAGACCAGTTGATTCGTCTCTCTTCATTGCGCCTGAAAGGCAAGCAACAACGCATGGTGCGTCTTCGCAATGCTTGCACTGCACAGCGAAAGAAACCGGCTTATTAACTTCCCGTCTTACTCGACTAATTGGTCGTGGATTCTCTCGGTTGTAAGCTTTTATAATGTCCTTTGACTGAGAGTGCTGCACCGTGCAATAAACTTCGCAGAGCCCGCAGCCTATGCAGAATTCTTCCTTTGCAACAATTCTTTTCATTACAACACCTATCACAGTTTCGTAAATAGAAAAAGGCTTATGGGATAACATGAAGCAAACGGTTTAGTGGCTATTATCTGAAAGACGTCGCCAATGGTTACTTCATATATGGCCTGTTGTAGTTGAGCGCTAAATAGGTCAATTTGCATAGGTAATCCCATTTTGTTGCGATATAAAATGGTATATGTTTTATATAACTTTGCTGAAAAGCATTTATATGTAAAGTTATGAACTATATTTTATATATGAAATATATGCACAGGGGTAAAGAAGCATGGCGGAAAGAGACTTAGGATATAGAAGAGTCCAATGCACAGGAAGAGGCTCATATATAATATCCCTACCAAAAGAGTGGGTTCAAGATGTCGGCTTAAAGAGAGGAAACGAAATCGACTTCATAGTGCAACCGGACTTATCACTAACGTTGATTCCGAGGAAAATAAGAGAAAAATACAAGGGAAACGGCCAAACCAAACTCAGAGAATACTACATCAGCGTCGACGTATCAGAAGAAAACCTGGAATCAACACTTCGAATGATAAAGGCACTCTACGTCATAAGCGCAGATGTTATAAGGGTACATTTTAAAGGCGAAAGCGTGGATAAATACAAAGCCATAATAAAAAACTTCGCAAGAGATACACTCCTCGGTGCAGAAATAATAGACGAGAAAACAGATGAAATTACACTGCAAATTCTCATCAAACACTCAGAATTTCCAATAGAAAACGCTGTCAGAAGAATGGCAATAATAGCGCTTTCAGCTAACAGAGACTCCATTCTATCTCTAAAAAACCGAAGTAAAGAACTATTTCAGAGCGTAATTAATGCCCATCATGACGCACGAAGGTTGGGGCTATATGCGGTTCGCCAATTGAAGTTCGGCATAGAACGCAACTTGTTCAGAGAATTAGGCTTCAAAACACCCAAAGAGTTCTTGCTATACAGAATAATCGTAAACGACATCAAAAGCATAAGCGAAAACGCATTAAACGTAATCAACAACTTGACAACACTTCAAAAACAAATCGACGAACAACTGCTTTTCATAAAGGAGCCCATAGATGAGGAAGTATATACACAACTGTTAACGTTCAATTCTCATGCTCATCTGCTATTCGAAGAATCCATAAAGGCGATGTTCAAAAGAGACTATTTCGACGCAGAAAAAATAATCATGAAACGTGAAAGTTTCACACAACTGGAAAATGAGCTTATCAAGTTAATGACAAGCAAGAAACTGGATCCGAACATCGCCGCAATCTTTCGACTGGCACTTGATAATTCGAGGCGGATAATGGATTATGCCCAAGACATTGCGGAGTTAACATTGAACCGGACAGTAGAGGAAATATGCACTACCCTCGAGGTCAAATAGCCACTAAAACAGCCGCAGTCGAAAAATAAAAGCAAAATTTAGTATAAATTACGTGTTTCTTTACGTTTTTCTGCTTCTTCATAAAAACGTAAAACTTCGTCGATTATCTCAACATTAGAAAGCAACATCCGCCGGCAGCAGTACCGTTTAACACCGAGGCTGTCCAAAATGTCACTTGCGTTCTCGCCTGTTTTTATTCTCCTAGCAAACTCTTCCCACAGATCCCCAATCAGTTTGCCGCACGTAAAGCAACGAACAGGTATTATCATCGCTTCTTCCCCTTATCTGTAGCTCTTCTGTTCTCTAGCTCGTGCACCGGGACCACCGAACTTTTTCGGCTCTTTTCTTCGCGGATCGCCTGCAATCATCGTTCGATCATACTCGACAAAGACTGTGCGCAAGTGAGCACTTTTTGTCCATTTCAACAACGCATTCGCCAATGCCATCCTAACCGCTTCTGCCTGTCCCATGTAGCCGCCACCCGAGGTTTTAACGTCGATGTCAAGTTGCTTCCAAACCTCTTCGCCAGCTTGTATTAGCGGCTCCATGATTTTCTCACGGGCAATTTCTGGCTCAAAAATTTCCACAGGAACCATATTTATTCGTATTCTACCAGCACCTGGCCTAACAAAGGCTCTAGCCACAGCGGTTTTCCTTTTTCCACTAACAACTAGGACTTTCTTTGTAACCATGTTTACTCACTTGCCCATCCTATTTCTTTAGCTAACTCGCCAAGAGTGAAGTATGGACCCCGCAGCTTTGCAGCTTGTGCTTCTTCAAAAGTAGCCAGCGATTTGCCCTTAAACTCTTCAGGCACACCAATAAATACTTTTAGCCTTCTATAAGCCACTTTACCTTTGGGCTGCTTAAAAGGTAACATTCCTCGGACAGTTTTGCGTAAAATTCTATCGGGCTGCCTATAATGCAATGGTCCTCTTCCAGGCGAGCCTACTTCAAGAAACTCTTTGGCTTCCGCTACTCTGCTTTTCTTTTTTCCTGATAACACAGCTTTCTCAGCGTTAACAATAATTACTTTATCTCCGCTTAACAATTTTTTGGCAACTATGCTCGCCATTCTACCAACAATAAGCCCTTCCGCGTTAACTATTATTACTTGAGAGTTTATGGTTTGCATCTTTTCACCGGATTATTTTGACGTTTGAACCTTTCGGGTTTGTTTCCACAAGCTCAGGAATAGATAAGTATTTTGCTTTTGCCGCGGCTATTTTCGCCTTTGCTTTTTCAGAGACGCTGAAAGCAGCTACGGTTACCGAATGATCCAACGTGCCTGCGCCAAGGATCTTCCCCGGAACAATTACTACATCGCTCTTTTGCGTATACCTGTTTATTCGACTCAGGTTTACGGCGACACGGCGCCGTCTTGCCTTAGCCAAGTATCCAGCGACGTCCCGCCAAATAGCTACATTGTTCTCCTTACTTCGCTTCATTAGGAAGCGAATTAGTTGGATAAGTTCTGGATTTGAAGATTTGGTTTCTTTCACTTTACCTCAACCTTCACCTGTTCTTCGAATTCTTTTAATTGCTTATCTAATATTTTAGTAGCTTCTTGGATTATTCTCTCAGGAGGGAGCACACCTGTTGATTCTATATTCATTATAAAAGCATTTTTCTCCCAGCTAACCTTTATGGGCGCTGGTTTTTGTGGACAGGAATCAACACAGTCCATACACAGGTTACACGCCAAAAGATCTCGAACTTCTACTTTATTCTCCTTTATCGCAAACACTTTTTTGGGACATATCTCAACGCATTTCGCGCAGAGATTGCATTTCTCGCTTGCAACCTCAATCTTAGGAAGATACTTGTAAGCACACATTGAAACAGGTTGCCATTTTGCATGGTTCTTGCCTTTTCCAAGTCGGGCATATGCTTCCAGCTTAAGCTTTTGACCTTTAGCTAGTTTTATTATGGGAATCTTATCGGAAACGGGAACTATTTCGGGATTTTCAGAAACCAGTTCACCCGAATAAACGGTAAGGGTACCATCTTTTGCTTCTGCATCCAGCGTGATGGTTACACGGCAAAGACTACAGCCAAATTCGCTTTTGCACTCGCATTCCTCAGGAAGGTTGTAGCTGTCTAAATCAGTTTTAAGCGGGGTTAAACCTAACCTGTGAGCAATTATTTCATCTTGTAGAATTGATGAGTTATCAATTATGACGACTTCATCTATAGCCATACTTGGCACTTCAGAAAGCATTATTCGCCGCAAGGAATTTACTAATGCAACGTCCGCGCCTCTTATCATTAGACGCATTGTTGTTGCATTCTTATCCAGTATCTTTATTTCCACTTGATGTTGCCGCTCCACAATAGTCATTAATAAGGGACTACGCGCTTCAATAAAAGTAACAGTGCATTATTTCAATTTTTCTGTTAACAAGATATAAAAGTGGAAAGCTATACACGCCTGCCTCTGCGACCACCAGGCCTTCTTGTGCCATCATGCGGAATAGGTGTTACCTCTTCAATGCGCTCTATACGGAAACCAAATCTTGCAAGGGCACGTATGGCAGCTTGAGCACCTGGCCCTGGCGTCCGCGGACCTGAACCGCCTGGAGCGCGGACTTTGATATGTATGGCG
>JAOAIV010000072.1 GCA_026414525.1 Candidatus Bathyarchaeota archaeon | reverse complement strand
CCTTAACCCTCTCTGCTCCAACTTCTTTGTTAATTTTATCCGCAACTGCCTGACCCTTCGCCATCGAACGGCTTGTAATAATTACGTTGGCTTTTTCCGATGCGTAGATTCGCGCGGCAGTCTGCCCTACAGGGCCTGTGCCGGCAAGCACTGTCACGTTTTTCCCTTCCAAGTATCCGAAACCTTTCTCAAGCGATAAACCCAGTGTTTTAGCCACTGCAGCAGCGGCAGTTGAGTATCCGCCTCGTGGATCCACAATAATCGAGTTTCCCCATGGCGCGGACTTCATGCATTTAAGTGTGGCTTCTACGACTTTGTTGACCATGTCAAAGTTGCTTCCGTTGATGAAAATTTTAGTGTGTTTAGCTCCTTCCGGTCCACGCGGAAACAACAGGTCATAGACTATTTTCGGCGCGTCCTCGTCGGTGACGTTTTCGTACTTGAATATCATCGAGTCTGGAAAGGCATCCAAAGCCACAAGCATATCGAAGGGGCTGCAATATTTGTCGGTGTCAAGAAAAATGAAAACTTTTTTGAAAGCTGGTTGCTCAGTCAAATTTTTTCACCATAGCTGTGTTTGAATGCGATTTAACAATTTAAGACTTATCACAAGCCCACGCGATTTTGGATATTACCAAATGTCATGTTTGCGTTGATTTGAATCTTGTCTAGCGTGCTCCAAAGCTTGGATCTGTGCGAAGGTTAATTAATTATTATCAATTGGATTTGCTGGGCTGGCGGGCTTCGTTCAAATAGAAATCGCACATTCAAAACATGCAGCTAAAACACGTTGCGCGACAACAGATGCAGCGAAATAATTTTATCTGCAAAGTGCAAATTCAATTTATGCGTTGGCACCGTTTACCTAAAATTAGAACTAAAGCGGTTGCAGCCGCGAGTTTACTCGGCGCTTTGGCTGCCTTATGGGAGATCATTCCTGGACCACCCTTTGACATACCCTTTCCAATTTACCCGAGAATCTCATGGGATCTAACTGGTATACCCATGATGGTTAGTCTATTCTTTTATGGGCCGGTGGCCGGCGTCTACACAAGCCTAATTGGCTGCTCCATAATTTTTCTAAGGGGCAATGTGCCAGGAGGCATTTTCAAGTTACTTGCCGAACTATCTACGCTTTTAGGCTTTGCACTATTAAAGAAAAGCATCATTTGGAAGTCCACTATCGCTATTGCATCGCGCGTTATTGTTATGACGGCGGCTAACTACTATCTGCTGCAACTGTTCTATAGAATACCTGAACCAGTCGTGGTCGGCTTGCTTGTGCCAATCGCCATCTTCAATGTAACACAAGGTTTAATCAACATAATCCCCGCTTACTTGATCTACACACGCATTGCAAAAGCACGCAAACCAAGCGTTGAAACTGGCGATTTACATTAACCTAAGCTTTGTCTCCTTTTCAGAAATTCCGTTGTTGGATAGCTAATTGCTGAATTTTACCGTCTTTTTCAGGGATTAAGTCGTGAATGTCAGCGGAATCGTTTAATAATGTGAAATACAGAACTGTTCCTATCAGCCATAGAAGTGAATATTGTATGTCGTTATCTGATAATTTAGAGAAGCTTTCGAACGCTTATGGTGTGACAGGCCGCGAAGATGAAGTCAGAAACCTGCTGATTAAGCTAATTAAGCCTTACGTTGACGAGGTTAGCTTAGATAGGCTTGAAAATGTTATCGCCGTAAAAAAGGGCAGAAGAGCCTCACCGAAGGTGATGCTGGCTGCCCATATGGATGAAATAGGCTTAATGGTGAAAACAATAACTAAGGACGGTTTTCTGCAGTTCGTGAAGATGGGCGGCATTGACGACCGCATTTTGCTGGCTCAAAAAGTGCTGGTTTGCACCAAGAAGGGCTTACTGCATGGCATAATCGGCTCCAAGCCACCGCATATACAAAAAGAAGAGGAACGCAAAAAAATCGTCAATTACGATGAACTTTTCATCGACATAGGCGCGGGAAACCGCGAAGACGCCGAAGCAAAAGGCGTAAAAATAGGCGATCCCGTGGTTTTCGACGTGAAGTACACGAAGATAAATGATGACGTCGTAATTGGCAAGGCTTTTGACGACCGCGTTGGCTGCGCCATAATGATTGAAGTTCTGAAAATTCTGGAAAAAACTGACTGCACAGTATACGCCGTCGGCACGGTGCAGGAGGAAGTGGGCTTAAGAGGCGCAACAACCTCGGCTTTTGGCATTGACCCTGACGTTGGCATAGCTTTGGATGTTACTGTGGCGGGCGATGTGCCAGGCGTGAAAGAATTTGAATCCAACATGAAAATGGGCAAGGGTCCGGCGCTAACAGTTGCAGACGCCGGCTTAATTACGCATCCAAAAGTTCTGAGGTTGCTCCTCGATGTAGCTGAAGAAAACAAAATTGCCTATCAGCTTGAAACAGGTCTGCCAGGCACAACTGATGCCGCGCGTATATCTCTAACTCGGCAAGGCGTTCCAAGCGGAACCGTGTCCGTGGCTACACGTTACATTCACAGTCCAACCGGAATGCTCAGTTTAAGGGACGCGGAAAACGCGGCGAAACTCGTGGCAGCGGCAATACAGAAAATTCAAAAACAATTTTAGCCTCCGCTGATAGCTGACGCATTAGCCTATGCGAAACCGTTTTTAGTTTTCCCACTCATTTTTACTGGAGGCGCTTGGCTATGGATAAGAAATTCGAGTTTCTGGAGCACACCGCCGACGTCTACATTGCCGCATACGGCGGTACTATGGAGGAAGCTTACGAAAATGCTGCGCTTGCAATGTTCGAGGTTATGACTGACACGGAGAAAGTCGCGTCTACAATTGAGGAGACTGTTGAAGTTGAAGCAGAAGACGAATATGCGCTTCTCTACAGTTGGCTTGAGGCATTACTTGTAAAATTTGAAACTCAGGGCATGCTTTACTCGAAATTCAAAATCTCAAGCATACAAGAAACGGCTCAGGGCTTCAAAATTAAAGCAATTATCGGAGGAGAAAAGTTTAATCCTAAAAAGCATGCGCAGAAAGTAGCTGTCAAAGCTGTAACGTATCATCGAATGATGGTTATTAAGGAAAGAGGGAAGGTTACGTTAGAGTTTATTCTTGACATCTAAGCCAATTTGAGCTTTTCTAAATCATTCAAAATTACATCTACAACCTTTTCCGGTGGCATATCTAAAGTATCGCAGTGAGCGACAACGAAAGGCACTTTGAGCTTTTCAAAGAACTGCAGAATCGGTTTGGTTTGCTTCTCGTAGATTTGGATTCGTTTCTTTATAACTTCCGGCGTGTCGTCGGAGCGTTGATACAGCGACCCACCGCATTTGTCGCAGACATTCTCCACTTTTGGCTTCAAGAAGCGTATGTTGTATACTGCGCCGCAGTTCCTGCATATGCGCCGTGTGGACAAGCGCTCGATTATTATCCAGTCAGGCACCATAAGCAAGATGATAACGTCTATTTTTGCGATGCTTCCCAGAATCTTCGCTTGCTCCGTCGTCCGAGGGTAACCATCCAAAATAAAACCCTTCCCCTTAGGAATCTTGGCTAAGCGGTCCTTCAAAACGTCTACAACGATTTCGTCAGGCACAAGCAGTCCCTTTTCGACGTAGCTCTTAATCTTCCTTCCCAAGTCAGTGTTTTCCTTCATGATTTCTCTGAAAATGTCGCCCATCGCGATGACATCAACGCCAAGCTTCGCTTGCAGCCTTGACGCATAAGTGCCCTTACCAGAACCCGGCGCACCGAATATTATCGCATTCACTTTCTTATCTCTCCCTCATTTCTTTTAAGAAGAATAAGGTATGTAATTAAAATTTTCATATCTTTCCTCAAAAAGCAACAAAGCATAAGAAAATGTTCTGCCAAATAATACTTTCCTTCCTTTAAAAAGCGGTGTATAGCGCGCCGTTTACACAGAAACCGTAATGCAAAAATCGGGAATACACTACTACAGTTACTTTAGGCATCCTAAACTTCTTGCGCTGGTGGGCTATACATTATGAACAAAAGAAGAAAAAGTCTTGCGGCAATCATCATAATCTTGCTATCGACTGCAGTAGGCTTATTTGCGGCTTTCTTAAATCGTACAGACAGAAGCATGAATCGCAAATTTGCCCGTGTAGCTTGCCTTGGCGACAGCATCACCGAAGCTAGCGGTTACCCAGAGTATCTGCAAGCTCTGCTTGGCAATGATTCAGTTGTAGGCAACTTCGGCGTCAGCGGTGCAACGGTAAGCTTAAACAGTTACAAACCATACTATTTTGAGCATGCATTCGAAGAAGCAAAACATTTTGAGCCTACAACAGTAATCGTAATGCTTGGAACAAACGATGCGCGCACAGATTATTACCAACAAATAGATAATTTCATTAGCGATTATTCAAGGATAATAAAGAGCTTACAAACTTTAAATGGTAAACCACAAATTTTCCTTGTAAAGCCGCCGCCAATCTTCAACAATACTTACGAGTTGAATGGGAACAATTTTGTGGCGGGCATACTTCCGCGCATCGAAAAGGTTGCAAACACCTTTGGCTTACCGGTTATAGATGTTTACACCCAATTGGCTAATCAACCAGAGTATTTTCCAGATGGCGTTCACCCCAACACTGAAGGAGCGAAAATAATCGCTAATATAATTTATAGCGCCATAGCCTCCAATACGCCGTAAAAGCCTGCACAATTTTTTCAGCCTATCATTTTATTTAAGAGTGGCACTTTCCGCATTAGCAGTATTAAACCAAGCGTTACAAACAGCGTTAATAACGTGATTAACGGAATCTCTAGAAGTGGATGTACCGTCGCATAGCTTAATGTGAAACCAAAAAAGCCTCTTTCAAATGACTCCAAAATTATCACATGCAACATGAAAATAGGCAAAGTATTACTGCTTATCGCTTGCACAATACGGCGGGTTGTGGCGTGATTACTTCCAGGCCAATCCCGATGGAATCTCAAAAGAAACAAAAACAGTGCAATAGAGCAGATAATCACATTTGCGGTTAAGTAATCGAAAAAGAAGTTATTTCTACCCATGACACTTAACGGATAATTCATCACCCAAACGCCAAATATCGTCAGGGAAAAACTTGCTATTAAGGCGCTGTACAAAAGGGCAAGACTTACTTTTACCCTTTTCAAATACCAGCCTAAAACGAAGTAGCCTTCCCATCCGCTTAGTACGAAGGCAATGGGGTTCAAAGTATGACCTGTCGCCAATTCTATAAGCGGCACCACCGCGACGCCAACAAACCAAAGCAAACAAAAGTAACGAATAACACTCATATTTCCATGGGCGATTATCACCCTCAAAATTGGCGTAATCAAGTAAAGTCCAACAATCAGGTAAATGAACCAAAAGTGATAGTAAGCACCACCAAATAGGCTATATAGTATGCCTCTTTGAAGGTTGTCCCATGTTATTGGTGTCTGGCTAACGAAAAAAGCCCATATGAGATAAACTGTGCTCCAAAAAATAATAGGCAACCCAAGCCGGCTGACTCGTTTTTTAAGAAACACTCTTAAGGGCTCATCAAGCTTTGTGCGCTTAAGCAATAAAGCACCACTTAACATTACAAACAAGGGAACACATGGCAAGGCTATGCTCTTATAGATAACGGCGCTCCACCAATAAGCGACTGGAACGGAAGAAGCTTTCAATGTTGTGTTTGCCGCATGAAGCAGTATAACCAGCGTGATAGCTAAAGTTCGGATGAGGACATCAGGGATAAAGCTTCTTTGGCTTGCATCCAAACTGGTCTTTTCCACTGAAAGACAACCTTAAGCTAATTATGCGATACATAATAATATCAGCCATGTTTAAAAAAAACTTTATAACAAAATATGCCGAGCAAGAAAGTAATTAATAATTAAACAGGAACCCGCAGTTATTTAAATTGCAAACTTAGTCTGATTATACGCGTTGTTACCCGGAGTCAAAACCGTTTTATATTTAGCAGCCTCCTTTTTGTGTGGAGGCAAAAATTATGGGTGAAGCTGAAGGTCGACCGCCACCAGAAAAAGTTCCTCTTGAAAAAGTAAGCGATTACATGTGGCGCATTCCAAAGTACAAGTCGGGAATGCTGGTACCCGGCATGGTTTTTGCAAACAAAAACTTGCTGGAAAAGATGGAAACTGACCGGACTCTTTGGCAGTGCGCTAATGTTGCACACTTACCAGGAATATACAAGTACTCTGTAACTTTGCCGGATGGGCACGAGGGTTACGGTTTCCCCATAGGCGGGGTAGCCGCAACTGATTATGAAGAAGGGGTGATTAGCCCAGGA
>JAOAIV010000071.1 GCA_026414525.1 Candidatus Bathyarchaeota archaeon | reverse complement strand
TCCTGAATGAATTTCTTGATGACGCCACGGTGCATCTCTTCGTCCCATAGGAACTATATCCCAAAATACCCCGCCATTTCGGATTAGGTGCTCTTTATGAAGATCTACACTACCTATTGTTTCTTTAGGATTAGCGGGTATAATTATAGCTTTATCTGTGGTCAAGACATCACCACATTAAAGATTTTTATGCATGAAGTTTAATTTTAGGTTTATTCTAATAAATTTTTAGAAATTTATTAATTCAATGAAGCGTCTCCCAGGGGGAGGCTTAAAAATTTCCTTTCCTGTTAAGCTTGACTGCATTCATCACGCCCCCACTCGCTTATTGAAAATAAATGGGCACCCCATTTATTACTGGTTAAGATTTAACTTGTAGAAGTGGATTAGGGTGGCTATTTAAGTATTATGAAATACGAAACCACGCAGCTGCGGAAAGCAAAACGTAAAGAAATGCTCAGCTCATTCCAGCCTTCCCTTTCTCCACTCGCGAGTGGAACAGCCCCTTTCCCCGATGCGTTAAGCCTAATCTAGCAACCCATGTTTACATTCACGGTTTCTTCCACCAAAATATTTTTATTAAAAACCTGCAAAGAAGGGAAAGCGAGGGGAGAGTAAAGTGAAGCAAGATTCAAGAAACATTGCGGGAGAAAACAAAGAAACGGATTCATACCCGAAACATGAAAGCGGTATCGGCGGCGCCACTTTTACCAAAAAAAGATAGAGCCTCAGTTAAAACATTATAACCATCTTAAGCTCCATTCACATTAACTGCAACTCTAGCGACTTTTTAAGTAAGCAATGCTTTCCGAAACCTTAATTCAGTAGATTGCAAAATTTAATTGTGGAAGAGGCGAATTTTGTGGTTAAAGTTGAATTACCTCGCTGTGACAGATGCGGAGAAGTCATTGACAACTGCAAGTGCGTTTGTCCGTATTGCGGCGAAACTTCGGGTTGCGATTGCTGCACCGGCTATGGCAAGGCTACAGGCGGCTAAAGCAGGGTTCTTCGCCTCGTGTTATTCAGAGCGTGAAAGAGAATGGTAGTTGATAGTGTAAATTGGATGGCAGGCGGCGCCCAAGGAAGCGGTGTGGACACAGCGGCCAACATTTTCGGGAAAGCCTGCGGCTACGGAGGCCTCCATGTTTTCGGAAGGCGAGAGTATCATTCCAACATTAAAGGGTTGCATAGCTATTTTCACCTGCGCATATCGTCCCGAGAGGTTTTGGCGAACGTAAATGATGTGGATTTGCTGGCGGCTTTTGATGCGGAAACTGTGGTGCGGCACCTAAATGAGGTTTCTCCAGAAGGCGGTGTGATAATTGGCACGCATCAGCTCGGCACCAAAGTGATGGAGATTCCAACGTTGCCGCCGGAATTCAAAGCTGAGATTGCAAAATTCATGAAGGAAAATGGTGTCGGTGAAACACTGAATGATTGGCTTGAACATACAAAGCAACGGAATGTGCATGTTTTCCCTGTGCCCTATATGGATTTGCTTGCCGAAATCGGCGAGAAACTGGGAATAGCACAGATGAGCAAAATCACAAGAATGATAAACGTGCTGACGATTGGCGTTTCTTTTGCGCTTTTCAAGTATGACAGAACACTTGCAGAGAAAGCCGTGCGAGAAACGTTTGCAGAAAAAGCCAAAATTGCCGAGATGAATGTGACCGCTTTAAACATCGCGTATGATTATGCAATGGCGCATTTTGACGGCTTTAAACATCGCCTTGAAAAATCAGCGGTTAACGAGGAGCGGATTTTTCTTACAGGCAATCAGGCGGTTGCCATGGGAAAAGTTCTCGGCGGCTGCCGAGTGCAGACATACTATCCCATAACGCCTGCAGCTGACGAAAGCGAGTTTCTCGAAGCCAATCAAATAATAAGGTCGAGAAATGGCGAAGACGAAGCCATAGTCGTCATACAGACCGAGGATGAAATCGCCGCGGTAAACGCTGCTTCAGGGGCGGCGTTAGCTGGTGCGAGAGCTGCAACCTCAACTTCGGGGCCTGGCTTTTCGCTTATGGTGGAGGGCTTAAGCTGGGCGGGAAACAATGAGGTGCCGCTTGTGATAACCTATTACCAGAGAGGCGCGCCTTCCACGGGTTTGCCCACGCGGCATGGACAGGGCGACTTGCGGTTTGCTGTCCACGCAGGACATGGCGAATTCGCAAGGATAATTCTTGCTTCAGGTGACATACGTGAGTGCTTCTATGACGCGGCGAAAGTGTTTAACCTTGCAGAAAAATATCAAATGCCCGTTATCCACTTATTGGACAAGGCCATGGCAAACTGCTCCCAGACATATCCTGTCTTTGACTACAGCAAATTCAAGATTGAACGCGGCGAGTTTCTCACCGAAAAGGAACTTGAGGGCAAAGAGTACAGGCGCTTCCGCTTCACCGAAACAGGCATCTCGCCACGAGTAGCATTGGGCACTAAGAATGGCGTGCATTGGCATACTGGGGACGAGCATAATGAGTTTGGGCATATAAGCGAGGAGCCCTTGAATAGGCGGCTCATGGTTGAGAAGCGGATGAAAAAGTTGGAGTTGGTGTTGAAAGAAGTGCCCTTGGAGGATAAGCTCAAGTTTTACGGCGACATAAACGCGGAGAATATCGTGGTAAGCTGGGGTTCTCCGAAGGGCGCCATAATCGAAGCGTTAGGCATACTCAAGCAGGAAGGCTTTAGGTTAGGCTTCATACAAGTGCGGCTTCTACATCCGTTTCCCGCTGAAGAAGTGAAAAAGGCGTTGGAGGGCAAAAAGCGAATAATCGATGTTGAAGACAATTATACTGCGCAGCTAGGCGGAATAATAAGAGAGGCAACAGGTATAGCGCCAAACTATTATGTGCTTAAGTATACTGGGCGGCCCGTAACAACCACGGAGGTATACAAAGCCATTAAGAATATTCTTACGGACAAGTCTTCAGGTAAGGAGGTGTTAACTTTTGGTGCTTAAACCATCCGATTTTCGCGTGCCAGGGTCTACGCTGACTGGTGCCCTGGATGCGGAGACTTCGGCGTAATGAACGCTTTGCAAATGGCTTTTGCGGAGCTGGGCTTGGAGCCGCATCAAATTGTGCTCGTCTCTGGAATAGGCTGCTCAGGTAAGGAAGCGCATAATGTCAAATGCTATGGCGTGCACACGTTGCATGGCAGAACCTTGCCCTTCGCTATGGGCATAAAAATCGCTAATCCCAGCTTGGAAGTTTTAGCCATCGGAGGCGACGGCGATGGGCTTGGCATCGGCGCAGGCCACTTCGTCAATGCAGGTAGACGCAACTTGGACATGACTTACATAATCCACAATAACGGCGTTTACGGGCTGACCAAGGGGCAGGCGTCGCCTACGCTTAGGCTTGGTGTTCAAACTAAATCATTGCCTAAGCCGAACATCAACGAAGCGGTAAATGGCATTGCGCTAGCGATAATCTCAGGCTTCACTTTTGTGGCAAGGTCATACGCCTATGATGTGAGACATTTGAAGGATACGATAAAACAGGCTATTCAACATAAGGGCCTAGCTTTCATAGACTGCTTGCAGCCATGCCCTACTTACAATAATGTGACTACTAAAGAATGGTATGCAGGCGAAGACCGGAAAGATGCTAGTGGAAAGCCACAGCCTAGACTCTATAAGCTGGAAGAAATAGGTTTTGATCCTGTGGTTCGAGACTGGTCTGAGGATTTCCAAAAGAAAATGGCGGCGTTGGATAAGGCACGTGAATGGGACGATAGGATCCCCATAGGTGTCTTCTACAAGAATGAGTTGGAGCCAACTTTCCAAGAGCGCTTGTCAAGCAGGATACCTTTCTACATGGAGAGGCCACCCGCTAAACAGAAACTTTGCGATGAAAACAAATTTTCCACCGCGGACCTGTCAGAGTTCATTAAAGAATTAAAAGCAAGCTAGGCAAATGCCACTCCACAGAAAAATATATTTTTTAACTTATGCTAACTCTATGGCGGCTATGAGCTTGGATGAATACTGGCGAAAGCGGAATTTTCAGAAAACAACCGAACCACAAGGCGAAATAACCTTGGGCGGAAACAAAATTTACGTAATTCAAAAGCACGCTGCAACACACTTACACTTTGACTTGCGGCTCGAAATGGATGGTGTGTTGAAAAGCTGGGCAGTCCCAAAAGAACCACCTACAGAAGTAGGCTTGAAGCGGCTAGCAGTTCAGGTAGAAGATCACCCGATTGATTATGCAAACTTCGAAGGCACTATACCTGAAGGCGAATACGGTGCGGGCACTGTGGAAATCTGGGACAAAGGAACTTATAGGCTTATTGAGAGAACAGAAAACAAGCTAATAGTGGATATTGAAGGCAATAGGTTACGCGGCACTTATGTGCTTATAAGGCTTAAGGACAGGAAAAACTGGCTCTTTTTCAAAAAGAAATAAAACAATCAACGGACACTCTCTATTACAGGTAATCTCGAATCGCATGCAAGGTTTCGGGTCTAGAGAAGGCGAATGACTTCTGCTTTGAGGCTTTTACAAGACGGTTAATGTTCCGAATTTTCCAACGTTAAGTTGGAGGTTATTTTTAAAGCTTGTCACATAGCCATTTTCAATTCTTATGATGTCATTGACGTTGACCTGGTCGATCTGTTCATTCCAAAGGGTCAGCTTTATGTGACCACTGTCATCAGCAATCACAGCGTCGGCCACCATGTAAGTTTCATCCTTGTATCTTGACATAACTTGACGCGGTGGACCTTTCTCCACAACCTTTGCTTCAACATTGACACGTTTCATTCCATCCTTCAATTCACTAATTTTCATCTTTTTGTCACCACATTTTTGACATTAACATTAGAGCCCTTCTTTTTAGGGGTTTCAGGCGGAATTTAATTGCAGAAATTTCTATTAAGCCATATAAATGTTGCTAGCTACCGTAAACGACAGCTAAAAAGCATTGATGTAATGCTCAAAAATAGAAAAATAGTGGAAAATTACACCGCATCATGTTATATCCCCAATAGAAAGCCCAAAATTATAACAGTCAAAAATAGGCTTATTCCGGATACAAAAAGGCACTTCATCCATCCGAATGGTGCAACCACATGGCCCACACTTGTGTCAATTGATGTCTTCCGAGTTTGCTCCGCAATTTTTTCGTCGCCGGTTATAGCCCTAATGATAAAGGCGACTAAGGCAATGATCCATACATAAACAATAATTTGAACTATGCCGCCAACAGAGGATACGAAGGAGATGGAGTTCAAAAGCGCTTGACGAGCCGCTTCAGATTCTGCGGGAGCACCAGCTAACAATTCAAGCGGATAATAAAGGTTAGGCAATGCTGTGTAAACTATGGCGAGTATAAAGGCTTGTATAACTATGACTACAAGGGCGAAGCCTACAGCGATCATCAACGGTCGCCAAATCACATTGCCATTTAGCCCCTTTATCATCACATATATCAGCCCAGTCAACAAGAGCCATTCAAAAAGAAAAGGGGCAATACTGGTTAACGCTACATTGGCAAAATATGAAACGCCATATAGGTCAAGCAGCAACTCGTAATCACCCTTGAAAAAAAGTTGATCAATAAGCAGAACAACATCCGTACGGTTTGCCCAGGTAAATTCGAGTTTTAACCCCGTTATGTTTTCCCAATTGGCTACAGCATCACTTGCCGACCAGCCAGCTTGGTCCACATCTACCGGGAGAGTTATGTTAACCCAGACATTGACGTCGCTGGCTTGGAATGTATTTGTTAAGTCATAGTGAAAGCTTGAATCGCTCAAGGAAGATAAATAAATAGAAACTTTTGCGGGTTTTAGGCTGGTGGGCTCTAGCTGCTTCACCCGGAAAGAAACGTTCTTGAATCCACTCGCGCCGCAATTAACTGTCCCGTTGAAGCGAATTTCCATCCAAACATTGCTGACATTACGGGCAGTTAGTTCGATACTGGCAGTAGCGTAGCTGCTGTTAATGTAATCCGCTGTGTTATTTCTGACAGCCACACCTTCGTTTGCCTTCCAAAACTCAGCATTATCCGTCCATAAGTCGCCCTGTAAAATTAAAGGCGCAGTTTGAGGCGCAGTTAACTCAAAATATGAGCGCGAGGCAACCACATAGGAACTACCAATCTGCGCTATTACGAATAGCGTCAACAAGAAAATCGGCCCGAAATAACTGGTTTTTTGTACGATTTCCTTGAAGGCCTTCCTTGCTTCCTCTGCCATAAGCGTACCTTCCTTAGTTTCATTTACGCCGATTGACATACTGTCAGCAACTCTCTGGGTCTCATTCTGTATTTCCTTCAGCATCTCGGTTATAT
>JAOAIV010000070.1 GCA_026414525.1 Candidatus Bathyarchaeota archaeon | reverse complement strand
ATGTGTATAAGAGACAGATATAGTCCTTGCTCATTATTAATTTCTTATGGATATGTTCATGCTTACTCTTTAAGTTAACTGCGCTTTTCGGATAAACTCTTCGACTCAAGAAAGGTCAATCTTAGGGTTACCTCCGTTGTGCTAGTTTTTAGCTTGCACTTTTTGTAAAACGAGTTACCCTCGGAAAAGAGCCTCTTTTCATTCTCTAATATGTTGTAGGTTGTATTGTTAACTGAAAGACTGGTTAGTTGGAGTTTTCGTCTTAACAAACTAGTTAAAGTGACACAAGGCGAGGTGAACGAATTTTACAAGTTCCGATAAATTTTTGCTATTTTCTTAGCGTCCGTAGCGTTTTGACAGTTTCTTGTAAAATTTGATCGTGTTTTGCGTGGTCATCTTTTTTTTTAGATTTTAGATTTATCTGAAAAATAAATCTAATAAACAAATATTAATTCTAATAATGATTATGGAAAAGGCAACTTTTCCAATAAGAATTGAGTAAGGCAGGCGAAAATAAAATGAAACTAAAAACGATAACTGCTATTGCTGCTGTCTTGCTTCTGTTTTCTCTTGTTACTGCACATTTTTCAATTGCGCTGGTGAGAGCTGATACAGGGTACGACTGGAATTATGGTGCTGCCAGTCAGCTTTACGCCAGTAAATGGCAGCAACGAAATGAGGATATTGACCAAATAAACTATGCCCTCCCACAGATCTACAATCTTTTCGCTCAAGAAGCAGCCGCCTATGGTCACCTTTTTGAGTTCCGAACGAATTGGGGATGGAATGTCATGAGAGGCTTGATTCAAGACAGCGAGAACGACCAATACCATGATTGGGCAACAGTTTTCTATTATGGACACATGGGGATGACGCAGATCCCAGGTACGCCCTACTACCACTATGCATTCCACGAAGCAGGTGAGCAAACTGCTCCAGAGCCCAGTCTAATATGGGATAAAAACATCTATGGTTATACAGGTGACAACCATAATTTTGTATTTCTTTGGGTTTGCAGAAATGGAGACACTACAGGCGATGACGAGCCTGTGCCTCATGGAATGTCTTACTGTTGGTTTAGACGTAATTTAGCTCAGAATGGCTACAGCTACCCTGACGCTGGTACTGATTGCTTCATAGGCTTCACGGGTGCATCACCATGTCTTGCTGACGGAATGGGCACTTACACATACCCATACGGAGAAAACATTTACAGATTCTGGCTTGTTTTCTTCTACTACTTTGCATTAAACGGCTATTCAATCAAAGGAGCTCTTGATATGGCTTCGTATATGGTGGGGTACTACGGGTACTGGCTTGACCCAAACAACCGGCTTTCCCAAGGGTGGAACTACTATTTCCCAGGTTGGCAAGGTCCAGGTAATCCGCCTCCAGGTTGGCCAGCTAATGGAACCTATTGGGGCAAGATGGTTATTTATGGTAATGGAAACATTTACCTACGGCAGGGGTAGTGGAGAATGAAACTTGCGTTAAACAAATTTGGCATAACTTTGTTCTGGTTACGGTTTTAGCATGTTTGCTTATGCAGGCGCCTAATGCGCTCTCATTTGAGTTGACTAATCAAGAAAAAGCGGAGACTTTCCTTGGTAACGTGGTTGGGCTGGATATGGCGAGGTACGAGGTTAAGCTAATATCCCAAATGGATTTTCCCGCAGATGCAAGCGGAGTTTCTACGGCTACTATGCTTTATAATTTGAAAGCTCAAGGAAGCACACTTGAAGTTATCTGCAAATTTAGAAACAATGTGCTTGTCTCCTGCAATGTAAACCCGCTTGAAGGGACACCTCTCATGGCTCAACCCATAACTAATGCTTTTGAGTCAGCCAAAAACTTTTTAGATAGATACCAAAGTTATTCAAAAGCCTCGTACATTCAACCTATGCGAAATATGCTTAACACGGTCACTGAATTAAAGCCTATGACGGCATCCTCAGGCGACTTGAAACTAACGATAACAACTGAAGATTACTTGTATATCGAGTGGATGAACACACCCAAGGGCATTCACAACATGTATAACAGGGTAATTCTTGCCTTCCAAAACGGAGCTTTCAAAATGTTTACCGATAGCTGGAACCGCTATCCAATAGGAAGCGTTGATGTGAATATTTCAAAAGAACAAGCCATCAGTATTGCCAAGGATCGCGCGCAAAGTTTCTCATATGAAGTAGGGAACATGACAATAAGTGACTTGGCTTTTTTGGACAAACCTGAATTTACACAAGCAGAGTTAACTATGCAGCCAAGAGAAAATGCTTTGTATCCGCACTGGGAGGTTATTTTGCCACTTGAGAAGCTCTATCCCGGCATGACAACGTCTATTCGTGTTACGTTATGGGCAGATACGGGAGAAGTCATTTCTATCAAGGCGACAGGTAGCCTCGGCTTCCCAATGCTTGAAGACGCTAATACTCCTGAAGTGTCGCCTCCATCGGGCGCAATATCTGAAAATCCAAACCACAACGCGAGAAAAGAAAATCAGGCTGGGAACGGATACATAGCTGCTGGAATTGTAGTATCTGTAATAACAGTTGTAGCAGTTGCATTGACATTAAAGAGTAGAAAAAACCTTTTCCCATTTTTTTAAAGCTATCGAAAGAGGGGTCATAGGTAGAAATCCCAAAGTTCATAAAAAGTATAAAACGCTAAAGGTTAATGGAGAGGTTTTTCGTGAATAGAAAAACCCAAATTGCAGGAGCGGTGCTCGCTTTTTCTCTTGCATTTTCATTTTTTCAAGTTTTTCTTGTCAGTGCGGCTAATGCAGATTCGTGGATTGCTAAGAAGCCTATGCCTATGTCAGGCTGGGGCATCGCCGCAGTTAACGATAAAATCTACGTGATTGCGGGTGATGGCGACTATGGTAATGTGAGCTATAAAAATAATGCTGTTTTTGTGTATGATCCGCTTCTGGATTCGTGGAGTGTAAAAAAGCCGATGCCCAAGGCTAGGCATAGTTTTGCCACCGCTGTTTACCAGAATAGAATCTATATCATAGGCGCTGACGGAATAAATCAGGTTTATGACCCTTCGACGGACACGTGGGAAACCAAAATGCCAATGCCCACTCCCAGAGCACAATTAACGGCAAATGTGGTCAAAGGTAAAATTTACTTGATAGGTGGCAGAAGTGGTGGACAATATACGATCACTGCTTTGAACGAAGTTTATGATATTGCTACGGACTCTTGGAGCACAAAGGCGCCGATACCTACCCCAGTTACTTTGTATGCATCCGCAGTTGTCAACGACAAAATTTACATAATAGGAGGCCAAAGCGAATTTGCCTCCACTGTGAACCTTGTTCAAATTTATGATCCTGCAACTGACACTTGGAGTTTTGGAGTCCCCATGCCCATAGGGGTCTGGCAGGCAGCTGCAGGTGCCACATCTGGCATATGGGCACCTAAAAGAATTTACGTCATTGGAGGATTGCCGGATAAAAGCTTGGATGGCACATCGCTTAATCAAGTGTACGATCCAGAAAATGATAGTTGGACGGTTGGCGAGTCCATGCCGACAGCGCGTTTTCAATTACACGTAGCGGTTGTGAATGATCTGATATATGCAATCGGTGGCTTGCCCTACTTTAATCTTCAAGGTATATGGTGCCCAGAAAATGAGCAGTACACGCCCATCGGCTATGGCACTGTGCCGCCTGTTGTTGCGGTTATTTCGCCGGAAAGTGCGACGTACAATTCGATTAGTGTTCCTTTGGTTTTTACGGTTAACAAGCCGGTTGTGTGGATGGGCTACAGCCTTGACGGACAAGAAGGCGTAGCCCTTACGGGCAACACGACGCTGTCAGGCTTAGCCAACGGCCCGCATAGCATCACAGTTTACGCGAGAGACGAGTTTGGGAACACTGGTGTCTCAGAAACAATTACTTTCAACGTAGAAGCACCTTTCTCGATACTATTGGTTATAACTGCTTCGGGGGTCGCAGTAGCTATAATCGGAATAGGTTTTTTGATCTACCACAAGAAACGCCGCAAATAAGCACTTGCAGGTGTAATCCACTGCCAGCTTCCAAAATTGAATCATTTTTATTCCTGCTTCAGACGCATGTAATAGTACTCCCCAATCTCTTTCTGGAACGTGTCCATCTTCGAACCTTCCTTGTTAACCCTCGGCCGTCTCGTGGCAGAGTCGCGGCGGAATGTGATATTCAGCTCTTTCAAGAATGCGTTCATTCCTTTTCGCAGGCTTGTAGGTGAATTTGCCACGCCCTTCATGCCTGGTTCTCCGCTGAAAACCATTAGCCTGTCAGCGATGAAGTCTTGGGCTACAACGTCATGTTCAACGACGAAAGCGGGTACATTGTGTGCTTCGACAACACGCCGTAGTGTACGCGCCATATTCAGTCTCTCCTCAACGTCCAAGTAGGCGCTTGGCTCATCCAGCAGAAGCAAGTCAGCCTTTCTCGACAAACAGGCGGCGATGGCGACTTTTTGCAGTTCTCCACCGCTAAGCTCCATAACATTTCTATCCAAGAGCAAATTAAGCTTCAACGGCTGGAGAATCTCGGTTTTGTACCAGCTTGAAGTGAAGTTTTCTTTGGCTACGCCGATTAGGAGTTCTTGAACGGTGCCCTCGTAGTCAGCGGCTATGTACTGTGGCTTGTAGCTTACAGTCAACGCGCCCAGCTTCGGCTTGTCATCTGCCTCCTCAAGCCCCGCAAGAATCTTCACGAAAGTTGTCTTCCCAATGCCATTCGGCCCCATAATGCCGATGATTTCGCCGCGCCTTATTTCACCAGGCTCGGCAACAAGCTTGAAGCCCTCAAACGTTTTCTCGATGCGACCCCACCGCAGCAAGGGTTCGCCAGCGTTTGCGCCCGCGGCGGGCGGCTTCTCATGGAAGATTATGGCTTCTCGCCTGAAAAGCATGTTCTCGTCAGGTATGTAGCCTTGTAGGTAGATGTTTATGCCTGTTCGGACGCCATGTACGTGGGAAACGACGCCGTAAACGCCTGGCTGACCATAAAAAATGCAGATCTGATCCGACAGGTAATCGATTATGGCAAGGTCATGTTCCGCCACGATTATGGTTTTCTGCTCCAGCTTAAGGCTTCGGATAGCCTTGGCCACCTGCAGCCGCTGCTTCACGTCCAAATAGCTTGAAGGCTCATCAAAAAGGTAAACGTCTGCTTCGCGGCTTAGGGCGGCTGCCACTGCCACACGTTGAAGCTCGCCGCCGCTTAGTACATCCAGAGGGCGATCCCAAATCTTCGTGAGTTCAAGATCAGCGGCAAGCTTGTTCAAGATTTTTCTTTCATCCACTTTTTCGAGTAGCTCGCCAACTTTGCCTGAGATAACTTTTGGAATTTTATCCACGTACTGCGGCTTATGCGCCACCTTAAGGTTGTTCTGGCTCATCCGCTGGAAATATTCCTGAAGCGTTGAGCCACGGTAATACTGAATTATCTCATCCCACTCAGGCGGATTCTCATATCTACCCAGATTAGGTTTCAGCTCGCCTGAAAGCACCTTCAAAGTTGTGGTTTTGCCTATGCCGTTTTGCCCCAGCAAGCCCAGCACCATGCCCTGCGAAGGTGTGGGCAACCTGAAAAGTTTGAAGCTGTTTGCGCTGAAGCGGTGGCTGCAGTCCTTCTCCAGCTCGTCTGGCAAGTTAACGATGCTGATAGCCTGAAAAGGGCATTTTTTGACGCAGATGCCGCAGCCACTGCATAGTCTTTCCGAGATTATCGCCTTGTTGCCTTCAACCCTAATAGCTTCTACGCGGCTCCGCACCATAGGGCAGAAACTAACGCATAGCTGATTGCATTTTTTCACTTTGCACTTGTCCGCGTCTATTACGGCAACTCGGGTCATGGCGAACTCAACCTCAATAATGAAATCCAGCTTAGTTATAAACAGTAACGTCGCTGGAAAGGAAAAATAAGTTTTCCATTCTTTTCTCAGCTAAAATATGTGCTTTGCCTGCTAGGTTAATCTTAAATGAAAAAATTATCGAACATGAAACTGAATTAAACATACGAAAGAAAGATGTAAAAAGGTTGTTCGCCAATAGGCTGGTTACCATTCCTCTTCTTCCCATTCTTCATCTTCGATTTCTTCCCATTCCTCGTCTTCTTCGAATATCATCCTTTTTCACCTCCCATCGGGGTTTGGGTGGTAGTGTAGCTTTACAATGGCGCGCTTTAAACATTTTCATTCGTCAAATGTCGTAGTCTCCTGCAGAAGCACAGACAAAATCACTGTTTTTTGCCCCATTAATTCTCTCTGAAAACGCCTGTTTATTTTACAAATTTGGCTTTCAGCGAAGCCGCGGGCTCCTCAAGCTCAGGGGTCATGTAAGCCCAGCAGAGATTAGACGTGCTATGCGCAGCGCCTATTCTTCCGTGAACATCAACCGCAATCAAGCCCATAACATTGTAAACATCTGGAATACGCTCTTTTATGAGCGCTACGG
>JAOAIV010000006.1 GCA_026414525.1 Candidatus Bathyarchaeota archaeon | reverse complement strand
TTCTCATACGCCTCTTCGGCTTTTTTAAGTTCGGAAATAATGGTTGCGTCGTCCACGGTTTTGTTTTCGCCGATGTTTATCATAGCGTCTAACGCGAGAACCCAAGCTTCAGCATTTTTCCCCAATGCTTGGGCACATTTCACAGCTAATTCTCTAATGCTGAGTGGAATTTGTGCGTCAAAAACCGTGTTGCCCAAGTAGCTGTTTGTTCGAAAGTCTCTGAAGCCGCTTCTTGCTAAAGCCACTGGATGGCAGACAGGCGCTTTACCTTTCTCTTTTGAAACGATTATTCGCAAATCGTAAAACCACTTTCGGATTAATTCCTGCGCAACTATTCCCGCAGGATTTATTATTGACGGCTTTGTTTCCTGTATGCTAGCGATGAGTTGTTCATTGTTTTTTGAGAGTAGAATGCCTTTTCCATGCGTTCCAGCATCAGGCTTTACCACGATTCCCTCATCGATGGCGAACTCATTCCCCAGCAAGTCAGCTATGTCTGCTTCATTGTGGATTAAGCGGCCGTTCTTTAATGTGTCAAATGCATCGCAGGGAACGTAAACGGTTTTGGGAATCGGAAGGCCTTCGCGCCAGAAATGCAGTAGAGTGCGCAGTTTACTGTAACAGATAAATTCGATTTGGCTTGAGTTTATGGTTTTCTTGCCGAGCATCTCCATAAAATAACCCGCTTGTAAACGGCGGTTTTTGCTCTGCGCCCTGTTTAGCACCACAACAGCATCCTTGACTGTACCAGTGTAGTCTTTGCATTTAGTTTTAGCCGTAAAGCCATCTGCGCCTATGGCAAATGCTATTTTGCGGAAGGGAATGAAAACTAATTCTATGCCTAATTCTTGCGCAGTTAGCTTTATACCCATCTCATCGATTTCTGAATGTTCATATAAAAGTGCTATGCTCATTAACTATTAGCATCCCATGAAAAAGGTTGTTATTAAAAAACGTGAAAGGGAGATTCATTTTCAAGCTCAGAGGTGAAGGTTTTATTCGCCCCAGTCTTCTCCTTCCATTGTCAGCTCTTGTAGGTCGACGCATCCGCCTTTAATCTGCTTCACTTCAAGCTCAAGCCCACATCCAGGGCAGCTCAGGATTTCGCCTGTCTCGGTGTCAGAAGGCACGTCAAGTTCGGCGTCACAATCGGGGCAACGAGTCTTGTACACGATCATTTTCACCTCTTGTGCTTTTGAATGTGCGGTTTGTTTAATCATTCGACTATCACGTTTTGTTTATTGGAAATGTCATCTTGATTTGATGGACTCTCTTTTAAATGTTGCGACTTATTTGTAACATCTTACGCTGCTAATGTTCCATTTAAAACAAGAATTCTACAGCAGAAAGCACAATTCTTCCGAAAAAGGGCACACAAGCAACTCACTAAAGCGAAAACCACAGTAGCACAGGCAATTTATTGCAGAAACCGTTAAATTTTCTACCGCACAAACACTGCTAGGGAAAATTGATGGACGACAAAGATAAACAAATATTAAAAATTCTCAAGGAAAATGGTCGTGCGGGCTATTCAGAAATCGGAGAGCAAGTTGGTTTATCAGAAGGCGCAGTTAGAAAAAGAATTAAAGAATTAGTCAATTCAGGCTTGATACGAAAGTTCACAATCAAAATTGGCAGAGCAGAAGGCGCAGAAGCAATTACTCTATTAGCAACTGACCCGGCATTACCGACACAAGAGGTTTCCAAGAAAATACGTGAGATACCAAACGTGGAAACTGTCTACGAAGTGACAGGCGAATATGACATTGTAGCAGTAATTAACGGGATGAACGTGGCTGAAGTCAATGAATGTGTAGAGAAAATCCGACGCGTAGAAGGGATAATGAAAACCAATACCATGATAGTACTACGCAGCTGGTAACACACCGCGAAGGTATAGAAATATTGGAGCTGTTAGTAATTCATTGAAGCTGTTAGGAGACGGGCATGTGACAACAAAAAACGAGTTTAACTAATTGTGAACATAAAAGTGGTAAGTTAAGGCCGCCATTTTTCTTGCAAATACTTTGGTATTTCTGAGGAATCTTTTGGTCCTACTTGAACTTTCCAGCCTGTTAGCTCCTCAATTTCGCCGCTTATTCTTGAAGCCTTTCCTGGAATTATGAGTTTCCGATGCTTCACCTTCTTCTCGATACCAGTTGCTTTTATTGCATCGGCCACTTTTTCTGCTGTAAGCTTCCGACCGGCAACACCGCTGTCCACAGCTGAACCCTCAGTGTCAACTACTATCAAATAAGCGTTAAGCTTTGAATTTTCTATGTCAGAGGCCACAGTGTAGTATGTTAGCGCAAAGTTTGTAGTGAAAAGCACAGGCGAATTCTCATCGGGCATACCGAAAATTTTAAGGCCTGGCTCCACAGCCACAGGCTTGCGTGGGTCCGTATAGATGTTCTGACGCAGCACGACGCTTGGTAGAAGCGACCAACCGTCAACGCTATGCAACACAAGGACGTCGGCGTAGCGGACTAGCAGCATAGAAGCCAAGTAGGCTTCCCGCCACTTTATTATTTCTTCCGCCAAATCGCCTTTATTCATCCATGCAACCATCGGCACCCCCATCAAGGGGAAGCCAACTAATTCTTCTCCTGCTTTGCAGGCAGCTCTACGTAGCATGGTAAAGTTGTTTAAAGTGTCAGCCAAACCTTCATCGTCAAATGTACCGGGATCCAGAACTAAATCTTGAACGCCATAAGCGAGCAAAGTTTTAGTTAAGGTTATCAACATGTCTAAATCGTTAGGCGCTGAAACTACTAAGGGGCAATTATACATTAGCGCAAGCTCAGCCATATCCTGCCAGTTCTCCGCGGTGGCAGCGTACAATAGTGGTCTCGCATTCGGCGCAGCCATTAATCCAGCTTCTGCCACATTCGGGTTCAAAGCACACAGGATCAGGGGCAGATTGGTGTTTTCAACTACCTTTTTCACTGCCGCCTTAAACTTCTCAGGATCCATCGACGTGGAGCGGACAGCAATCATGTCAAGCTTAAGCGTGTAACCGATATACTCGTAGCTGAACTGCTCAGTACGCCTTATACGGCTTAACAATTCCTCTTCAGACATCTGGTCAGTGACGTCTATTGCTATTGCCGTAGGGTTAAAGTAGGTAAATTCATGTCTATACATGACAAGCTTGCCGCCGAGTTTGACGGCTTTAGCGCCTACACCTACAACCACTTCCTTGACTGGGGGCTTCAACATTTCCTTCAGCTGATTGTAAGCCTTTTCATTCTCCTTCTTCAGCAACGGGGGGCACTTTTCGATTTGAACCTCACGGTTAACAATTTTTGTAGCAAAGGCCATACAGTTCGGTTCGCCGCATTCTTTACAGTTAATCTTCGGGAGAAGCTTGTAAACATCGATGGGGCTTAGCTCTTTTACTCCGGCTTTACTTTTCTTTTCAACCATACACTACGCGTCTCCACTAAAGCTTCATGGAAACCCAGTCGATGAACCTGCTTGAATCAGCTTTTTTTCCGCTTGTCAAATGGCGGATAATTTCTTTTAGCGTCTTCACAGCGGCAGGATGCATCATCATGAACAGGTCAACTCCTGCAAGTAAAAGCGTCAATGCTGTGGTTACTTCCCAGAGTGGACCTCGAAGCTCACGAGGCTCCCATTCAGGCGACATCTTCAGCCAAGCTTCACGCGCGGCCCAAGCGTTAGTTGTGCCAGATGACATCGGATGTGCAAGCTCGACATCGCCCATCAGGCCAGCCAACCTTGCGCGCTCCATGTTAGTGAAAGCATAGTCCAACCCGTAACCAAGCGCTGCTGTCGTAAGGTCCATAACAATGTCCTCTTTGTTGAGGAAGTCATACAGGCGCCGGTTAAGCTCACGTGCCAAGTTCAGATCCATAGGAGTAAAAGACAAAGCTACATGCCCATACTTCTTAACAAACTTGGCGCATCGCTCAACATCCATGTCCTGCGTTATTGAACTGATCAAGAAACGTTCGCCCGCAAAGGTTTCAGCTATCTCAGCGAAGACATCAGCATCCTTAACTGGGTCGCCGCAGCCGCCAATAACCAGCGGCACATCCACGGCTTGAGCGACTTCCTCGACTGTTTTAACAGCATCCTTTGGTTTAGCATCTTTAAGCAGCGGATCAATGCTGATCAAGTGGATCGTAACCATGTCAGCGCCGAACTTTTCTACTGCCCGCTTCGCCCATGCAGCCGGATCCCCTATGACATCCGTCACATGCATCTTGACGGCTTTAGAAAGCGGAATCTCCATGTCGAAAACGTCAATCGTAACAACCGGCGGATGTAGAACAGGCCGCTCAAAAGTGTAGAGCGCAGGTGTCGTCTCTCCGCCAATGACTATGGATCGGCCGCGTGTTCCACCTTCGCTTTTAGTGGCGCCAAGTTTAACTTCAACAATTTTGCCTGGATAAGTTTCTATTGGCGGTACAAACCGTGTCTTCAAAAGCTCTACGGGTTTACCCTTCAGGGAAGGCGTAACCTTCGGTTGAGATAGCAATTGGGGAGGCACACCACCAGAGCCAAACCATAATTCCAAATCAGCGGCTTCCAGCTCGAAATCTTCCAGCTCTATTTCCTGAAACTTTGCTAGCAACTCCAGTAGATCGCGGCTGAAGGGCAACTCTTCATTGACCTCTCGTTTCTTTTTGTCAGTCACCGTGCTCACCTAACGCTAACTTTTTTTCTCGTCTTTTATGGGTCGAATTATGACCTTTTTAGCGTAGATTTTAGCGTCCTTCAAGATGATTTTGAAGCCGCCGGCCGTTAAAGGCAACGTAGCCGCCGTCGCCACCGGAACTAATGTGTCTTCTTCTTTATTTACTTCCGCAGGTACCGCCGCCTCAGCTTTAGTAGCTTCTTCAGTCCACTTAGCTACTACTGGATGACCTTTCGCTTTCAAGAAGGCTTTCAACGAGTCAATGTTCTGTGCGTCTTCTTCGGTGGCTATTTTGTCAACCACATCTTTTGGGATGAAGTCTTTCACGCGCTCTTTAATTTCCTTCGGTAACCAGACGACACGGCGCCAGCCACCGTCAGCCTCTAAAAATTTCTTGGAACGCATGTACTCGATGGATAAACCATGAAAACCATCGACTTGACGACCACCAGCTGTTGAATCAGCAAGCGTCGAGAAAGGCAAACCATTGACAGTTACGCCTTTAAAGCCCCTGTGGACCAAACCGAATCCGTCTACTTCGGGTATATAAAACGCAACAGCTTCAAAGCATCCGCAGGAAGTGTGTGGATGACCGAAGGCGGTGTAGAGCCAAACTTTGCTAACTTCGCCCAACGTCTTTTTCTTCACGGTTTCATTTACGCCTGAATATTCGCCTTTTACGGGATCCAGCAATTCACCCTTTTCGATGGCAAAAACAGGACCTTTAGGATCGATGCTAGCGGAGGCTCTACCATCAAACCAGCTTATGGCACCGCAGTTTGAGTATCGTTGTGGGGTAATGACACAGACATGAGTTGGAGCAAAGGATTGGCATAGTATGCAACCGTAGAACTTATCAACTTCCTCGTCTTTTAAACCTCTGGCTTTAGCATCCCTAGCTTCGTATGCTTGCAGGGCTTGCGGGTAGAGCTCCTTTATTTTTGCTGGATCAGTGATGAAGGTTATTTGCAATTTTTCAATTATGGGCAATTCACTTTTGAACAGCCTATGCAGAACATTGCCGATATACAAGAATGAATTCAAGCCTTTCTGGAAGGATTTCTTGCTTAGTCTTATCCAAATGTCATAGCGCTGGTTGAGGTGCATGAAACCTTCGATATAATTCATGTATCCATGTATGCGCCGTTCGATCACACCTTCTAATCCTTCATCAAGCGTAGCACCAGCAGCTTCAACTAAGATGCCTAAAGGGTAGGAGTTGCCTTCTTTCATATCTTTTATATCAGGGCCAATAATGACTATTTTCCCATCTTCTATTTCGTTTGCAGCTCGAACTTTGGCTAGCTCAAACTTTTCTTTAACAGTAGGACCGCCGAGTTCCACGTACATGTCATTTCTGCGGATTCTTTCTCCTTCGTAGATTATGCCGACATCGACGGGAATATCACTGAACATTGACATTCTTTTATTGTCCTCCTTCAAATTTTTCAACTATAACCTTAAGATTGTTAACCAAATCCTTAACACTTGCATTGGGGAAAGACCAGCTTGCATGCGGATGATACATGTTATCCAGAGTAACAACAGTAAGGTTAGGTGCAAAGTTCTTCAAACCCGCTAATATGTCTTTCAAGAAATAATATGGTACACCTATGAATAGCGCCATGTCATGTGGCCCCTCAGCGTCAATGCCCATCCATTCAGGGTCGGCTAATCTGCAGCCTATCTCTGCTGCGGACATTGAAGCTGCAGGGGTAAATCCTCTTTTGAGAAACTCGCCTATTGTATGTGCGGTAGCAACTACTGGAACCTTGGTTTGCCGCGCAAAGTCTATAACAAAATCTATCAACTTCTTTCCCTCATATTCGATGTCTAAGACAAGATGACCGACCACAAGAATTGGCCTGTTAGCTTTCTTAATGAGATCGGCAGCTACTTTAGGATTAGAAATAATCACTGCTTTTTTGGGTCCAGGCACCTCAGCCAATTGCCAAGGCCGCTTTATCCACCTATGTTCTTCAGGAATTACTTCGGGTGCAGGTTCACCGGATAGTTTCTTTACTGCTGCATACTCCGGTGGACAGACATCATAGCAGGTTCCGCATTGCGTACATTTACTTTGATCGATCACGTGGATTTTGTCTATTGCTCCTTCAATAGCATGTTCGGGGCAGCTCATAGCGCAAAGTTGGCAACCCGAGCATTTTTCAGGGTCAATAACGAAGGTCAAGAGTTTCTTACAAACTAACGCTGGACATCGCTTTTCATCTATGTGTGCTTTATATTCTTCTTCGAAATACTTTATGGTCGTCAACATGGGATTTGCCGCTGTTTGACCCAAAGCGCAGAGAGAAGCAACATTCATAACGGTGGCGATTCTTTTTAGAGTTTCAAGATCTCCGGGTTTTCCTTGCCCAGCGACTATGTCGTCTAATATTTTGCGTGCCTGCTTTAGGCCTTCACGGCAGGGCACACATTGACCGCAGGATTCATCGCAAAGGAAATTAATGAAGTAACGGGCTACGTCCACCATGCATGTCTCATTGTCCATAACTATCATGCCGCCGGAGCCCATCATAGAGCCAAGTTTGGTTAGCTCATCAAAATCTACAGGAGTGTCCAAGTATTGCTTAGGGATGACTCCGCCAGAAGGCCCACCAGTTTGGACAGCTTTGAACTTCTTTTTATCCCGGATCCCACCGCCTATCTTGAATATTATGTCTCTTAGAGTTATGCCCATTGGAACTTCAACAAGACCGGTATTGTTTACTTTACCTGCCAAAGCAAATATTTTAGTACCTTTACTGCCTGCGGTACCTATCTTCTGGAACCACTCAGCTCCATTGTTTATTATAAGCGGTACATTCGCGAAAGTTTCAACATTATTTAAGACAGTTGGCTGGTCGTATAGACCTTTTTCTGCGGTGTGAATGTACTTGGGTCTCGGTTCGCCGACTTTGCCTTCTATTGCATTCATTAACGCGGTTGATTCACCTGAAACAAAGGCACCAGCGCCCCTATGAATTGTGACGTCGAATGAAAAACCAGAGCCGAGAATATTGTCGCCTAATAAACCATAAGCTCTTGCTTGATCAATGGCTACTTGCATATTTTCTACCGCCAGCGGATATTCTTGACGAACATACACAAAGCCCTCACTAGCACCTATAGCATACGCGGCAATTATTAGACCCTCAAGAATACAGTGAGGGTTACCTTCCATCAAAGCGCGGTTCATAAAAGCGCCAGGATCGCCTTCATCACAGTTAACGATAACATACTTTTGCGTGCCATGCGCATTTCGGGTCGTCTCCCATTTTCGGCCGGTTGGGAAGCCGCCTCCACCACGCCCACGTAGTCCTGATTTTTTCACTTCTTCAAGTACTTGTTGCGGTGTCATTTGAGATAAGGCCTTAGCTAAAGCAGAGTACCCGCCAATTGCTATGTAATCCTCGATCTTTTTCGGGTCAACTTTCGCATTATTTTCCAAAAGAAGCCTATATTGATATTTATAGAATGGAACTTCAGACAGGTATCTTGCAACTTTGCCTGATGTGGCATCCTTATAAAGTAAGTGTTCAATTACCTCATTTTTAAGCAGAGTCTTTGATACTATAAGAGGAACATCCGCAACTTGAACCTTGAAGTAGTAGATCTCTTGCGGGTAAATAACTATCCGTGGACCTTGCTCACAAAAGCCTAAACACCCTGTTTCTCTTATCTCCACTTTTTCAGCCAAACCATGTTTCGCAAGTTCCTCTTTAAGAACACTTAAGATCTCACGTGCGCCTAAAGCATCACAGCCGGTACTTATACAGACTGCGATAACTTGCCGATTTGGATCTCTTTTAGCTAATATTTCGTTTCTTAATTTCTCTATGTCAGACGGAGAATTTAGCTTAACCATCTATTTTTCACTCCTCTTGCGGCAGATTATTTCTTCAAGCCGTTTAGGCGTTACAGTCCCATAGTATTTCCCATTAATTTCCACAACTGGACCGAGAGCGCAACAGCCTAGACAGTTAACGGTTTCTAATGTGAATTTCAAGTCGCTGGAGGTTTCACCAGCTTTTATTCCGATTGTTTTCTCCGCAGCATCTAAAACACGAAGTCCCCCGCGTATGTAGCACGCAGTTCCAGCACATACACGAATCAAGTATTTACCTCTAGGCTCAAGGCTTAGCGCTGTATAAAAGCTTGCAACACGGTAGATTTCACTTATAGGGATACCTAGTTTTTCATTTATCCTTTTTACTGCTTCAGGAGATATCCAGTTAAGCTCACGCTGAAGTTCAAGAAGCAGCTGTATTAGAACACCGGACTTGCCTTCATACTTCGCGATGATTTTGTCTATTTGGCTATTAGTCATGTTATTCCCCCTTTCTGCTACGTTGAGCATAAATTTCTTTTAGGATTGGCGCAGTATGTTCTTTCGCTCGGTTTTTCTTGAAATCAGAAAGGCGCACAACATCATCCTTTTGCGCTATGTCCCTAGTAAAATTCGCTTTCTCCAGCAACATTTTACCTTTATCGGTACGCACTATTACCGTCACCGACCCAGGTTCGCTTCCTGCGGTGCCAATAGCGAGGTCAGCGAAAAATGCTGGAAAATCATTGCAATACACGCAACCATTTTCGATAGCAGCATCAAGCTTTTCAAGAGCAACTGAATGCTCCTTGCTTTTTGCTTGAATTATGAATTTCCCATCTTTAACTGAAATATTTTCTATTTGTTTTTCATCGACTTTAAAGAGGCTGTTGATTTTTTCCACAAGCTTTTTAGGATTAAACGAGTTCAAACAGAATAAGCCTATCGAAGTTATTTCTAAATCAGGTATCTCCTTTTGCAAAGTTTGTTCAATTTTTCTTGCTGCTCGGACTTGGCAGGGTAATCCTATAAAAGCAATTTTTCGTTTACCTTTCGCAATCGCATCCATAAGTGTCGAGACGATTTTTATTCGAACAGAGTTAGCAAGCGAGCAATTGAGAAAATCCTCAGAATTTTCGATTATTACTGCTTCGGCCGCGAAACTATTTTTTCGCTTAGCTAACACAACACTATCTAGCAAGCCGCTTTTAAGCCCAGCAGCTATCACCGCCTTTACAAAACCATCCAAACTATCTGGAGAATGCGCTGAAAAAATGTCAATATTTACGCCTATGTTTTCATCTTTGGGTCCTTTTAATGGTGCAATTGTTGCATAGGTGTGCTGCCGAATTTTTCTCGAACCAGTGGGGCAAACAAGAGCACATACACCACAACCGATACAATCATCAGAAAATTTGTGATATGGTGCTGTTATTTCACGTTTGACGCCGCGCATGGCAAAGTTGATGGCTGATACACCAATAAGCTCCTTACATGCGCGCACGCACAGACCACAGAGTATGCAATCTTCATCCTGATCAGATACCCAGAGGGTAGGCTCGGTTATGCCATATTCGCGTGCTAAGTTTTTTACTCGGACAACTTTTGGGCAACGAGCGAGCAGCAATTCTAAAATGCCCTTGCGCACCATGATAACTTTTTCAGATTTAGTTTCAACCTTCAAACCATCTTCAGCAGGATAGTTACATGAGGTTACAATTCGGTTTCTGCCACTTTTGGTTGTAATTTCAACAGAACACAAACGGCATGAGCCATAAGGCGAAACAAAACTGTAGTAGCATAAAGTAGGGATTTCCACGCCTATTTGCCGCGCTACCTCTAATAAAGGCGTGCCCTTACGAGCTTTTACCTCTATGCCATCAATTGTTAAAGTTACATATTCACTTTTCTCAGTTTTATCCTCGACTACCTCAGCGTTTTGCCTCAATTTTTCTCACTCCTTTTTCTTTCTAATGAGACGTGGAAGTAATGTTGGATCAGGAATGGTTTTTTCTTGCCACTGCTTTTCCTTTAGAATCTGCAATATTTCATCCTTCATTGTTAATGGTATATCAGCCTCTGTTCTCACGAACAAGTGAACATCACTGGGCATTGTTCCATACAAGCGTTTGTGCAGGTCGATATAATGTGTGAGTTTTCCAGCACGACCTTTCCAAGTATCATTAGGACGCATGCAGAGTTTAGCTATTAGCACCATTGCTTCCTCTTTAGTGGTAGCTGAAATGAAAAGATGCTCAGGTGCAGGACCCGTGTACACCTCATCACCTGTTCTTGCATCATAGACAAGCCAGTCTTCTTTTTTATCAGCTCTTCCAAGAAGCATACGACGATACTTTGCTCCGTGAGGCCCCACAATTACTGGGACACCTAGCCTATTAAAACCTGCCGCGATAGCCGCCGCCTTTTGGGAGTAGGCTCCCCAAGCCAGACCTACTGCGCCTACACGATTGTGTATATAATCAGCTATTTCTTCATAATTACCACGTAAGTTACGCTTCGCAAAGATATTAGCTACTTTAATGGCTGCGCCAGCAATGTGAGAGTTTGCAACACATGAACCAACATTAACAATTCCGCCAGCCGTAAATTCGCCTGAAAATTCTTCGTAAAGAGTTTTTCCTTCCTCGTTTTTATAAGACCCAGCGGTCATGGCCGCGCAGCCGGAGACAACAACTATATAACGACGACTGGCGAATTCGCGACATATATCATAAACATCTTTCCCGCCCTTTGGGTAATTTGAGCAGCCGACAACCGCTAGAATTCCTGGAATCTCGCCAAGAACTATTGGGCTGCCAACATTTCTAATTTCGATATCTTGTATTGCGCCTCTGCCAGCACGACAGATATTTGTTTCTGCTAGAAGTTGTTTCTCTCCAGCAGTTACGATTAAGCTATGAATGGGAATTTCAATTGGGCAAGCCTCTTCGCACCTTCCGCATCCAATACAAGACTCATATAACTCGGATAGTTTAACCACTGAGCCTTGCGCGGCAGCACGCATAGCTTCAACAATCTCTAGGTCCTGGGGGCAAGATCTTTGGCATAAGTAGCATTGCCTACAAGTTGCAGAGATATTTGTAATATCATCCTTTTCCGGTAGTGACTTGAACTTCTTTCTTAAAGGTGCAATTTGCAAAGCAACTTTTACTGCTACTTCGCCGACTTTTTCTGGATCAAGAATTAAAACTCCTTGTTCTTTACCGCTAACCAGATCTGCAACTATCTCGTCAACTGGATCATTTGTGCGATCTCTAAGACCAGCGCATATTTTTTCTGAAGCAGCGATAACAGGCGCCTTTATACGTTTAGCTTCGCGAAGTAAATCAGTTCTGACACATTGTTCGTCGATCACAAGAACGTCCGGAAGGCCACTTCTTATGAATCGCAATTGCCATGATATGGGGCCTATTATTTTACCTTGCTTATAGTAGCGGGTAATGTCATGCGCAGTGCAGCATAAGCCTACAACTTCAATTTGGTTAGCAAGACCATGATCAGTCATATAATCAATTATACCAACGGATGGAATTACGTTGTGACCAACACACATCACAGTTGGTTTAGATTTATCAACAGTCGCCATACCCAAAGGAACGAGCGGCGCTTCAATCTCGGCTTTTGGAAAACCTAAAACCGAAATTTGTGTTACATCTCCTACCTCCATTCCCAGATGGTCAATCATTCCTATATGGAAAATTTTTGACTCAAAATCAAGATTACTGCTTTCTTGACCTGTTTGAACAACAGCAAGCGCTTGAGTGATCTGTTGTTCAGCGTAATCTAAAACTTCTTCTAAATCACCAAGCGTTTCAGGTTTAATTCCGCAAACAAGTCTAGTTATCGGCATCTCGACTTTTATATTTAAGCCGCCAACATCCAGCGGATATCTACGACCATATTTCTCAATTAGGTGATTAAGCATGTGCCGTGCATGTGCTGTATGAGTCGCGGCGCCAGTGCAAACAGATAAAAGTACCATGCGTGCAGTATGCGTTGCTATGTCTAATCCACACGCACCACGCTTTCCACCGGTTAGATCACATTTACCATAGGTGCAAAGGCAGCAAAGATCGCAAACAGGCGCATAGAACGGTTTATATTTCCTGAAAAGTTTGAAATCCCAATCCCTAAGCGTAGTGAGAGAGGGCATTGGCGATGGGCCCATTGGTTCGGTCCAGGAGGCGTCAACAATTTTGCCCACAGAAAGTTCAAGGTTTTTGATAATGGCGTTGCTAGTTTTCATTTCATCTACTTTTATATGTACGTTTTTATTGGGCAATTTTTAACCTCTGTAAAGGTTTTACTATAACCAGTATTACAATGTTTTTAAACTTTTCCAGATTTTTTATGTAAATTGAACATTAGATTTACAAAGTTGCAAGCTTCGTGGAAATAGTGTAAAATGACCAAGAAATTGCTTACAAATAGCCAGCAATTTTCATTATTTCCTTAACAGAAGCATAAGCCACACTGGCAGAAGGCAAAGTAAGCAAAGACTTACCAGCAAGCACATACTCATCTAATTGTTCATCATAAGCTATTTTCCCTAGATACTTGAATTTTAGCGCTGCTTCTGCTTTACGCCCCAGATCCTGAGGAAATCGATATCCACCAACTATGTAAAAGTTATCAAAGGTGATGCCGACTTCTTGCGCTATACGATATGCTCGTTTTACATGGTCAAAAGATTTCTTTGAATGGTCAAGAATATCAAATATATCATTTACTTTTGACGTAATTCGCCTGTTTAAATGTTCAAGTCCAGCAGGCGAGTCGATAAGCACATACTTATAATTTTTAGTCAATGACTCAAGTGCTGCTTTTAAAGCCGCGTTTGGCATACAATAACAACCTTCAACCCACTTGGTACCTACAGCAAGAAAATCGAAACGGTCGCCCTCGAAAAGTCCGCTTGTCCAAATCTTGCTTTCTATTCGCTCCGATGGCGGAATGCCAATAGTGGTTCCACCTTGCTCGATAAACGTGCTTACAAGCAACTCGGAAATCGTTTGCTTTCCAGCCTCTTTAAGGTCAACGCCAACCATTTCGGCAAGATTCTGGTCAGGGTCAGCGTCCACAAGCAACAAGGGCGCTTGGCCAGCCTCGATCAAGTATTTGGCAATTAAAGCGACGAAACTGGATTTTCCTGTGCCACCGCGGCCAATAACCACAAGAATTTTCATTTAAACAACAGCTCCATTAAGGCTTAAACCTGCTTTTTAAGTAAAAGGTCACATATATCATCTATGGTTCTGATTGCCTCGATTTCTCTATATCTGAGCGGCGTGTCACCCCTCATATCGGCCTCGACAACTTTCTCGTCATATGGAATAAAAGCAAGTACCGATAAGCCATTTTTCTCAGCGAATCTCTTGATAGCTTCCTTCTGAGTGATATTCATTATCCTATTCCCAACAAGATAGAGCTGCTGTATGCCCGCTTTTGCAGCTAAATCATGTATGTGCTTCGCTATCTCGAGAGATTTCAGGTTGGAATCTACCACGATCAGTAGGGCATCAACTTGCCGCGCGGTTCCTCGGCCTATGTGTTCAACACCCGCTTCCAAATCTAAAACAACAGCCTCATTACGTTCAACAATTAGGTGACGTAGCAAAGCGCGGATAACAGCGTTTGGTGCACACATGCAGCCTGAGTCCATGGCTTTAACAGTGCCCATAACAAGCAGATGCACGCCGAAAGGAGTGCTGACGGCATAATCACGGACTATATCGTCCACAGTAAAGGATAAACGATAAACACCTGAATATCCCGTGCCAGTTTTGGATTCAACAAGCTCCTTATTCTCGGAGATGGGAATTATCTTGCGAGCTTCCTCGGTGGATAAGCCTAAAGTTAAAGCAAGATTAGGAGAAGAATCAGCGTCTATGGCTATTGTTTTAAACCCGCGTTCAGCAAAGCCTCGCGCGAGGCCGGCGGCAATAAGTGTTTTGCCCACTCCTCCCTTACCAGAAACAGCGACTTTCATAATATACACCCTAATGGGGTAAATACGTTCTTTTGATGGTTTATTTATGTTTTCTTGAAAGAAAAAAGGTTTGTATGCAAAAGATTTTTAATGCAAAGACGCCTTCCCTTTTAGGCGTGATGGTACGTCATGAAGATACTTAACGAGTTTGTTCCGACACGCAAATTTCTAAAGCTGGCTGAAGAAATCAAGGACTTAGTTGACGGCTGGAACGTAACCGACAGCGCTGCTGGTTTTCCAGCACCGAGCGGCACGGTGGTAAGCTGCATACTCAAAATGAAATACCCAGAAAAATACGTCTGCCCTATATTCATACTCCACTACAAGGGCCCCGTCGAGGTAGGAGGCTTAGCGCTAGCAGCAGATATCATTGGTTTAGATGGGTTAGCAGTTACAATGGGTGATGTGCCCAAGTATGGCGAACCGATAAAGATGCTGAAATCATCTGAGGAAGCCAGAGACTTCTTACGCAACACGGTGAAACTAAAGAACCTCAAGTTGGGTTGCTTGCTTACGGCACGAAAATCTGTGGAGGAAACACTGACAAGAGTAAGAGACAGTTGGGACTTCATCTACTTCATGAGGCTAGAAGACAAATCGTTCCCGATACTCGAGCAGGTAGCCAAAGAATGCAAACGCTTGAACAAACCTTGCTACGCTTACTTCCTAGTTGGAACACCCAGGAATGTGGAAACGGTGAAAATGATCGGTTGGCCTGTCACTACGACCATGGAAAAAGTCGAAGAAACCGCTGCAAAGCTAGATGGGCTTGTTGATGGTATAATAGCTACATGCGCTGGAGATGCTGAAGGCGACAAAGAAATGCTCAAAAAACTGCAGAAATTCAGAAGTTGAAAACTCATCTTTTTTTATTTTATCTTTTTTACCAAAGAGCCATGGCAAAACAGCAACAATCCATTAAGAAGTCTAAAATAGAAAAACATTATTCCACATTAATTGAATCATAGACTCGCTGCGCGGCATAATTTTTCAGAATTCAAAACGCGAAATTGAATCTCATGGTTCAAAGAGCAGCATTTTTAATTATTTAAAAAATGTTTTTAAATGATTAAAAATATAAACGAAGCGTTCACAACGCGGTTAAGCATGCGGCAATAGCACAGATAACCTTAAGTTTTATTGTCAAGTAGCCAATTCACATTTATTAAAGCCGAGGTAGAGAAGATGGATCCGTTAAAGATAATTGCTGTCGAAAATTTACCGTTGATAACGAAAGGGGATAATCTGGCAGAGCTTATTTGTAATGCTGCGAGAGAACAGAACACACCTATTCAAGATGGAGATATATTAGTAATCACGCATGTTGCTGTTTCTAAAGCCGAGGGTGATATTTTAAATTTAGATGAAATTGTTCCTTCAGAACGCGCCCGAGAAATAGCGCTGAGAACGGGAAAGGACCCGGCATTGGTGGAGGCCATCCTTCGCGAAACAAAAGAGATAGTGCGTTTAGGACCCAACAGCATTATCACAGAGATAAGAAACGGAATGGTGTGTGCAAATGCTGGGGTAGATAGATCAAATGTTGGAGGAGAAAGAAACGTAGCGTTGCTGCCCAAAAATCCGGATACCTCAGCCCAAAAAATTAGACAGGAGGTAAAAAGGTTAACGGGTTGCGACATAGCAGTGATAATCTCGGACACACATGGCCGTCCATTCAGAATGGGCGAGGTTAACGTCGCAATAGGTGTAGCGGGAATTCGACCTCTAAGGGATAGACGCGGAGAAAAAGACTTGTTTGGCTACGTGCTCAAAGTTAAGCGGACTGCTGTGGCTGATGAATTAGCTTCAGCAGCAGAACTAGTGATGGGCCAAGCAGATGAAGGCATACCAGCCGCTATAATAAGAGGATATAAGTACCAGAGAGCAGAGGACGCAACGATAACAGAGCTGGTCAGACCAAGAGAAAAGGATCTCTTTAGATAATCCATGGAGCTGAAAACAGGAAATGAACTCAGACTTAACTTGGAAATTAAGAATGAAAATAGTTGAATCAGGCAAGAAATTGTACGCGCGCGGCCTAGTGAAGGGAACAAGCGGAAACATTAGTGCCAGAATTCCCGGTGCAGAAATGTTTTTGATAAAACCCTCTGGAGCTTGCATGGGCAAATTGAATCCTGAAGATTTGGTTCTAGTAGATTTAAATGGAAGCAAGGTTAGAGGCGAGTTAAATGTTTCCATGGAAACACTTGTACACGCGGCAATTTACAGGGCCCGAGATGATGTGCAAGCGATTGTACACACGCATCCACCTACAGCCACGGCTTTTGGTATCGCAAAAATAGAGATTCTGCCATTACAAATAGAGCTGGTTACCCTTATACCGAAGGGAGTCCCTGTTATCCCCTTTGAAAAACCTGGTTCAGAAGCTCTTGCGAAAGTAGTGCAGGAAAAGATTGCAGATTACGATGCAGTAGTCCTGGAAAATCATGGCATCATAACAGTTGGCCCAACCGTGGAAGCAGCCTCCAAACTTAATGAGATGATTGAAGAAGCGGCTAAAGTTCAGCTTTCAGTTATGATATTAACGGGAGGTCGCATACCAAGCTTAGCGGAACTTGAGAAAAAGTTCAAAATGCAGAATTACATAGAATGAACCGAAAGAATAAAAGGGGTTAAGAAATAATGTTAGAAGCACAAACTCCAAGAGAGTTTTTCTTGAATATATTACCTAAGCGGTTTAAGGCCGAAAAAGCCGCAGGAATCGATATAACAGTTCAAGTAGATATAGAAGGCCCTAATGGTGGCAGCTGGGTTGTTTTTATAAAAAATCAGAAAATAGAGGCCCGAGAGGGAACATATAATTCGCCAACGCTGCGTATAGCAATGGAAGAAAAGGATTATTTGGACGTTATTAACGGGAAAATCAGCGGAGAAAAAGCCTTTTTCAGCGGAAAACTGCGATTTAAAGGGGATATAGGCTTGGCTTTAAGATTGAAAGAAATGGGTTTTCTGTAAAGGATAGTAAAGCAGATTAATTAAATGAGTTCTTATGAATCAGGTGATCATTTCTATTCTGTAGCTGGTTGCTTGACTTCAAAAGTTGGATTGCAAGGAAAGTGAAAGTAAGAGGCAAAGTGCTTTTTTCTTCTTCAAGATTAATTAGAAACGTGTTCATCTCAGTTATGCTTGCGCCCATAGCAGCCTTTACATAATTTCTAAAGGCATCATAGGAAGAATAGTTTTGATGCAGCGAGATAATTGCCGCGTCATAGCCTAGACCCATTCCACGTTGGATTAAGATCACGCCGAAAGGGTCACGCCCTATTGTTTCTGGATGAGTTTTACGGAATAATTCAACTTGTTCTTGGTTCAATTTGGAATCAAATTTTAAAAAATTTAAAGCCATTATAGAATAACCTATTTTACTAAAGTTTGGAATAATCGTGTACTCTCTTATGTACCCTTCCTGTTCCAGTTTGCATCTCAATCTTGTTGTAGTTGGTTGTGATGACCCTATAGCCTTGGCTAGTTCCCTATCACTTCTTCTGGAATTTTTAATAAGTTCAACAAGAAGCTTCTTTTCCAATTCCTTTAACAACTATTCTCCTTTCCCCTTATTGTATAAACGTTAAGTGCCACTACCACTTTATCAAAAAATATTTTCTAAATCCTTATTTATTAACTTGCCGAAATACGAAAAAAATAGTAACATGCCAGTCAAAGTTTCGCTAAAACTTCCGGTGGCAAGTCTTCTTCGCCTATCTTAAAAGTCTCAGGTTCCTCAATTTTTAGAATAGCCCTCAAAGCCTTACCATCAAGTTCACAGACAAGCCGCAATATTTCTTCTCGTGCAACTTTAAAATGCGCCTTAAACAAGTTAGAATCATTAGACATTATACCAGCAAGTGGACAGATATCTGCAGTTTTCAGATACCATTCTATCTTTCCAGTTTTAAGGTTTATATCAAAAGTGATTGGCCCAGCCCGGCAAGTTTCAGGTTTTACTGTATGAACCAGGCATTCTCTAGTTTTTTTGTCGTAGAAAACGCATAAACCAGTTTCATTAACTGCTGGAAAAGAATATTCACCGTGTAAAAAGAGTTTTGTTATGCCAAGTTGCCGTGTTTTTATGTATCCCTCTATGATTTTTTGTCGTTGCCGCGTCAGCGGTGGCTTAGCATCTTGGCAACATATAATATTACATTTGAAACAAATATCGGAAGTATAACTCTTTGCCGTTTTATCTGCCATGATGCCGCACACCTTGGGTGTTTCAGAAGTATGGTCGATTATCAGCAAGGCACTTAATAAGCGTTAAATAGACGTCTAAAATGGCTTCCTCGAAACTCGTTTTTTGTGCCCTTTGCAGAACGCGGTTTCGTATAAGCTCAGACAAGTTGCCTTCTTCAATTCGTTTTTTTACAATCCACAAATATTTTCTCTCCTCGGCTGTTGCGTTTTCAAATGCTAAGCGGCAGAGATGCTGGCAAACTTGTCTGGCAGTTTTGCCTTTCGGGTGTGAAACAGGAGCATTTAAACCGCCCACTACTATGGCATTAAAGTCTTGCACGAGAAGTCGATGCGGGGGAAGCATTGTTTTTTCTGATATTAAACCACGAAGGGCAGCGCGAATAAAGCAGCTCAACGCCACATCTGACTTTATACATTCTTGCTCATCCATTACCCGCACTTCAAGGGCTGCGCGATCAAATCTGAAAATTACGCCACGCGAGTTTATCCATTCCTTAAAAAGAATAGTTTTTCCAGCACCCAATTTAGCCAAATCTTGCGAATATTGCCAGATTATTGTTTTACGGTATTGATCGAAGGAAGTAACATACTCAGGAACAACATCGCCAGTTATTGATGGAACCGCTGCCTGGTTTATTTTGTAAAAGTATAATCGATTATCGACGTTAGATCCCACAGCACCCTCGAATATTGGTGAAGAAGCAGAGATGGCGGGAACGTAGGCACATAAGTATGCAAGTAGATTATGTAATAGTATACCGTTTTCTTCTTTTGAGTATGGCAAGTTCAGATGGAAACTTTGGATGTTAAGCCAACCGTGCTGTTTGAGATTAAAGAGTTTGTCAAGTTCCCAGTAAATTTTACGGTGACGATGAGGCCAAACTCGCGCCTCCTCGAGTTTAAGTAGCGGATGCATTCCAGTTCCAAGAAGGTAAGCTTGATAATTTCTATTAAGGAAAGACTCCAATGTTTCCAACGCGTTTTGCATGGTTTCTTCGAAAATTTCAGGAGATCTGAATGGAGCGTTTGCCTTTATTTCCAGAACATGTAATTGTAGTTCTTTGCCGAATGTGAAACTTGGGAACTCAACAAAATTTACAATCCGCCCATGGAACCTTTTGATAAGCTTGTCTACAATAGGCAAAGCTTGTAATTCCTTGTTGACTATGGAAAATTCATGCTCTGGACCTAAAACTTCTAGCGGCTTATACGTGATATCTTCCTCTCGGTCACACTGATCACTTTTTAGGTAAATGCTTTTAGTGATGTGATAATTTTAAACGTAACTTTGAATTCCCTTTAGAACCTTCAAATTTTTAGGTTTAGCAAAAAAGACCTGTTGCAAAATCAGATGTATGGTTGATACTATCCGTTAGAAAGATTGGGAAACAAATTTATGAAGGCACACTTCAACAGTGTTGGCACCCCCAACCTTGCGTAGCGCCATAAATGGTTTGGATGCTTATGGAAAGACAGAATGGTAAGAATCTGAAGACAAACGGGAAAGAAGGTTGGGCTATTTCAAGTTCTGAAGAACTTTTAAGCTTGTCGAATGAGGAACTTTTTATTCTTTTAGGCACTTCTTTAGCAGGGCTTTCTTCTGCGGAAGCGGAAAAACGCCTAAAAATTTATGGATCTAATGAGCTTGCCAAGAAAGAGAAGCGAACATCGATTGCAGAGTTTCTTTCTCACTTTAGAAGTCCTCTCATAATCATATTGATGATTGCGGGCGTAATTTCAGGTTTTCTTGGCGAAGTCATGAACGTCGCTATAATATTCTTCATAATATTTGTTAGTATTATACTAGACTTTTATCAGGAAACAAAAGCAGAAAAAGCTGCTGAGATGCTCAAGGAAAAGGTAACCACGACCGCTACAGTGCTCAGAGACGGCAAGAAACGTGAAGTTAAGCTTTCTGAAATTGTTCCTGGAGACATTATATACCTTTCAGCCGGCGATATTGTGCCCGCAGACGCGCGAGTTCTCGTTGCAAAAGACCTATTTCTTAATCAATCAGCACTAACTGGGGAATCATTTCCAGTTGAAAAGACGCCGGCGCCGCTGAAAACGAGAGGGACTTCAATCACTGAATGGAACAACTGTCTTTTTATGGGAACTTCTGTTGTTAGCGGAACAGCAACTGCGGTGGTGTTGAAAACCGGAAGTCTCACGGAATATGGCAGAATAGCCAAGAAACTTATTGAAAAAGAGCCTGAAACAGAATTTGAAAAAGGCCTCAGAGGCTTCGGTTTTCTGATTATGCAGGCTACCTTCCTTTTGGTTATGCTTGTTTTTCTCATAAACGCGCTTTACAAGCGTGATGTGCTAGAGTCACTTTTATTTGCGGTAGCGCTAGCGGTGGGCTTAACACCGGAACTCTTGCCCATGATTCTTTCAGTTAATCTTTCTAAAGGCGCTCTTGCAATGTCCAAAAAAGGCGTGATTGTAAAACGCTTATCAGCAATAGAAAATTTTGGGAGTATGGATGTGCTATGTACGGATAAAACTGGAACTCTTACAGAGAACAAGATAAAACTTGTACTTCATGTGGATGCTGATGGAAATAATGATGAAAAAGTGCTGTTGTATTCATTTCTTAATAGCTTTTACCAAACAGGACTAAAAAGCCCACTTGACGAAGCTATCCTTGACCACAAACATGTTGCCGTTGTAGGGTATCAAAAGATAGACGAAGTACCCTTTGATTTTGTCCGAAGGCGCGTCTCTGTAGTTGTTGAGTACGAAAGGCAGCGATTTCTTATCACTAAAGGCGCTCCAGAAGAAATAGGCAAAGTTTGCGCTTACTATGAGCTAGCAGGTGTGGTGACCGATTTAACCGAGGAAATGCACAAGAAGATTGAGCAGAAATACTATGATTTAAGTGCTGAGGGCTTCAGAGTATTAGGCGTTGCCTACAAGAAATTAAAAGAAGATAAAGCAGTTTATTCTGTAAATGACGAAAATGACATGGTGTTTCTTGGTTTCGTCGCATTTTTGGATCCGCCTAAAGAAACAGCTAGAGAATCAATACGACTATTGAATAAGGCTGGAATAGAGCTTAAGATTCTCACAGGCGATAACGAGTTAGTTGCCAGAAAAACATGTGAACATATAGGTTTTGAGGTGAAGGGAGTTGTCCTTGGAAACGAAATCGCTCAAATGCATGATGACGCACTTGCCAGAGTTGTAGAGGAAGCAAACATCTTTGCGAGGGTAACCCCTGCCCAGAAAGATAGAATCATTAATGCGCTGAAAAACAATGGGCATGTCGTCGGTTTTATGGGCGACGGGATCAATGACGCGCCCTCGCTGAAAACTGCCGATGTAGGAATTTCTGTTAATAATGCGGTTGACGTTGCAAAAGAATCCAGCGATATTATACTCTTGAAGAATGATTTGACAGTTCTGGAAGAAGGCGTATTGGAAGGAAGAAAAACTTTCGGCAACACAATGAAGTATGTCATGATGAGCATAAGCTCGAATTTTGGCAACATGTTCAGCGTTGCTGGGGCGTCGCTGTTCCTTCCATTTTTGCCCATGCTTCCAATACAAATACTCTTAAACAATTTGCTCTATGATTTTTCTCAATCCGCCATAACAACCGACAACGTAGACGCGGATTATGTTGAAAAACCCAAGCGTTGGGATATTCATTTTATAAGGAACTTTATGATATTTTTGGGACCCATCAGCTCAATTTTTGACTTCTTAACTTTCTTCATAATGTTATTAATTTTTAAAGCAACAGAACCACTGTTTCAAACCGCATGGTTTATTGAGTCGCTCTGCACACAAACTTTGGTCATATTTGTCATAAGAACAAGAAGCTCACCTTTCTATAAGAGTAAGCCAAGTAAGCTTCTACTTTTAAGCAGTATGAGCATTATGGGTTTTGCATTAGTTATACCCTTCACGCCATTAGGCAATTTATTCCATTTCGTGGCGCCACCGCCTGCATTTTTCCTTGCTCTTGCAGTGCTTGTTGGCGTTTATCTGCTATTGGCCGAAGGAACAAAGAAATGGTTCTATAAGCGCTATGGTTACCGGTTAGAACAAGTTTTAATTCCGAAAAGAACCACCAGCATTTACGTTAGCGCTACTGCGCGGCTTATGCAAGACATGGTAGCCGTTATTTGTCTACGAGCGGAGGAGGAAAATTCGGTAGATTCTATACTTGATGATTTAAAGGGGAGCGTAAACTATCCTATTGATCTAGAACTATTTGTCCATAACATCCAAAACTTGAGACGAGTTGGGCTTATTAGCGTTAATTTACGCAAAAGAACCATAAAACGTGAGAAATCAATAAGAGATTATGTAATGCAACAAGTGATGAACAGCAAAGTTTGGCCAAGAGTAGTTGATGATTGGCGGAGGATTGGTAACACGATCTTAAAGAGGCACGGCAAATTAAACACAGAATATCAAGGCTTTCTTGAAGCAAAAAATAATTTTCTAGCACAAAAATAACTTTTTAAACTATTAGACAACACCTTTTCTGATAGAACCGCTTATATGACGAGTATAATTGCTTAAGAGAAACAAAACACTATAAAATTCTAAGTGTAACATGGTTAAAAAACTTAAAAGCTTATAGAAATATTTACATAGCTCAAACAGGTCTGGATGTAGCAATGACACCCACCAAATTTGAATCAAGGAAATTTGTTTCAGTTGACCCAAGCAAATGCACGGGCTGCGGCATCTGTGAGTATGCTTGCACACTTGAAAAGGGAGAAGCCGGTTGTAACCCTATTAAGTCAAGGATTCGTGTTGTCCGCATGACGCCGCTTTTTAATTTCGCACTTGCATGTCGCTTTTGCGAAGATGCTAAGTGCGTTGCTGCTTGTCCAGAAAAAGCGTTGGTGCAGTCTGAGAAAACAGGTATTTTGACAGTGATTGAAAAGAAGTGCAAAGGCTGCGATTGGTGCATACAAGCTTGCCCACACGGTGGCATAACTCTTCATCCGGAAAAAGGCGTCGCAATAGCTTGCGACTTCTGCAGTGGAGAACCAAAATGTGTTGAGTTCTGTCCTGAAGAAGCCCTTGAAGTTGTATCAAATGATGAGGAAGCTGAGGAACGCTTCAGTCACGCACTAGAGAAGCTTCCCATGGAAATTGAACGCTTAACCAACGCTGTAAAGAATAAAGATTGGAAGCCGTTGCTTGCAGAAGCTGAAAAAAGGTCTATAAAAGTAACGGAAAAGCTTGAGGCATTAAACAAAAAAGCAACAAAATGACAGAAATAGAAAAGAGCAGGTATCACACTCTAATTTTCTAGGTTGACTAGAAAGTTAAATAAAAAAAGTAAAGCTATTGTGCTCCTTCGTAGCCTCTCAAAAGCTGGTCAATATCTCTTCCGTTCTTTTCACCAGCATATCCGCCTTCCAAAACGAAGAAAGTGGGTTTTTTCAGCGCAGCGATTTTTTCGCCTATCTTTCTAAAGGATTGTTCGGTCAAGCCTAGGGAGGCTAAATCGCCAAGATGTGTGTCAAAGCCCGCTGAAACTGCTATGACCTCAAATCTATTCATGTTTACCATACTTAATGCTTGGTCAAGTGTCTGCAAGTAGCGTTGCTCGCCGCAATCAGCTGGCAGCGGGAAGTTCAAGCAGTTTTCTTCATGATGTAAACCTGTGCCTGGATAATGCGGATAACGATGCAACGAGATATAAACCACTGTTTCGTCGCCTCGGAAAATCTCCTGGGTACCGTTCCCATGGTGTCCATCGATGTCTAGTATAAGTGCGGGCTTACCTAGAGTTTTCACAGCTATTGCGACATTATTTAAGTAGCAAAATCCCCGCGTATAAACGCCCAACGCTGCACCATGGCGCCCTGCATGATGACCAGGAGGCCTCATGAGCGAGAAACCATTTATCTTAGAGGCTAAAAGCGCGCCCCCAGCGGAAAGCCGCGCGTACTCGTAGATGTTCTCGTATGAGGGTGTGTCTGGATCTTCAATTAAGCCTTCTTTTAAGTCACAGATGTACTCCGAATCATGTACACGTAATAGATCTTCTTCTGCCGCAGGTTCAGGTTCTAGAAATTCGTAATCGTTGTTTTTCAAGAAGTCATAGGCTCTCTTGACTCGCTGTGGGCTTTCGATGTGCCAGTTACCATAGTTTAGACATTTTTCTGAGAAAATTATTTTCGTCTTCATGGCTGCTACATCCATATACAGATAAAGGGACGCTTTTCAAATTAAAATATACCGTCAACTTAAAGATGTATCGTGCGCTTAAAAACTTGGAGAGGCCACAGATGATCGTTGAGAATCCGTTTGCTGAATTTCGAAAAGAATGTGAAACTATCTTGGCGCATGCTTCAAAGAAAGCTTTATCTGAAGTTAAAGTTGGAAACATGACCTTTAATAAGCCTCCAAATCCCGAGTTTGGCCAACTTGCTTCTTCTATATGTTTTGAGTTGGCCAAAAAATTTAACCAAAAACCGGCAGATTTGGCAGCAAAGCTGGTCATGAGTATAGACAAAAAGAAGTTTGGTCTGATAGAGAAGGTTTCAGCAGTAGGCGGCTACATTAACTTTCATCTTAATTTCGCCAAGTTTTCTTCTTTAACGCTTCAAGCAGTAAGGCATCTTGGTTCTGCTTACGGTTTTATCAAAACGGGAAAACCTTTGAAGATAATTGTAGAGCATACCAGCGTCAATCCGTTACACCCCATTCACATTGGCCAAGCGCGAAACCCAATGATAGGAGACGCATTGGCACGCATTCTAAAATACAGAGGGCACACGGTTTTCTGCCACTATTACATAGACGATGTCGGCCGGCAATCGTCAGTTATCGCCTACGGCTACGATAAGCTTGGCAGACCAAAGCCGAATGAGAAGCCAGACCATTTTGTGGGGAAGATTTACACAATAACCAGCTGCCTAGTTGAGCTTAACCGCTTGAAAAAAAAGCTTGAAAATGCAAAGGAGACTGCGCCTTCTGATGAGGTTGCGAAGATTACTAAGCAGATTGACGAATGGATGTCGATTGCCGCGGAGCTTAAAGAAAAGTTTCCAGCGCTTTTTGAAAGGCTACTTGAGGAAATAGAAAAAGCCAAGGACGCCGAGGAAGAAATAAACAGGCTTAATCTTGCTTATGAAAAAGGTGAGCCAGAGGCTATGAGACTTGTGCGCGAAGTAAGCGAGTTATGCCTTAAAGGTTTCAGAGAAACACTGGAGCGCGTTGGAGTGAGCTATGATTCTTGGGATTGGGAAAGCGACCTCGTATGGAGTGGCCGAGTTTCCGAAGTTCTTCAAAGGCTGAAAGCAACACCATTTGTTTATACGGAAGGCGGTGTTTTAGAGTTTGACGCGGAAAAGGTAGCACGTGTCTTTAAGCTTAAAGCTAAAATGGGTTTAAGGGAGGATTATGAAGTTCCGCCGTTAACACTTACGCGGGCGGATGGCACAACACTTTACACAACACGCGACGTTGCCTACACACTGCAGAAGTTCAATCGCGCGGATAAAGTGATAAACGTTATTGGCATGGAGCAGTCTCTGGCGCAGCTACAGTTGAAATTAGCACTGCATGCATTGGGCTACACTAAATGCGCGGATAATCTTGGGCATTTCGCCTACAACCTAGTTACACTTCCCGGCTATAAGATGTCTAGCCGCCGAGGACGATACATCACCTTAGACGAGGTACTAGACGAAGCAGTTGAACGTGCTTACGCGGAAGTATCAAAGCGCTCACCCCAATTGACAGAAGAAGAAAAGCGCGAAATCGCCCGCTTTGTAGGTCTCGGTGCTGTGCGCTTTGCGCTTGTGGATGTTGACGCCGCAAAGCCGGTCGTTTTCACGTGGGATAGGGTGCTAAATTTTGAGACTAACAGCGCGCCTTATGTACAGTACACACATGCCCGCGCATGCAGCATCCTGCGCAAAGCAGCAAGAGAACCAGAAAAAGCCGACTTCTCGCTTCTGAAGGAACCACTGGAACGGGAACTCGTGCTGACAGTGGCTAGTTTTCCAGAAATCTTCATCGACGCCGCAGAATACTTGAAGCCGAACTTAATCGCGGACTTCGCTAATGCGTTATCAGACAAGTTTAACACTTTCTACAATGCGTTGCCCGTCATAAAAGCGGAGCCTCAAGCGCTCAGCGACGCTAGACTCGCTTTAACTGATGCGATAAAAATCGTTCTCCACAACGCGTTGAGTATAATCGGTGTAGTAGCGCCAGAAAAAATGTAGAAGGCTGCACTTCCACCGCTTCAGAAAAACTGTTTACATCGCGAAGTGAAGCTGTGCGTGCACCGCTAGGTTTCTGCAATAATTAGCATTAGCCGCCGAGACGACCCTGTTTCGGTATTATAGTGTGCTAAATACCTTGCCTGTTGAGCATATAGAAAATGTTTTTGTTGTTTTCTTTTGGAAAATGCTTAATTAATGGCTGTACTTATTCTGTGCAGACGGAAGTATAGAAGATGAGTGATGAACTTTCAAAGTTGCCTCCACAAGTT
>JAOAIV010000069.1:6191-6466 GCA_026414525.1 Candidatus Bathyarchaeota archaeon | reverse complement strand
GCCGAGAACAGCAAAGTTAAAGCGTTTTCTTGCAAGCACCAGCTTTCCAGCCGCAAAACCGAATATTGACGCGACAAGCGCGAAAATTCCAAACAGCAAAAATCCCAAAAATACTGATGTGTCATAGCTGTACTGCGAGTAGTAGGCAATGTATGTTTGGTAATTGTTGATGCCGATGGCGGCAGCAGCTATGGAAAAAGCGGCAGCAACAATTGTCAGAATAGCTGGCACAATCAAATCCACGATGTTGCTTTCTGAACCAAGAGGAACGCCAC
>JAOAIV010000069.1:0-6181 GCA_026414525.1 Candidatus Bathyarchaeota archaeon | reverse complement strand
TCTCCTTCCCACATTTGGAACAGTTCAAGTCAAAACCTGACTCCTTTTCTTGAGAGACTCAAGAATGTCTTGTTTTCCCTATTTAACGGTATTTCAACTAAAATCAGCACTTCCGATGTCCACAAAAACCACGCTGAATCCCTGTAATCCTTTTGACACTAAATTTTAGTACCAACTGACACCATTATTCTGCAGTAAGCAACGAATTTGTGGTTTGTATAGAATGTTACACGTGTTTCTGCGCGTTTAAACGCACAGTAGCTTCAGCAGTACCGCTTTAGCCGAGTAAAGCCTGTTTTCCGCTTGCTCGTAGATCACTGAGTGCTTGTCTTCGATGATGTCTGCGCTTATCTCGTAGCCTCTGTGTATGGGCATGTCATGCATAATGTACGCGTTGCTTCCCTTCATCAGCGCCCTGTTGACCTGATACGGCATCATCTGCTTCAAGCGCCTCTCCTTCTCCGCCGCAAACTTTGGGTCAGTGAAATACTCCATGTCAATCCACGTGTCCGTGTAAACGAAATCCGCTTCCGCCACCGCCGCTTCAGCGTCCAGCGTGGTTTGCCACAACCCAGTTTTCTTTGCCTCCTGCATAAGCGCTTCGTCACGCGCTTGCTCGTTAATTATCGGCGTCACCGTGATCAGCTTAACACCTGTTTTGGTGCAGCCTTCAATAAGCGAATTGCACACGTTATTATGCACGCCTATGAAAACCAGTCGGGCGCCCTTCAGCTTGCCATGCTTCTCCTTTATCGTAATTAAATCAGCAATAGCTTGGGTTGGGTGATACTTCTCATCGCAACCATTAATCACTGGCACAAGCGAAGCCCCCGCCATGCGCTGCAGATCCGCATGTCGCAGCAGCCGCGCCATTATCCCGTCCACGTTACGCGACAAATATTTCGTTTCATCGTAAATATCCGCTAAGGTGAAGTTGGTGGTGCGCCAGTCAATATACAGCGCATGCCCGCCAAGCTGCGTCATAGCCACTTCAAACGCAACCCGCGTACGTGTGCTGGTCTTCTGAAAAATCAGCGCCAACGACTTACCGTCTAGTGCATTTCGGTATTTCTCGGGGTTGCGCTTAATCTCGATACCCAAATCGATTAGCTCATTAAGCTGCGTGGGCGATAGCTCTCTAAAGTTAAGTAAATGCATTTTCCCTCGTCTCTCGCAGAAAGTTTGAAGCCGCGTTCGGCAAATAAGCTTTATGGAAACCTTTTTCTTTATAGGTGCGTCTTTAATGCGAAGGCTCCCACATGATATTGCTTGTGGCTTCGCTTAAGGATGTGGCAAGCTTAACTATAACACGGCAAGTTCTGGCGCATTATCCCTTCAAGCCGACCGGGCAAGCCTTCCAAGGAAACCCCGTTTACTCAGCAATTGTAAACAATAAAGAAGTTAACCTCATAATACTTAGTGAAGAATCCATAAGTGCGCAGTACTTAACCGACAACTTCCCTAACCCGGGCTTAATTGTATTCATCTCGCGCCATAGTAGCACAAGCGGTAAGCCCACGCTTTCAGTTCACACACCAGGCAACCTCGGCGAAGCGGAGTTCGGCGGTCTACCCCGGCAAGTCTCAATCGCGCCAGCCGCCGCCATGCATGACGCTTTGAAGGCTCTTTCCTACTTCAAAGAAGGCATGCAGCTTGAGTACGAAGTTAGCTACGAATGCACCCACCATGGGCCGTCACTTAACACACCAGCAATGTTCGTGGAACTGGGCAGTTCACCGCAGCAATGGCGCGATCCGCATGCTGCTGAGGCAGTGGCACATGCTGCAATGTCCGCTATCGGCAAATTCGGTGTTTTCACGAAAAACGCTGTTCTTGGCATAGGCGGAACACATTACAATGAAAGATTCACTCGCATTGCCTTGGATGGCGAAGCCCTTTTCGGTCATATAATCCCCAAATACGCGGTTTCAGTTGTAGACGCCGAGATGCTTCGCCAATGCGTGGAAAAGACGCTGGAGGCAGTGGATTCCGCGGTTCTCGATTGGAAAGGCATAAAAAGCGCGGACAAACCGCAATTGCTGGCTGCACTGCAAGAGATTGGGCTTCCATACAAGAAAATTTAATAAATCCGCTGCAGTTAGCTGTTAACCTCAAAAATCACAGTAACGTTTATTATTCCTTAATGAAATCTTGAGTGTGCGGTGAACATGGGCGTAAAATCGTTTCTATCCCAATGTGCAAGAACCCTAAAGTTGGCGGTAAAACCTGGCAAAGAGGAGCTTTGGTTATCGCTCAAAATAAGCTTGCTAGGCATAGGCGCAATCGGCCTCATCGGCTTCATAATTAAGTTGCTGTCATTTGCTTTAGGCGGCGCCACAGCCGTACCATCCTCATAGAAGGTTAGATACTTATGGAAAAGAAAACTGAGGAACAGCCGCAGACGAAAATTTTTGTGGTTAAAACAACCACTGGCCAAGAGCGTAATGTGGCAAGACTTGTAGCGGCAAAAATTGAAATGGAACGCATACCAATAAAAGCTATTCTTGTTCCGGAAGCGCTAAAAGGCTATGTTTTCATTGAAGCCGATGGTCCCCACTTCGTGGAGGAAGCCATAGCCGGTATAAGACATGTGCGCTCCCGTATTCCAGGTTTGGTTAACTTCTCCGAGATTGAACGCTACATAGTCAGGAAACCTGTTCTTGAAGATTTAAACGAAGACGATGTGGTGGAAATAACTGGAGGCCCGTTCAAGGGGATGCGCGCGAAAATTACGCGGTTAGATAAAGCTAAGGGCGAGGTTACGCTTGAACTGCTAGAGGCCACGTTTACTCTGCCCATTACAGTCCATTCAGACTATGTTAAACTAGTTGAAAAATCAAAAAAGGCGGGTGAAACTTGATGGCTGAGAAAAAAATCGTTGAATTGCTTGTAAACGGGGGTCAAGCGACAGCTGGACCACCACTGGGCCCGGCACTGGGACCATTAGGCATTAACACAATGGCTGTTGTCAACAAAATAAATGAACTTACGGAAGATTACGCGGGCATGAAGGTTCCAGTGAAGGTGGCAGTGGATGTTGAAACTAAAACATTTGAGGTAACTGTTGGCACACCCACAACTTCAGCGCTGATCATAAGTGAATTAAAAGTTGAAAAAGGATCGGGAACACCTAACACGGCGAAGGTAGGCAACCTTAACATAGAACAAGTGATTCGGATAGCAAAAATAAAAAAGCAGGAGCTACTAGCAACGACTCTTGAGAGGGCTGCTAAAGAAATCTTAGGCACATGCGTCAGCATGGGCGTTACAGTTGAGGGCAAAGACCCGCGTGAAGTGCAAGTGGAAATTGATGAAGGTAAATATGCGGAATTATTCAATAAAGCCAAAGAGTAAGCGAATATTTTTATAATTGGGTTCCAACACCTCATTGGCACGAGGCTCAAAAGATGCCCTTAGACAAGAAATCGCTGTTAGACGCAGTTAAAGAGGCAAAAACGAAGTCTGGAGAGAAAAAGTTTAAGCAAACCGTAGAGTTGATTCTAACACTCAAAGAGGTTGACATGAAATCCCCAGAAGGGAAACTTCAGCAAGTTCTTGAGCTTCCCCATGCTACCGGGAAACCCAACAAAATATGTGTGATTGCCTCTGGCGAGTTAGCGCTTAAAGCAAAGAACGCTCAAGCTGATCTTGTTCTTGAAAAACCGGATATTGAAGCATTAGCCGGTAAGAAAAAAGAGCTCCGCAAGATAGCAAGCGACTACGATGTTTTCCTCTCCGAAACTCCGTTGATGCCGCTTGTAGGCAAAATTTTCGGCCCTGTTTTAGGTCCCCGCGGTAAATTGCCTGTTCCTGTTCCGCCAAATGCTGACATTGCAAATCTAATACTCAAACAACGTAAAACTATTGTCGTAAAAATGCGCAACCAACCAATAATCCAATGTGCTGTTGGAACAGAAGACATGCCAGATGAGCAACTTGTCGATAACATCCAAGCAGTTTTAAGAATTATCGAAAGTAAACTTAAGCGTGGCCTTAAGCATGTTCGCGTAGCTTATATAAAGGCTTCTATGGGTGAGCCTGTAAAGGTTACTCCTTAACAGAGTTGACATGTATGCCTTCACAACAAGTATTAGAAGAAAAAAGTAGCGAAATCGACTCAATAAAGGCTTTGCTGTCAGATTACAAAGCCATAGGCATAGCCAGCCTGCAAAAGGTTCGTGCTGCCCAGCTCCAAGAGCTTAAGAAAAGTTTAGCTGGCAAGGTTTACATGAAGGTCTTAAAGAACACGCTGACAAGAATTGCTATTGAGCACACTAATCGCGAGGAGCTGAAGCAGCTTGAGAAATATTTGGAAGGCCCAAACCTGTTCTTATTCACTAATCTTAATCCATTCAAGTTAGCGCTTTTGCTTGAGCGCGGTAAGGTCAAGACGTTTGCGAAGGCCGGCGACATTGCAGCAATGGACGTTATTGTTCCCGCTGGGAACACTGGGCAACCTCCAGGTCCAATCATAAGTCAATTGAATGCCGTTGGATTGCCGACGAGAATCGAGTCAGGCAGTGTATGGGTAAGCAAAGATACACTTGTGGCGAAGAAAGGCGATGTTATTTCCGAAGGTCTTGCAAGTGTCCTGTCAAAGCTTGGAATAAAAGCTGTTGAAGCCGGCTTATCAATGAAAGCAATCATAGATGAAGGCGTACTGATAGATGGTGACCAACTTAAAATTGACGTTGATGGAACACGCAAGAGCATAGAACAAAGTCACATTGAAGCCTTTGCGTTATCTTTGAGCATAGCTTACCCGACCACCGAGAACATAACATCACTTCTGCAGATAGCCCATCAGAAAGCCTACGCGCTTTCGCTGAACGCCGCAGTAGCAACAAAAGACACGATTGCAGACTTGATCCGGAAAGCACACATAGAAATGCTCAGCTTAAACAGCGCGATCGAGAAAGTAGCTCCTAAAAGCTAATCAAAATATTTTTTAACGTTCTTAGTCAGACATTTTCTTCCATTTTTTTAATATTGCTGTTTTTCTTGACGCTGCCCATTAGCTTGCGTAATGTTCTTCGCGGAGAGTTTAACCTATTACGGATTCTACATTCATGTTAAGCACTATCTCCGCAATATCGCTCGCATACTCGGCTGTTCGTCGTATGCTTTCAATTAGCAAACTTAAGCTGGCAATTTCTTCAGCACCGAATTTGTGAGACACTGCAACTGCATCTTTTTCAAGTTTGACAATTTGAGATATTTTTTCAATTACTGTTTCTGCCAAGTTGAAGTCGCCTTTAAAAAGCGCCTCTATGGCATCTTCAAACATGCCAATTGCCATCTCACTCATTTTTTCTATTTTATCAGTGAATTCGTCGCTTACTTTTTCCTTAAGGGTAAGCACGTTTTCTGCAATTTTTGTGGCATGGTCTGCTGTTCGCTCAATAGATTTTGTTATAAGTCTGTAGCCGAGACAATGTTTGGCGCTATTTAAGCCTATTTCTTTCAGAATTGAAGGCTTTGAAACAGCTAGCTTGAGGAGCCGTATTATGTAGAGGTTGAAGCGATCAACTTCATTGTCTGTTTCAATCACTGCTTTCGCTGCGGTGTAATCCAAGTTTTTTAGCGCGGCTACAGCATCCTTATGCATTGACGCTGTGATAATCGCCATTCTTCTCAGTGCGCTTTGCACGGAAAGCTCAGGATAGTTAAGCAGAACTTGAAGAACAAGGTCCGTGGGTGTATCTGTTACGATTTCTGTGCCTACCAAGAAATGTCTTGCAAAATTTTTAAGGTAATTCCTTAGCCTTGACGATAGTTGCTGTTGCCCTTGAGCTTTTACATGAAGCGTGTTATATCCCACTAGATAGGCTGCCACCGCCTTTCTAGTCACTGCTTCTGGCTTATCAACTGCAGAAACACGTATGAAGGCTTCATCCTGTTTTTCTGGCTTTGTAAGTTTTGATGGAATAATTGAAAGGGATCCATCCTCCTCTTCGTGAACTAGCAAGGCGCTTCCTTTTGTAAGTTGGTTCTGTGTGATCCACCGTTTAGGTAAAGAGAGTATGTACGTGGAGCCCCCTGTTATCTGAAGTCTTCTTGTTTCATCCCGGTGTGTCAGAGAAGAACCGCCCATTCTTCGCTGCCTCTGTATTAATAAAGATATTCATATAGATAAAACTTGTTTCTATATAGTCTATAATGACTATTGGGAGAATATATA
>JAOAIV010000068.1 GCA_026414525.1 Candidatus Bathyarchaeota archaeon | reverse complement strand
GCCTTGGCTGCGGGAATCGCCCTTCAAAAAGTATGAAGTAAACGTGATTGTTGATAATTCTGAACTTAAAGGCGCGCCTGTTATAATGGAATCCAACCCCACCTATCAAAACCTTTTCGGCACAACCGAGAAAGAAGTGCAATTAGGCGCGCTCATAACAGATTTCACCATGATCCGCGGTGGCTCCCTGCACAAAGCCAATGGCGGCTACCTGATTATTCCGGTTGAGGAGTTGCTTATGAACCCGTTCTCTTATGAAGGGCTGAAACGTGCACTCAGAGACGGGAAAATCGTTATTGAAGAGCCACAGGAGCGCTTCGGCTTCATAAGCACTAAAAGTTTAAAACCACAACCCATTCCATTAAAAGTTAAGGTCATCCTAATAGGAAGCCCCTACATCTATCATCAGCTATACCTTTTAGACATGGAGTTCGCTGAGCTTTTCAAAGTTAAAGCAGAATTCGACACAACAATGCCACGTACAGAAGAGAATATAAGGCAGTATGCAGCTTTTGTCTGCGCTCTCTGCCAAAAAGAAAACCTTAAACACCTTGATAGCACTGGCTTAGCCAAAATAATAGAGTATAGTCAACGTCTCTCTGAAGATCAGCAGAAGCTGTCCACACGTTTTGCCGAAATCGCCGACATCGTTCGAGAAGCCAACTTTTATGCAACACAAGAAAACCTAGGCTTCATAACTGCGAAACAAGTGCGAAAAGCCATTGAAGAGAAAATTTACAGATCAAAGCTTATCCAAGAGAAGATACAAGAAATGATCAAAAGAGGAATACTCTTAATCGACACTGACGGGGAAAAGGTGGGGCAAGTTAACGGTTTGTCAGTTATTAGTCTCGGGGACTTTGCCTTTGGAATACCCTCACGTGTAACAGCAAGTGTTGGACTAGGCCAAGAGGGCGTTATTGACATAGAACGCGAAGCAAAACTAGGCGGCCCCATCCACACTAAAGGCGTTCTCATTCTAAGCGGATACCTGAACGAGAAGTACGCAAAGGATAAGCCACTTAGTCTGTCTGCGCGGCTTGTTTTCGAGCAGAACTATTCTGGTGTAGAAGGCGACAGCGCCTCAAGCACCGAGCTATATGCTATACTCTCTACACTTTCTAGATTGCCTATAAAGCAGTATATCGCCGTCACAGGTTCAGTAAATCAGAAAGGCGAAGTGCAAGCAATAGGTGGAGTGAACGAAAAAATTGAAGGTTTCTTTGAGGTTTGTAAGGCAAAAGGTTTGACTGGCAAACAAGGCGTTATAATTCCTGAGAGTAACGTACAAAACTTAATGCTTAAAGAAGAGATTGTGGAAGCCGTCAAAAACGGCCACTTCCATATTTACGCTGTGAAAACAATCGATGAAGGTATGGAGATCCTCACGGGTGTCAAAGCTGGTGAAAGACTTGCCGATGGAACTTTTGAGGAGGGCACAGTAAATTATCGCGTAGATAAGATGCTTAAAGAGATGGCTGAGAAACTCAGAGAGTTTGCTGCCGCAGCGGAGGATAAGGAAAATAATGAGGAGTAGTAAGCTCTTCTTATTTTTGCCTAATTTTTATTTCAAAAAGTTGCGGCCACAATTTTCCAGTCACAAACAGTCTATCCGTTTCTTCGTCATAGGCAATTCCGTTAAGTACACTATTGGGATTTTGTTTTGCTTGTGGGCATATACCCGTTAGGTCTATCCAGCCCTTGACTTGGCCTGTCTTTGGGTTGATTATCGCAATTTTTTCTTCGCCCCAAACGTTAGCGTATACATCTCCCTTAACAAACTCCAGCTCATTGAGTCTTTGGACCGACATGTTTCCGTCGCGAACTTCAACCTGCCCAACTCTATGGAAGGTTTCTGGATCTATGAAGTACAAGTTCGCAGTTCCATCGCTCATTATCAAATGCTTGCCATCATATGTGATTCCCCAACCCTCAGTTGGATAACTAAAATTTTGCAATAACTCAAATGTTTGTTTGTCATAGACAAAGCCTATTTGATTCTGCCATGTTAACTGTATAATCTTGTTGCCGAAAATTGTTATCCCCTCTCCAAAAAATTCGTAAGGCAGACTCCGCATCTGAAGGATTTTGCCTGTTTCTAAATCTACTCTGCGCAGTGAAGAAGAACCCCATAACCCCGTCCCCTCATATAAGAAGCCCTTCTCAATTGCCAATCCCTGGGTGAACGCGTTTTGGTCATGTGGATAAATTTTGACAACTTTATAAGTGTAACTTAAAAGCACATTGTTTGCCGGAGTCTTTGAAAGTAAAACAAATGTGACTGCTACTATCGCGAGTATGATAGCACATAGTAAAAAAGCTACTATTTTTTGTTGTCTCATTAAAGTTTATCAAATACTCCTTTATTCTTTAATTTCTTTTCCTTTTCACTTCTATATTGGATAAATTTAAATCTGAATATTCACAATAATTATAATGATAGCGCTTATGGATGGTGCTGTTTTTGGCGAAAAAAGGTGAAAAATACAAGTGTGAAGAATGTGGGCTAATAGTCTTAGTTGAAGATCCCTGCGGTTGCGAGACTGTCGGGTTACTTTGTTGCGGTGCACCCATGAAACCTGTGAAAGCCTCTGCGAAAGCCGAGACAAAAGCTAAATCGAAAGCCGAGACGAAAGCGAAGAGCCAATAAGCATGTGTCAATTGCCCTTCTTTTTTATCTTTTTTACCGTTAACAGCCTGTTGTTTTCTTTCATATTCGTTAAACTGATTCCGCATCTTTATTGTAAATAAATAAAGCTTATTTTGTCTAAGCACCCCTTACAATTTTGGGTGCACTTTTGAATATACTGCGCGTCAAGTCTAAAAGAAACAGGGCAGTCATACTTATGCTTTTACCCGCCATTATTTTCATCTGGGTAATTGGCTGGAGCCTATACTGGATAGGCCAGCAAAAAGACCAATACAAGATAAACCAGTCAACTTTAAAGAAAAAAGAACACGTCCACCTGATCCCAATAGTGTTCGAAGATCCCTTAGAAACGAGAAACAAATAATCCACTGATATAAAGGCTGCCACTGCTTTTAGCGAAAGAAGACTAAAATTTAGTATCCACTTCCAATTCTTCTTGTTATTGCTCTATCAAAAATGATGCTTGCTGAGAGAAACTATTGCGTTTTTTAAAAGAATCTGCGCTTCTTTTTTTCTTGAGTTTTTGGGCTTTCATCCAATGCGCTGCTTTCCACAACTGTTAATGTAATGGCATCCATGCTCTCGGCGGGTGTCGTGTCTGCTTCTTCTTCGGAAGCTAACGCTACCATTACCTCTGGTTGTTTTTCCTGTAGTTTCGCTTCAAGCTCTTTCTTTTTAGTTTCCATTTGGTCTATGATCTCTTTGAGGGTTTTGTTGCGGTTTTTCAATTCTTCAATTATTGCTTTTTCCCTTTTTAGCTCCTCTAAGGTAACTTTCTCTTCAAGCGCTCTCAGCGTATTCTCTAACTCTCTCTGTTTTTCCTGTAGCGAACGGGCTTCTTCCTCAAGTTCCATTCGCAATGAACGTAACTGTTCAAGTTCTTGTTTTATGCTCATATCCATCAGTTTTCAACGGTGATAAAGTAGAAAAATAATTTTATGAAAGACTGATTCATACTTCAAATCAGAATTTAAATACAAAAGAAAAAGGTCATTTACCTATCCAATTCTTCTTTCACGACCACTTAAAGTTATTAAGGAACTAGCCCTCTCTAAAACCAAGCTGAGAGGATGACCCTTGAGCTACAAAAGGAAGATGCACCCCAAAGTTAGCAACGCTGAAATCGACCTATTTAAGGCATTAAGCGCAGCCGGCCTAACCACGGGCATGGTAACGCAGAAGCCTATAGTGCTAAAAGCAACAATTCCCGACTTCTGCTGGCTGGACAAACGAAAAGCCGTATACCTAGATGGCATGCAAGCGCACTCAAGTGACAAGCAGCAGGAACGCGACGAGGAAATCCGCATCTTGCTCGAAGAAAAAGGATGGGAAGTGCTTCGCATCCCCTATGAGCCGCCTCTAAGCGAGAAAGAACTTCAGAGAATAGTAGCGTTAATAAAAGAGTTTTTAGGATCAAGCGACGAATAAAGCTTTTTTTATTCTAATAGTGCTGGCGGCTTTCTCGGTAAAATGACTACTTCTGAATCGCTGTATTCCTTGGCATGCTAAATTCAATTTCGTTATCCCTAAGAGCTAGCTAAATGTAGAGTAAAAGAATATTGAAACAACCGATAGCAGTTGATCGACACAAAAATAATCGCTATAGCAAGTTTACGCTGGAATTGCGATAGTGGCGAAATGATGCCTCTAATCTGTTAAAAACATATAAAAGGTGCCCCTTTTTTACGTAAAAAAGTAGTTAACACCAAATGTCGTATCGCTTTTAAATGGGAAAGAACTGACTATGAGATTTGAGGTTACTCGTTTTGCTCGAAGATTAAAAAACCGCAAATAAAAGAAGCTTTAAGGCAACTGCATGCAGTTCTTCCTCCTGATCAAGTTAAGGAAGGGTTCAGGCACGTGTTAGAGGACACAAGCTCTATCGAAATCGCCAAAAATAGAAGAAGAACTCATCAAGGAAGGCGTAAAGCGTACGAAATGCGGAAACTCTGCGATGTACACCTAGCCATTTTTAAAGAGCAAATAGAACGTCAAAAGCCCGATTCGACTCCGACGCAGCCTATTAATATTCTAATGGAGGAACATAAGATAATGTTACAACGTGCAGAGCAACTTTTGTCCATCACCCATAAAATGCCTAGCTACATGCGGTATGTTACTGATGAAATCCATAGGTTACGCGTAGTCGAATACTTTGCTGATTCAGAAAAACACTACTTGCGGGAAGAAAATGTGCTCTTTCCATCATTGAAAAACATTGCATAACTAAGCCTTCGGCGATAATGTGGATTGAACATGACCAAATAAGAAGCTACAAAAAGAAACTTCGCCAACCATTGCAAGAGTTGCGCCTCCATAGCTATCAAAATTTTGAAGCACAATTGCATGATACCGCCGACGCGTTAAGCAAAATGTTAGCCAGCCACTTCTATAAAGAAAACAACATCTTGTTACCTGCAGCCCTAACTGTAATCAGCTACCTATAGTGGATAGCTATTCGAAAGGAGTTCGATGAAATTTGGTATTGCTGCTTCACACCAGCAGAACTAACCACTTCGCTACTGATAAAAACTGAAGCCCCGCCATCCGTGCTACTTTTAGAAGGAATTCTGCAATTTGAAACGGGAAGCTTGACGGACTGCTAAACGCGCTTTCAGTTGATATTACATTCGTAGACGCCATCGATGTTGTGAAATATTTTAGCAAACCTGATAAGCGTATCTTTATACGCACAAAAACAGTGATTAGTAGGAAAGTGCAAATATGCCACTCAGAAAAAGCGTTCACGTAGTGAACAAGATTCTCCTCGTCTTCAAAAGTGAAAAAAGAATTACGCCGAATTCTTGATAAACCTAAACAACCGTCTAATACACATACGATACTTAGCTGTGCACGACTCCAACGGAAAATACTTGGGCACACTTGAAGTAACGCATGATGTAACCGAAATCAAAAAGCTTGAAGGAGAAAGACGCCTTCTTGACTGGAGGGAATAAGCTCCTAACCGTTATTTTTCGATTTCCTAGAGATATATCTGCGCATTAATAGATGGGTAATCAAATGCTGTAAGTTGTTCTTAACTGAAATAACTCTGGCATAATTTTAGATGAAGACATTCAAGTTGCCCCGTCTAAATATCACGAGGTTCATAGCCCAAAGCTGTATTGCCAAAAATTTTATAACCGCTCTACTTTAAAGAAGTGGTTGAGGGAGAATAGAGTTGAAAAATTCGACTCTAAAAACAAAATTATCTGCTGTTGTCACGTCTCTTATCTTAACTTGGCTAATGCTTATAGCTAGCATGTATGTGGTAAATGCGCAACCCACCATAGAACTTAAGACTCACCTGTTTCTCTCAGTTGCCCCAAATCCTGTAGGTGTAGGTCAGACGGTGTCAATTGCGGTTCAGATGGATAAGACCTCTCCCACCGCCGCTGGCGTAGTTACCGGAGAATTCTTCTCAGGCTTTACTGTGGAAATAACAAAACCTGATGGAAGCAAAGAAACTCAAGGGCCATTCAAGGCCTACTCTACATCCGGTTTCTTCTTTACTTACACGCCGACAATGGAGGGCAAATATACCTTCCAAGCAATTTTCCCAGGGCAATGGATAAACACAACCACCTTTGCCCAAACAGGCTTCGGCTACAGGACAAATACAAACTACTATTTCTTGCCCAGCAAAAGCCCGCTGATAGAACTTACAGTGCAGACAGAACGCATCGAGCCTTATCCTCCTGTTCCTCTACCAACTGAGTATTGGACCAGACCAATATATGCCGAGAATAAAGGCTGGTGGAAGATAGCTGACAACTGGCTCATGCAATGCTATAACACGCCTATCCGTGATTTCTGCGTTACCACCGCTTTCGCACCATACACTGCAGCGCCTCAGAGTCCTCACATACTTTGGACCAAGCAGATACTATTCGGTGGCATCGCAGGCGGATCATTCGAAGACAAAAAATATTACACGGGATTAGCCTACGAG
>JAOAIV010000067.1 GCA_026414525.1 Candidatus Bathyarchaeota archaeon | reverse complement strand
AGCCTAAGGCGCACGCGAGACCCAAAAACAGGCTGGTTCATCTTCCACTGGAAATTCCAGCCCGACCAGCTTGAAGGCTTCATTTTAAGCCAAAAACGCCGAGTACTAGAGAAACTAACCATTCGGCTCGAGTATGAGAAAAACCATGACTTCTATTATTGCAACACCCACGGCTGCAAACGAATCCCATTTGAAGAAGCAGTAGAGCTAGTTTTCCACTGCCCCACTTGCGGCAAACCCTTGGCACATTGTGCAAATGAAAAGCTTATCCAAAAATTATCAGAGAAAGTTGAACAGCTGAGGAAGGAACTGGGTGAGTGAAAAGCTTCCAACAAGGGAGCAAGCACTCCAAATTCTTCGTGAATATAACTGCTCTGAAGAGATTATAGCGCATTGCGAAGCAGTTTCAAAGCTTGCAGTAAAAACTGCACGCGCATTAAAAGGTAAAGGTTTCAATGTGGATATAGCGCTGGTAGAGGTCGGCGCACTTCTACATGACCTTGGTCGTTCAGCAACCCACACTGTTCACCACGCACTCATCGGCGCTGATCTTGCAAAGAAAGCGCGCCTACCTGAGGCGGTGATTTCAATAATTAAGCGACATGTGGGTGGTGGAATAACAGCGGATGAGGCAGAATCGCTCGGGTGGCCAAAGGACATTTATATGCCAGTTACACTCGAAGAAAAGATAGTTGCGTATGCTGACAAGCTAATAGAAAAAGCTGATGTGGCTCCTATAGAAGTAACTGTAGAGAAGCTTCGGAAAGAAAATAAGCATGAAGCCGCCGAGCGAGTTCGTAAACTTTACATGGAAATAACAAGCCTTATGGGCGATGGATCATGTCCATGTTGACGTTGCTGGCAAAGGTCTACGCCGCCAGCCAACTAAAACAAATCGATGAAACACTTAAAAGGACTTTTGAAGGCGTAGCGGTGGAAACAAAAATTTTAGGCGCCATCGCTGACGGCTGGGTACAAATAGAGGTTGCCGGAGAAGACGCGAAAATCGCAACAAATTATCTGATAAAAGAAATAGGAATTTGCCCACGCCATATAGGACATATAAAAAAATCCGCGGTAATGAAGGGGTACATATCAAACTTCGAGACAACTGGCGAGGAACTGCTGATTGACATCGGCGTTTTTGAGCCAGCTATTGTCCCAGCAGTTGTACCCTTGCATCGTCTCCAGTTGCAACTCGCGGATGGACGGCCCCTAACTCTCGGAGAGATAAGCGAGCTATTCGGTTTCTGCAAAGGTCTTCCTGTTAATGTTAAAATACTCAAAGTAAGCCAAAATCGCATAGAGGCTGAATTGTCAAACAAGCAAATTAGCGACTACACTTTATGGAGAGACTCCTTGCTTGATAGGTTAATCATTATGGGCGCATCTCTTAATGAGATAAAGGCCACTTTGGCTCATACAAAGTTGTATAGAGATATTATCGATGTGGAACCCCTAGGATTGCTTGCGCATTCGTTAATCTGCAAATTTGGAACGGATGCTGCAGGATTAATACCTTTAATTGGTAGATTTTTGAAGCATGCATCTTTCTCCATTTTCAACGCCAAAAGGAATTATGAACTTTTAAAAATTTAACAACACCGTTCTAAAATTCACCCCAGATCTTTCTAAAATAAATTGAGCTTTTTGGTGTCCTTATCCAATTCAAATAATATATAAGTAGCCTCGCAAAATTTTCGAGCTCTTAAGAAAACCGCCGTCTTTATGAGAGAGTTAGTTGCTGGTAATAGTAGAGCGTGTTGGAAATCCATGATTCATGACGCAACCTTGCCTAAAATCAAAGTAGTCGCACTTGACTTCGATGGAGTTATTACCAATCTGAACATCGATTGGGACGAGGCACTACGTTTGGCCTCAATTGCTGCTGGCTATAACGTTACAAACCTCATTCCTTTTTATGAAGCCTCATACGGTACATCAGTTTTTCATAAAGTCAGCAAGCTAATCGAGCAACTTGAATTGAATGCACTAAAAGATGCGGTGCCTACGCCATCAACAATTGAGTTTCTGGGAAAGCTTGCTGAAATAAATGTTGACACTTATATAGTCTCTATGCAAAGCACGCACGTAGTTAAAGAGTTTCTCAACAAATACAATTTGGCTTCTTACATTAAAGATGTAATAACACGAGATATGTGTCCCAGCAAAAAAGCGCAAGTCGCCCTCGTGCTTAAGAAATCCCACGTTAGCCCAGAAGAAGTTTTATTGGTCGACGACGCTGCGGGGAATATTACCAGCTGCAAACTGTTAGGCGTAAACTGTTTTCACTTCGAGAAACAGCAAGACCCACAAAAAATCAAGGAAATGTGGGATGCTGTACTGAAAATTGTACATGGTTGATGCTCTGCTTATATTGAGATCCTGTGCCCGTTCTACTTGGAAAGTGGGCCGGGCCGGAGTTGAACCGGCGACCTCAGCCTCGTAAGGGCTGTTTTAGGTTTACGCGTCTCCTGGTCGTAAATGTCCTAACCAAACTAGACGACCGGCCCTCTTTTTCTTTCAACTCATATGGGTATGGCTTAAATAAGTTTTGAGTGCGCCCAATAAATATTTTATAATGAGTTATAGCTTTAGTAGCTAAAACTAAACTGTAATAAGGGTGGTATATTGAAACGGGTAGTCGCTACGGGTGCTGGTGGGCCTGCTGGAATAAATTTTATCATGTCACTTCTTATTGCACCGGAAAAAATTTTCACTGTTGGAACAGAAGCCAATCAATATTTCATTCACCTATCACCAGCCGCTAAGAAATATATAGTCCCAAAAGCTAAAGACCCAGCATATATAGATAAGTTGAACGAGATAATACGGAAGGAAAAAGCCGACTTCCTACATGCTCAACCAGATGTTGAAGTTGAAGTTGTCTCGGAGAACCGCGAAAAACTTGAAGCAAGCACATTTTTACCTTCAAAAGAAGCCGTTAAAACATGTCAAGATAAACTTAAATCCGCAGAGGTCTGGCTGAAAAAAGGTGTACCTGTGGCTAAAACTGTTGAGATAAAATCAGAAAACGATATTGACAGGGCATTTGAAGATCTTGGAAGTCCCCTCTGGATTAGAGCGCGGCATGGCGCCGGAGGTATAGGAAGCACACCTGCGTACAACAAGGAAACAGCCATTTCATGGATAAAGTATTGGAGAGCTCGAAACTCTGGCTGGGAGTTCATTGCTCAGGAGACTCTTCCAGGAAGAAATGTGGCTTTTCACAGTATCTGGAAAGATGGCGAACTGATCACGTCTATGGCTAGAGAGCGATTAGAGTATATATACCCGCATCTTGCCCCATCGGGAATAACAGGCACGCCCGCCGTTCAAAGAACCATACATGATGAGCAAGTTAACAAGATCGCCACAGAAGCCGTGCTAGCCATAGACCCGAATTTTAATGGATTAGCCTGTGTAGACTTGAAAGAAAACAAGGAGGGGGTTCCATGTGCAACTGAAATTAACGCTGCACGCATGTTCACGACATCTTTCTTCTTCTCTTATGCCAGCAAAATTTTAAGAAAAGACTATTATGCAAATATTCCCTATCTTTACGTCAAACTTGCATGCGGCGAGCGCATACCAGAAATACCGAAGTATAATATACTGCCCGAAGGTGTTTACTGGATACGGCATATAGATGCACCAGCTAAGCTTGTTAAAGATGGTTGTGTCATTGGAGAAATGTATCGCTGGTGAAATTAATGCGAATATGGTATGATGCCTGCACAGGCAAACATATGCGCTATGGCGTCGCAATAGCAAAGCGGCTGCGAGATCGCGGTCATGAGGTAATATTAACCACGCGACGGCATCCCGATACCTTACAAGTCGCAAACTTTCTAAACGAGAATCCCGTTGTTATCGGTAAATATGATCCAAAATCTTTAGCTTCTAGGCTTAAGGCGGGCCTGCATCGTCAACTCTTATTTTGCAAATTTTTCGAAAAAAAACCACCTGACTTCGCCATTTCCCACAGTTCTGTTGACCAAATAAGAGTGGCCTTCGGCTTGGGAACTCCAATTATAGCCACCGTTGACACGGTTTATGCTGAGGCGGTGAACAAGCTCACTCTCCCTCTGGCTGACTACATTGTAGTTTCGAACGCTATTCCCAAAATGAACCTGAAAGCCTACAATGTAAAAAGCAAGATAGTTGGTTTTAACGGAGTTGACGAGGTTGCTTGGATTAAGAATTTCACTCCCCCCGTTGAATATGCTTTTAAGAAACCTTTGATTGTCGTCCGAGACGTCGAAGAAAAAGCTGCTTATACTGAGCAAAAGTTTTCCCTGTTGTCTATAGCCAAAAAACTAAGCAACCTCGGAAATGTAGTTTACCTCTCTAGGTATCGGAGAAAAGCAATTAAAGGGCTGATAGTGCCAACACAGTTTGTGGATTCTGCAAGTTTAGTTGTTCAAGCAGATTTATTTGTCGGGGTAGGTGGAACAATTACCCGCGAGGCGGCGTTGCAGGGAACCCCCGCGATAATCGTTGACTTTTACCAGAAACAATATGTAAATGATTATTTGATGAGGAAAGGTTTTCCAATTTTCAAATCCGCACCCACCGAGGTTTATGACTTAGCTAAAGATCTTCTCGGTAAAAAATGGAATGTCGGCGATAAACTCCGTGAACTTGAAAACCCCGTAGATATAATCGAACACATACTCACTCAAAAAATTGGAAAACATACATGATATATGCAACTTCAGTTATAGTGACAACTAAGGAGTCAACTGCGGAAACCAGAGAATCTGACAATATCGAAGTAGAACACTATGATGCAAATTTGCGCCATCCTGTGTTCTTAAACTTAAATATTCCCCATGGTTAATTGTGTGCTGGGGGTCAACAAGTGAATACGCATAAAGTGCTCATAGTGGGATTGGGCGAAGTAGGCCGAGCTTTGTATGAGATTATTAAGGAAAGCGGGAAATTTGATGTTTATGGTTTTGACCTATGCGAGGACAAAATGCGCATTGTCACGGGAGGAGTTGAATTGCCCGATACCTTTGATGTTATGCACATTTGTTATCCATGTGTAGACGTAAAAATTTTTGTTACTGCAACTTTAGACTACATGAAAAAGTTTAATCCTAAACTGACAATAATCGATAGCACTGTGACGCCTGGAACTACTCAGAAAATTTATGAATACACAAAATCTCTGGTTGCTCATTCCCCAATAAGAGGTATGCACAAAAATTTAGAAACAATGAAAAATGACATTAGGTTTTGGAGTAAGTATGTGGGTGGGACAACACAAAAAGCGGCAGAGCTAACTCGGAAACATTTCGAGCAGGTAGGCTTAAAAGTTAAGGTCTTACGTGGACCCGTTGAAACTGAACTGGCAAAGCTGTTTGAGACAACGTATAGAGCTTGGATGATTGCATGTTTTCAAGAAATGCATCGTATTTCGAGGCATTTTGGCGCGGATTTTAATGAAGTTGTAGATATGATTGAGGACATTCACAGAGTACACTTCAACAAACCTCTGCACTACCCCGGAGTTATAGGCGGGCATTGCTTAATCCCAAACACTGAACTGCTTCTGAAGGTTTGGAACTCTGACTTTCTGCAACTGATTTTAAAATCTAATGAGAAACGAAAGGAGGAAATTAAAGACAAAGTCGTATGCGAAGAGGTGGAGAAAGTTAGGCAAAGAACAGATGCCCTTCAAAAGGATCTAATGAAACTTCGGGAAAACTGTCAAGCCTAGTACGCATAAATTTGGCTTGTTAATTTTTTGCTACCCAAAATGTTCCCTTGTCCTTAATGAAAACCGCAAAATATGCTTATCTAGGGTTCAACATCGCGCTGTTTTTTCATCGTTTCTAGGGCATAGTTAAGTTTTAGCGGTTTTGCATCGAGCACGACTTCAGCATTGCTTACGTTTAATGAAGAATCTCTTGGTCTCTTGGCCTTCCAAGACATTTCCTCTATTTTAGCTGGTTTTATTAAGTCGGTTCTCAAGTTGAACGTATCCGCACATTTCAATGCAAATTCGTATCTGCTAACGCGGCTGGCGCCTGCAGTATGTAATTTTCCATTTATCCTTTTCTCTGCTATTTCCAAGAGCATTTCAGCGAGGTTTGTGTTAAACGTGGGCGACACATATTGATCTACGAGCACATTGATTTCTCTGTTGTTCTTCAAGTTATTTATTATCCATGTGGCAAAGTTAAGTTTCCTTGTATGGCTCCAACCGTAGATAACGCTTGGTCTGGCTATGCACCATGATTTCGCATATTGCTCAACGTAGTATTCGCCTTTGAGTTTGGTATAACCATAGTAATTAATTGGGTTTGTTTCTTCGTCTTCCGTGTATAAGCCTTTTTCACCATTGAAAACATAGTCTGTAGAAACATAAATTAAATGTGCGCCAAATTTCGCAGCGGCTACTGCCAAGTGTTTGGTGGCTTCAGCATTTGCTTTAAAAGCTAATTCCTTGTTTATTTCGCAACCATCTACATCCGTGTAAGCAGCGGCATGAATGATCACTTGTGGCTTAATTATAGCTAAGGTTTTCCAAACGAGGCTTTGGTAAGTTAAGTCTATTTTAACAAGCTTTCCCAAGCTAGCTATGTTTTCTTTATACGCAGAATAAACATCAAAGCCTTTTTCTAAAGCTTTTGCGACTATTTGATGACCGAGTAACCCGCTTGCGCCTGTAACTAATATCTTCAACTTTACCACTTTAGTTTCCAAGGCGTTGGGTGGATAACTTTTTCTGTCGCTAAGGGGCGCCACCACCATTCATTTTTAATATACCATTCCACGGTTGCCTTCAATGCTTCTTGAAAACTGTGTTGAGGGCGCCATCCTAGTTCATTTCTAATTTTAGATGAATCCAAGCTATATCTCTCATCATGTCCAGGCCTGTCTTCAACATGCTCTATTATGTC
>JAOAIV010000066.1 GCA_026414525.1 Candidatus Bathyarchaeota archaeon | reverse complement strand
GTTGTCGTACCATGCAAGTACTTTGACGAAGTTGCTTTTTCCGCCTAGGACCATTGTTGATTGTGCGTCGAAGACTGCGGAGTAGGTTGAGTGCAGCACGTCGGAGGAGACGATTGGGTCTTCGGTGTATTCTAATATGCCTTTCAGCGGTCCTTCTGCTGCCTTTTTCATTGCAGCGTTGATTTCTTCAGCTGTGACTTCCTTCTTTAGCACTGCAGTCAAGTCTACAATGGACACGTCTGCGGTGGGCACGCGGAGTGCGATACCGTTCATCTTGCCACTGCATGATGGCAGAACTTCGCCGATTGCTTTTGCTGCGCCTGTGCTTGTCGGAATAATGTTTAATGCAGCTGCGCGGGCTCTACGCAGATCCTTGTGAACCAAGTCTTGAACTCTCTGGTCGTTAGTGTATGAGTGAGTGGTGGTCATGAAGGCTTTTTCTATTCCGAAGTTGTCGTCGAGAACCTTGCTGACTGGTGCGAGGCAGTTTGTGGTGCATGAAGCGTTGCTGAGTATGTTGTGTTTTGCATGGTCGTATAATTTGTCGTTTACACCCATGACTATGGTTATGTCAGGGTTTTTTGCGGGAGCGCTTATGAGAACTTTCTTGGCGCCTGCTTGCAAGTGCTTTGCTGCGGCTTCGCGGTCAGTGAACAAGCCTGTTGACTCTACGACTAAGTAGACGCCAAGGTCTTTCCATGGAAGCGCTGCAGGGTCTTTTTGAGCTAGAACTTTGAGAAGTTTGCCGTTGACGACTAGATCGTTGCCTTTGACTTCAACGGTTCCTGGGAATCTACCGTGAACCGAGTCGTATTTCAAAAGGTGCGCGTTTGTCGGGGCGTCTGCAAGGTCGTTTATGGCTACGAAATCAATTTTCGCTTTGCGTTCAAGTGCTGCTCTGTAGAGAAGACGTCCGATTCTTCCGAATCCGTTAATTCCTACTTTTATGGCCATTTATAACCACCATTTCTGGCACGATTTAATCACATATCTTATCTTAATTAATTTTCCTACCGAAAAATGCTGAAGTGTCATGTTACAGCACATATACTGTAATGTTTGAAAATTAGCTTGCTGATTTGATCGGCTAACATTATGTTACGGCGAAGCATTGGTTAAGAGTCTTTGCTAAGGTGAGGGTTTAAATGTGAAATGGAACTAATTATGCAAAACTTTATTACGTTGCCCAGCATTTTGCATCTCAAAAAAGGTGGAAATACTTGAAATTCGGCACATACGTATTTGAGCCAAAAAAAGCTGAAGGCTTTGACTTCCATTTGTTCCGTGTAAAGCCAGAAGTTGGAAGGCGGTTGCCGCCAGTGCCAGACATGTACAGCAACGTAGCAATTTTCGGAGATAACGTTACCGCACGAAACCATCCAGACTGGATTTCTCAGTCGCCACTTGGCCCTGCTTGGAGAACAAATGACCAATTTAACTTGCGCTGGGACGTTCTCTGCGCAACGCAACCGGAACACCGAGCGGAACAACTTGATTACATTGAGGACGTTTCCAAGCGTTCTCCAGGAGTTTGGTTGAACAGCATACACTTTGCGGATCATGGACACTGCACTTGCCCACGCTGCAATGAGTTGTGGAAGAAAAGTGGTCTCAGCTGGTTTGAGTGGCGCAAAAAAGAAGTCACAGACTACATTGCCCAAATCAGGGAGCGCGTAAAAAACGAGTTGGTAATCGGTTTGCTTCCTGATCCGGTGAACTCTTACGAGCGCTTCGGCATTGATTTTGATGCTCTTGCGCCATATGCTGACGCGTTCAACGTTGTGATGTTTTCAAAGAGCTATGCGACGCCATGGTATTGGGAGATGCTTTGCAGAGCCTTCAAGAAGCTGCTTAAGAAGCCTGTTTACGTTAGCTTTTACGTGTTCGGTCCAGGCGACGATCCACGCGAGGTGCCTTCTCCAAGCGAGTTGATAACGCTTTCAGTGCGTGCAGGTAGAACAGGCATTGATGGTATCTTGTATCTTGCAGACAAAGCTAGCCAGATATATGACTTCCAGAAGGCAGTGGTAGACAAGGTTGAGCTGAGGCAGAGGCTGCGCACTTACGGATGCCAAGAAGTGCTGGACTTTTTCGCTAGCTGGGAAAAGATCGTGGGGTAAGGCCTTCAATAATCGATAAGCGTGCGATACAAAATCTAAGTGATTGAGTCAGATCGCTACGCACCCCTTTATTTTGTTCAACTTTTTGTTTTTGTGAAGCTTTTGCGCGATGTCGCTGCCAATTTGCGGTTTATGAGCATTCTAAAGAAGGATGAGAGAAACAAAAGATAGATAAATGCCAAGGACATCTGTCATAGCACTAGGAGAAAAGAGTGACATGACAGGGAAACTCTTAGTGAAGGATTTAATGTCTACAAAGGTTAACGTGTTTAGGAACGAGTCGACGGTCCTGGAGATTGTTAAAACAATGGCTAGCTGCGACGTTGATCATGTGATTGTGGAGCAGAGCGGAATTCCTACAGGCATAATAACGGAGCATGATATTATAGTGCGAATGCTAACTCAAGGGTTAGATCCAAGTATAGTTATCGCCAGAGCCATATACACTAATCCGCTGGTGACTATTGAAGAGACCGCCACTGTGGAGGAGGCAGCCAAGCTGATGAGAGAATGGAAAATTAAGCATTTGCCTGTTACCAGAAACGGCAAACTTGTGGGCATGCTTACCTATCTTGACATCGCATTTAATGTTCCAGAACTATTGCCATCGATGAAAGAGCTATATCGTCCTTCAAAGTAGGCAGTGCATAAGGAAACGACGCTTCGCTTTATAGCACCACTTGCTTTTTTAAGATTTTATAACAACAAAATTAGCTTCGGTTTCGCATATATTGCCAGAAATTTTGGGCGCGGGAAATTATTTGGCTTGATTTACCATCAAGTTCAGTCTATTGATAACTGGTTTTAGTGGATTGTTAAGTGGAGAAACATTGAAAAGGTAGCTTCGAAATCTTAGAGAAACAGCGATGAGGGTTGAGGGTTGGATGAAGTTTTAGAGATGCTGGACAAAAGTGCCAAGAGAATTCAGAAGGCTCTTGAGGAAAGCAAAGAAGCAGCGAAGAAATATGAAGCAGACTATGAAGCACTTCTTAAATTGGAAAGCACAACTGAGGAACAGAGAATAAAGGCTTTTATGAGAAAGACGCTGGAATTAGATCGCTTGGAGCGCTTGTCATCTCAGCTAAGCTTGCTTTATATCCTGCAGATATTTGCTTTTAAAGCGAAGGTGCTGCAGATAACTGTTGACAACCTCAATAAACAACTTGCGCATTCAGGAGTTCTTCAGAAAACTGCTGAGCTGGAAGACGTGAAAAGGAACATTGACGCCTTAAAGATTCTTTTGGAAGCGCAGTACGAAGCGTTAAAGGAAATTAGGGAGAACCAAAACAAAAACCTAACGTATATTCACTGAAGCTGCTTTCTATCTGATTTTGTAGATGGATTTTAATGGTTTTTCGCTTTTCTATGAGAAGTCATCCCAGACGGGAGTTATAGTGTAGTTGCCTGGCCAGTCAGAAGTGGCATTTATCCTATTTACTTGTATCACTTGCCATTTTTCCAGATTTCCCAAAGGAATTGACAGGTTGAAAGCTGAAGCCCAGTCTTGTAATAAGCAGCTATGTCCAATCGCGAGTTGTATGCGGTCCTGTAGCTGACATTGAAAACTACACCTTCAAATGTAAAGTGCGGATGAGGATAAGTAACATTTCTCGGCTCTACTGAAACGCCAAGAGAGGTGACCAGATAGGTTTCTGCTGAGCAGCCAATTGATTTTGAAGTTCAATATTCAGTCAGCTTAATTCAGCTATTCTTGAGTCTTTTTGAAGCAGTTCCAGATGAAGCATCAAAGAATAGATAGCACAAGCGATAGTGGCCAATAAAAGAAGCTAAGATGCTCTTGCCTCGCTTGACCATGCTAATCGCCTGATTTTTTTAAATGCTGAGAGGCTTGATACTCTCTACGGAACGAACTGTTCTTCTACAAGAACAAGGCACTGATTATCACGAGCAACAAATGGAAAACCAACCATATTCAACAAGCTCTTTCGCACAATTCACCCGCATAATGTCGCGATGCGGCTATGTTCGGCGCAGCTTAAGCCCACTTATGTATAGCCTCTTTAAACACTTCTGAAAGAAGCGCGGCTGACCTGCCCTCTATAGGTTTTTGTAATGAACCTCTAATAGGCGCCAAATATGAAGGAATAAATCGGCTTTACAGCACTTCACATTTTTTGGTGGTTCAAAAGGGCGGTTAGGTTTCTGCAGAACGTAATAGTATCTTCGGGTTAAGTTGTCGTGGTAGTGGACCGGTGGGGATTTGAACCCCAGACCTCCTGAGTGCAAGTCAGGCGTTCATACCAACTGAACTACCGGCCCGAAGGTGTCTGAATGCATAGAGCGGTTCTTTGATATTTAGGTTTTGTCTGCAAAAAAGTGTTGAGACAACAAAAATTGGAAATGGAAAAAATTATGGAATGAACGTTATAGGTTAAGCGTAAAAACTTAGTATCGCCTTTTTGGCGGTCGTTTCTTTGACCAGCACTCTCGGCAGTAAACAGGCCTGTTCGGGTCAGGTTTGAATGGAACTTCACATTCCTGGCCACACTCAGAGCAAACTGCCTTGTGCATCTCTTTATCGGACATTAACTACTTCAACTCCTATTTTCTTGATTCACGCGCAAAAATTTCTTCTTGCACGATGAGCTTATGCACCGCAAGGAGCAATATAAAACTTGTCATCACAAACAGGGATTCTGCCGCTTAAAAATTAACGTATACAAAGAAAATGAAAATCGCTATGCTGTGCGCGAAATTTATTGGTAAATAGAAAATGCTATACTTCAATTGTGCATACTTCACTTTTGGAGGTTACGAGATGGTTGAATTTAAAACGGTAAAGATTACTCCGCCAAAAAACTGCAACATCATCTTGGGCATAGCGCACTTCATAAAAACCGTTGAAGACCTCTATGAAGCACTAGTTAACTCTGTGCCAGACATCAAATTTGGAATAGGTTTCTGCGAGGCCTCAGGCCAATGTCTTGTGCGTCACGAGGGAAACGATGAGGAGCTACGGCGGTTAGCAGCGGAAAAAGCTTTCGAAATTGCATGCGGCCACAGCTTTGTAATCTACCTCAAGAACGCGTATCCCATAAATGTCTTAGACAAAGTCAAAAAGGCGCCGGAAGTATGCACAATTTTAGCTGCCACCGCAAACCCGCTGGAAGTAATAATCGCGGAAACAACCCAGGGCAGGGGGATAATAGGTGTGGTTGACGGAGAAAAAAGCAGAGGCATAGAAGAAGATGAGCATATTAAAGAAAGGAAAGCGTTCCTAAGAAAAATCGGCTATAAACTGTAAAGGCATTTCCTTAGCAAATGGGGAAAGCGGGAGCAAGGTGAAGTTTGCACTGACTTTCAAGCCCTGCAAAGCAACTTGTAGTGAAAAGTTAATTTAGCGTAGATTTTATCTTTGAATTGTTAATTCCGCTTGGACTTCAAACGGGATTTTCTCTTTCATTTTATCTGCGGCATACGCAACAAGCTGGCTAAATTGCTTGTCAGAGAGAACATGGCGTGCTCTGGACAAAACTTCAAGGCACAGGTCCTTAAAAACGAGGTCGGCGCAACCTAATTTTGCGTCGTCAATTAATTCTTTGCAAGCTTTGAGGATTTGTTCGCTCATGCAACTTCACCTTGCAATTTAATACTTGCACTATAAAACATTAAAACACTTATGAATTCGGAATATTTATCGAGAATAAGCCTTTTCTTCAGCAGCAACTCTTGAATTTTAGCCATGAATTAACATTCCTCAAACCACAAACTATTTAGTGCACCTAACAATTCAAACTTTAAGACGCAAAAAAGGGGCTTTTTTATGAACGAAGCAGAAAATTCAGATCTGACTGAAACCTTTATGAACCGAATGCGGGAGCAGCAGGAACTTCTCAGATACCGAATGAAACAGATTAAGCATAAAATCGCCGTGATAAGCGGCAAAGGAGGCGTAGGCAAAAGCACAATAACCGTGAATCTTGCCGCAGCGTTTGCCATGCTTGGAAAGCAAGTAGGCATATTAGACGCTGACTTGCATGGCCCCAGCGTGCCGAGGCTATTAGGCTTGGCTGGGCAGCAAGCGAGAGTAGGACCTCCAGGCGCTTTCCCAGTTAAAGGCCCGTTAGGAATGAAGGTCATCTCAATAGACTTTTTCCTATCCGAAGAACACACGCCAACGATCTGGCGTGGGCCACTAAAGATGACGGCGATACGCCAGCTACTATCAGATATTGTCTGGGGAGAATTAGATGTTCTCTTCATCGATTTGCCGCCTGGAACCGGCGATGAGCCGCTGAGTATCGCGCAGCTTCTGCCAGACATCAATGGTGTCATAATCGTGACGATGCCTTCAGAGCTGTCGCGCGCTGTCGTTAATAAGGCGATAACGTTTGCGCGGCGGTTGCGCTTACCGATAATAGGCATAGTGGAAAACATGAGTGGCTTCGTCTGTCCAAAATGCGGCGAAAAAATAGATATCTTCCAGTCAGGCGGCGGAAAGAAATTGGCGGAAGAAGCAGGCGTCCCGTTTCTCGGCAGCATCCCGCTAGACCCTAGGGTGAGCATGGACTCGGATAAGGGCGCCCTATTCGTGGTTGAACATGCAGACTCGCCAGTAGCCAAAGCCTTCAGTAAAATCGTCAAGAAAGTGGAAGTCTACCTAAAAGAAAACGAGAAGTCAAGCGCCCCACCAAAATGATACGCAACAACAAGCGCAAAATAATGCTGGAATCAGATCATATAAAGAGCTTATAAAAAATAAAAGAAAGTGGAGAGGCTAACTAGCGTTCTTCTTTGCACCGCAACGCTTACTCTTTGGTTAGCGTTATCTCGATTGTTGAGACCATGCGGCTTTTGTTTTC
>JAOAIV010000065.1 GCA_026414525.1 Candidatus Bathyarchaeota archaeon | reverse complement strand
CAGAAATAGTTTGCTACTGGATTACATTTAGTCCTAAACAAGAGCAAATGCGGCTTTGTAAACTTGTACTCCGTTAGGGTTTCAGCGTAGCCCATGCCCTTCGCGAAAACAAGTTCGGCTGCATCATAGACTTTCAGGAATTCAGGTGAAACTTCATTCTTCAGCAAACCTACGGCGTCGGTACCCGTGGTTAATATTGTATCTGCTATCTTGTCCATACCTGAAAATACTACATCCTCCAATGTTGCATCATTTATTACTGGTCCGCCCTTGACAACATATGTTACCTTTAAGCCCATGTTTTTCAGTTGCTCGACTAGCAGCTTATCAAAAACGATTTCGCCAGCGTTATCCGCCAAGTAAAGAACACTATTTGCTTTTTTAACCAAATCATAAGCCTTGTCAAGATCATTTATTACCAAGTCTTTTGCGGCTTCTCTAAAGCTCTTAGTCAGCGTTTTGAAGGAAAACTTGTGGCCTGGAATATCAAATTCCATTATGTTGCCTACTATGGCGCATAGACACGCTTTCTTAAACCGCTCTTGCTGCGTATAGCCAGCTTCCACAATTTTTTGTGCGTAAGGCAGAAGCTTCATGGCTTTTTCATTGCTCATTTTTTTGCTTCGCTTGTAAGGATCACTATTACCAGTTAATCGCTTTATCAAACGATCCCGTTTCGTGCCAATATCTGCTGGGATAACAGCCGGCCGAAATTCCTTATTCAACAACTTTACAACTTCTTGTATCGCTCTGAAACGCAGGGCAGGGTTCGTTGTGGCTTCGTAGACTTCCACGGTTGCCCTTGCAAGTAGACAAGAAGCACATTCTGCTTCAACTTTCACGTCGACTCACACACTTAGTGCTATGCGGCGTCTGCAAATTCGCGTAGTATACTATAAGGATCTTTCGCCTTTACAACTGCGCTTGCAACAAGTACACCTTGGGCGCCAAGCCTTATTGCTGTTGCAACATCTTCACCATGACTTATCCCCGCGCCGCAGAGAATAGTAACGTCTGAGTTAATGCTGCGGACAAGCTTGACTGTTGTTGTGACAACTTCAGGCTGCGCTCTTGAGACAGCTATGCCGGTACCTATAAGTTCCGGCGGTTCAATGGATACTATATCAGGTTTTAAGGCAGCGGCTGCACCACTCACGCTAGGATTGTTAACACAAACACAGGAAATGAGCTCTTGCTCCCGCGTTAACTTGATAACATCATCGATGTCAGCTAACTTGAGTCGCCTTTCAGAATGGTTGATCAGCGTTCCAATAGCGCCTGCTTCTTTAATTGATTCCGCAAGCACGTGCCCTGTGTAGCTTCCCGGCCTTATTGGATCCAGATGCTGAGAAAAAACAGGAATTTCAACAGCTTCCGCAACACTGGAGATATCAGCAAACTGGGGGGCAACGGCGATGAAGATACCGGTCTCTTTGCTTACCTTTTCAGCTTTTTTAGCAAGTTCAACAGCCCTTCGCCCAGTTGCTTCGATATAGGTTTTGAAGTTTATGATTATTAACGGTGTGGGCAATTTCGGTTTCAAAGCGCTTTGTCACCACCGCTAATGGTTAGCATAAAACGTTAATATCATTTGCCTTCAAGTTTCATAAGCGAGTAAGAGATAATCCTTGATCATTTGAGAATGTTCAAACGCTAAAGGTTGAGGTAAGTCGCTTAAACTAAAAAGCTGGATTTCTTCAATTTCGCTGTCTTGCTTTTTGATTTCTCCGCCTACAACATTAACTAGGAAGCACGTGGGGTAGTAGTCGTATTCTATGCCACCCTGTATACCTTGTTCATGGTAATCGCCAATTTTTTTCACTATTTCCACGTCAAATCCTGTTTCTTCTTTAACTTCGCGTAATATGGCTTGCTCAACGGTTTCTCCTGGATCAACTCGGCCGCCAGGCAATGCCCAAAATCCTTTAAACGGCACTGTTCGCCTTTTAATTAGAAGAATTTTATTGGGCGCGAAGGGAATTATGGCAGTTGTAGTTCTTCCTGTAAATTTCATTAAATCGGCACTCCCTTACCGATCAGTTATTCTGATCCGCCAATTTATCTGTATTGAAACACAAATCTAACTTGCCGTAAAAAAGTCGATTGAGAGATTAGCCAAAAATAGAGCTGGCCAAGAATCAAACTGAGGTTGGAGCAGCAGCTTTCTTTTTTCCTTCAAGAAGCTTATGGTTCTTCCCAGGAACAAATACAGCCGCGGCAACTGTTGTAGTCCACAAGCCATTTTTATCGCCAGTTGCTGACTGAGTTATATTTGTTGTTTTGATTATCAGCCCACTGGTTTTGAACAGCTTTTTCCTTTCATCCCAGGCTGTTTCAGGATCGAAGGCGATGCCCATAGTAGTAGCAAGCATTGTTGCGGCCAAGTCTTCTGCGTAGTCACCAGCTACCTCGTCTGTCTGCCCAAAAGAGTGATGCTCAGATAAATAACCATACTGGTTTTTGCCGGAGGGAATAGCTACACCGATGGATGAAGCCACCAGCCTATGCGGCTCATTAGTAGCGTTTCTGGCTAAAACCACGAATGTAATTTCGCCAGGTTGCACCATCTTTAAACCTTGCTCGCGTGGGATCATCTGACATCCTGGCGGAACAATGCTGGAAACGTTAACTAGGTTGCAGTGGTGTATGCCAGCGTTTCTTAGAGCTAACTCGAAGCTTTGCAGTTGCTCTTTATGCTTGCCTACACCCTTCGTTAGGAAGAAGTATTTAGGTATCATTTTTTGTATCGCAAATACGATTTGCAATATGCATTTATTAGTCTTTTGTTCCAAAAATAATGATTAGGTAGCAAATAAAAGACTCTAATTCAAACATGGATAGAGGTTAAATTTAAGTGGCATCACACCAAAGTGTATTCAAAGACGAAACAAAACTTGACATTAATTATGTTCCCCGCCATTTACCGCATCGAGAAAAAGAATATTATTTATTGATGGAATTTTTTAATTACTTGATTCAATTTCCAGGAAAAATGAGTCAAAGGATTATCATAACAGGCGATGTGGGCACAGGAAAAACGGCGCTTGCTCAGCGTTTTGGAACGGACATTACATCGGAAGCAAAAAGGCAGAGGATAAACCTTCACTATGTTCATGTAAACTGTCGTGAATACCGCGGTAAATTCTTCCTTGTGATGCAGCATGTCCTTGCCACTTTTCAGCCAACTTTCCCAAAGCGCGGTTACTCTGCAGAGGAGCTACTAAAAGTGTTGCTACAGATCCTTGAGGAGGAAAACGCTTACCTCATCTTGACGTTGGATGAGTTTGATGCGATAATTGAGCACGAAGGCTCGGAAACAGTTTACAAACTGACAAGGCTCCAAGAACTAAGAGCAATTGAACAGCAGAGGATATCACTGATATTCATTATGCGTGATTTGAAGATTACAGAGAAGATAGACGCAAGTGCAAGAAGCACAATGCAGCACAACGTGATTAAGCTAGAGAAATATCAAAAAAGTCAGCTCATTGATATTTTAAATGAAAGAGTGACTATGGCTTTTGCGCCATTAGCAGTTTCAGAAGACGTCATAAACCTTATTGCAGATTTAGGTGCTTCGGAAAGTGGCAACGCTCGTTTTGCCATAGAATTGTTATGGCGTGCGGGAAAATACGCTGACGCCGAAAAACTGGAGTCAGTTACGCCTGAATGCGTTAGAAAAGCGGTTTCAAGCATAATTCCAACTGCACGAAAGAGCGAATTAGCGTCTCTGAGGCTTCATGAGAAGCTTTTTTTGCTTGGCATCGCCAGATTTTTTAAAGAAAATAAAAATGCCTACGCAACGCTCTCAGAAATAGAGCAGATGTACGCGGTAGTATGTGAAGAATTTGGTGAACAACCTCATAGTCATACGCAACTCTGGAAATATGCACAATTTCTCTCTGCATTGGGCATACTGAAAACTGAGGTTACAGCAACCAGCACTCGGGGGAGAGCCACGCGGCTATCACTACCAGCTATTTCTGCTTATGAGTTAGAGAAGGAATTAAGTGCTTCAATGGAAAGGAGATAAGCGTGAGGCGACATGGAATTAGAGGAAGTTCTATCATCAAAACCACGCATAAAAATAATCAAGCTAATCGCACAAGTGGGAGCACTCAATGTTTCGGGCATAGCACGCAGATTAAACCTAAATTACGCTTCCACAAGCGCGCATTTAAAACTGCTTGAGGCAGAGGGCATATTAACGCAAAAAAGCTATGGAAGAATTCGTATTTACAAACTCGATGAAAACTCGCCTAAAGCCAAGGCGGTGAGAAATCTAATAGAAACCTGGGAACAGAATAAATAAGCCGCGAAAGCTAATTTTCGCTGATGGAGGAAAAACTTTGGCTATGGTTGATGTTTCAGGAAAAGCGGAGATTCAGCGTGAAGCAACCGCAAAGGGAACGATCAAACTTAAAACAGAAACCGTGAATTTGATAAAAGAGGGAAAAACAGCCAAGGGCGATCCACTGTACACAGCAAAAATTGCAGGTATTCTTGCGGCTAAAAAGACAAGCGAACTGGTGCCCCTTTGCCATCCGCTACCTTTAACAAACGTGGAAATTAAAGCTCAGATCATCAATGAGAACACCGTGGAAGTTACAGCAACCGTGAAAACTAAAGCGCAGACAGGCGTCGAAATGGAAGCACTTACAGCTGTTTCAGCTGCATTACTTACAATATGGGATATGATAAAGCAGTATGAAAAGGACGCAGCTGGGCAGTATCCGAACACGGCAATAGAGAATATTCATGTAGTTAGGAAGTTGAAGCAGGTGTAGTAGCATGAGCGAGAGCACAAAACAGCATAAGGCCTCAGCGCCTAGGCAACTTAATTTTGCAGTTTTCGTTTGTAGCTCGTCACGGCATCAGCAATTACAGAAAGGGGTTGAGGCAAGTGATGCTTCTGGCGATACAATAGTAGCTTTGTTGACGAAAGCAGGTCATAACGTTCTGATTAAGAAGATAATAGCTGATGATGTGCATATGATCAAAGAAGCTGTCGAAAGCGTTTTATGCTCCATAGAAGTGGATGCGGCAATATTCTGTGGAGGCACGGGAATCGCGCCTAAAGATGTTACCATCGAAACAGTTTCGCCTTATTTTGAGAAGATGCTTCCTGGATTCGGCGAGATTTTCAGGCTGTTAAGCTATGAGAAGATTGGATCGGCGGCTGTTATGTCCCGCGCAGTTGCGGGCGTCGCTAAGGGCAAAGTGCTGTTTTGTATCCCAGGTTCCCCTGACGCTGTGCAAACTTCAGTCGAAAAGCTTATTTTGCCCGAAGCGCCTCACATCGTTAGGCATGCGCGGGAATAACGATGACCTTAGTAGACCAGTATGGCAGACCTCTGCTTAACCTCAGGATAGCCATAACGCGTAGATGCAACTTGCGCTGTGATTACTGCCACAGAGAAGGCGAAGAATGCAACACACACACTGCTTCTGAAGAAATGACCGTTGAAGAAATCGTGCGTATAGCCAGAATCGCTGTGGAGCTAGGCATAAACCGAATTAAGCTTACAGGAGGCGAGCCGCTAATGCGCCGGGACCTATGCGAAATAGTCAAAGGTATAGCCGCGATACCCGGCGTAAAAGATCTGTCGATGACAACAAATGGAAGTATGCTTGGCGCTCAGGCACGAGAACTTCGAGCCTGTGGCCTAAAGCGCGTGAATATTAGTTTGCCAACTTTAAACAGCGAAGTTTATCATAAGCTTACTGAAGGCCGGATAGAAAACGTGATAGACGGCGTCAAAGCAGCGGTTGAAGCGGGATTCCATCCGGTAAAACTTAACATGGTCATCTTAAATGACATCAATGACGCCGATGTGCCAGAAATGATGGATTTTGCAAGGCAAACAGGCACCATACTGCAACTTATTGAGCTTGATCCAGTCAACGTTGACGGCTCATACTTCGCTATTTATCATAACCTTTTGGATACACATGAGGAAGTATTGCGGCAGAAAGCGGTGAAAGTGGAAACCAGAAAGTTCATGAATAACCGCCACATTTACTATTTACCCGATGTAACGGTTGAAGTGGTTCATCCTACTGAGAACGGCGAGTTCTGCGCTCATTGCACAAGGCTCCGAGTTACAAGCGATGGCAAACTGAAAACTTGCCTTATGCGAAATGACAAGCTAGTTGATGTTTTGACGCCCATGCGCCGCGGCGCAAGTGATGAAGAACTAAAAAAGCTTTTTCTACGAGCAAATCAGATGAGAGAGCCATATAACAAAATCTTGTAAGCGCAGTTTGCCTCTTTAGGCTCGCCGGGTAGTTACGAAATAAAAAAAAGAGGTGTTGAGTGTTTGCTTAGTGACCCCCAGGTTGGAATAAGGAATCTGCAAGTGTTGGATTGACAATTATATTGGTGATTTTGAATGTATTGCCATTGGCTGTGTATTCATAATCGCCTGTTCCAGACCAGCCTTCAAGACTGCTTCTGTAACCATCAAATGCTGGTTTCCATTGGTCCCAGTATGTAGAGAATTGAGCAGACATATCCATCCAATCGCCGTTATAATAAACCCACACTTTTTGTTCGGCAGAGTTAATTATGTATTTGAAGGCGTTACCTTGTGGATCAGTCTGATCTACACGTATCATCAAGTTTGAGGTACCTATGTTTTTAGCGATGAATCTATACTGCTCTTGAACTCCGTTAATGGTAGCTATCACATCAAACTGCAGGCTATTTGCACTCGCAACGTTCGGGGCTGTTTCTCCGCCTGTTTCTTCACTACCAGTTTGACCTCCAGTACCACCAGGGTTAGCTAGCAACCAATATGCTGCCACACCAGCTGCGACCACAACGATAACAACTACACCTACAACCAAAAGCTTTGATACTGCGTTCTTATTCATCATCAATCACTTTTTTGGTAAAGCATATTTCCTCGCTGACACAATTTAACTTTTTGCATATATTGCCGTTAAAAAGAGAAAAATAACCAAAACTACAACACCCAATTAGTTAAGCACAGGGCGGACAGGCGCCTCCTGAATTATAAAGCGGCAACATATTTATTCAGTAATAGTTATTTTGAACAATCACCAAAAAGGTCAATCAAACGCGGGGGTCGCCGAGCCTGGCCAAAGGCGTAGGCTTCAGGAGCCTATCCCGCAGGGGTTCGTGGGTTCAAATCCCACCCCCCGCACCATATTCGCTAGTAAACGAGAAGTATTGATAAAGGGATTTAAAGATTCAACTAATCTAATAGTAAAAA
>JAOAIV010000064.1 GCA_026414525.1 Candidatus Bathyarchaeota archaeon | reverse complement strand
TTTTCCTCATGTAGTATATCGCACATTCCCTAGCCCAACATGGCCCGGTAGACGCTTGAGCCCCCCTTGAATCTTGTTTGTGTGTAATTTAGGTACTAACCCAAGTTTCTTGTATATGTGAACTTGCCCATTATCATAAGTGAGAAAGCCATGCGACTGGTGCCCACGGTGATTTTGGGCGCGGAGTCCCCAATAAATATACGGGAGGACAGCTTCGCCTTTGAAGTTTATTGCGCTGAATACACCGCAGCCTATTACAGATCCCTTCTTATGAAGGAACGTAAAGAAAAATGGGGTTTATCAGCTTTTAGCACATTTTTAATTAAAAAGTATGGAGAAAGGAGAATTCAATAAAGCAATTTCCTTTTTGCGCACTTTGATTTTTGCGTTGGATTTGCAAAATATAAATAAGGAAATATGAGGGCGATTTCGTTTAATGCTCTCGCGCTTTCCGCAGTTCTTCTGCTTTGTCTGTGTGTTCCCATGTGAAGTCTGGGTCGTCTCTTCCGAAATGCCCGAAAACAGCAGTTTTTCGATATATTGGTCTCAGCAAACGCAGCTGCTCTATAATAGCTTTAGGGCGCATGTCAAAGTGCTTCTTTACCAATGCTAGAATCTCGTCGTCTGGAAGTTTTCCAGTGCCGCATGTGTTTACGAACACGGATACAGGTTGTGCTATGCCGATGGCGTAGGCTATTTGAACTTCGCACTCGTCTGCTAGGCCAGCGGCAACTATGTTTTTGGCGATGTATCTCGCCATGTAACTGCCTGACCTGTCTACTTTCGAAGGGTCTTTGCCTGAGAAGCAGCCGCCGCCGTGGCTTCCAAAGCCGCCGTAGGTGTCCACGATTATTTTCCGTCCTGTCAACCCTGAATCTGCTAAGGTTCCACCGATCACAAATCGCCCTGTGCCGTTAACGATGTATTTTGTTTCTGAAGTCAACATTTCAGCGGGGATGATTTCCTTAACTACTTGATCAATTACGTCTTCTCTCACTTTCGCTTCGTCAACTTCCTCTGTATGCTGCGCAGCGATGACCACGGTATGCACTTTACTGGGTTTTCCATCGCAATATTCCACTGTAACCTGAGATTTGCAGTCCGGACGCAGATATGAGAGAATTTTCTGTTTTCTACAATCCGCCAATCTTTTAACAAGCTTATGCGCAAGCATTATCGGCATTGGCATTAGCTCTTTCGTCTGGTTCGTGGCATATCCAAACATCATTCCTTGGTCTCCAGCGCCCTGCTCATGTCCCTCAGTTTCGTTCACGCCTCGCGCAATGTCCGGAGATTGTTCCTCTACTGAAACTAATATGCCGCAGGTCTGCCAGTCTAGTCCATCTTTTGGATTGTCAAAGCCGATTTCTTTCAGAGTATTTCTAACAATTTTTGGTATGGGCACGTAGCATGATGTGGTGATTTGTCCGGTAACGATCACGTTTCCTTGCATCACCAGCGTTTCACAGTCGACTCTTGCTTTTGTGTCTTTAGCTATGATCGCGTCCAGAACACTGTCCGAAATTTGGTCAGCGACTTTATCCGGGTGTCCCTCACCTACTGATTCGGAAGTAAACAAGTATTTTCCTTTTCGCCTCATAGGAACACTTCGTTAAATCTACAATTGAGCGTTTTAATAACCTACCCTTTTTCTTAAAAGGCTTTCTACATTTTCAAGTAAAAGCAAACAAGCCGCCGGGTGACCTTTCTGGCTGGATTCAAAAGCTCTTTTAATCCGCTACGCTAAAGAAACTTTGGAGTGCTTGACTATGAAGAAGATTATTCAAACCGAGTTTGCGCCTAGGCCTGTAGGCCCCTACAGCCAAGCAATAAATGCTGGCAATTTTCTATTTGTTTCAGGCCAATTAGCCATAGACCCACAAGAGGGCAAAATAATCAGTGGCGACATTAAGGCGCAGACTGCACAAGTTATGCAGAACATTAAAGCGATACTAAACGCTGCAGGATATGACTTAAGCGATATAGTGCATGTTACTGTTTATCTTTCATCTATGTCGCTTTTCAGCGAATTCAACAGCGAATACACAAAATACTTCAGCAAAGAGCCGCCAGCACGAACCACAATAGGAATCGAGCTTATACCCGGTGCACTTGTCGAAATTTCAGTAATAGCCTATAAGCATAAAATAAAAAGGTATGAAAAGCGCTTAATGAAAGATAAGCCTTGAACACGCTGCTATTTTATTCATCGGAGCAGCATACGCTTAAATGGTTGTAAGCATATTCTAAGTATCAAGGTGCAATCGCAGATGAGTGAATCAAGTGAAAAATCTGAGGAGAAACTTCCCATTTCTGAAGTGTACAAGGTTATTGATTACGTTACAATTTTTAAGAGCGAGAAATGGTGGGAAGCTATAGTGCTCTATGAGTCGTATGGAAAGCGTTCCGTCGGAGTATACCTTTGGGTTAAAAAGAACGATACTTGGAAAAGAAAAAACAAGTTTAGCGTTAGAAATCTCCAAGAATGGAGTAAAATTAAAGATGCCGTCGACAAGCTTGCTCCGAAGCTTGCTGCTAAATAAGTTAGGTATTATCGGCGGTTACGTTTCGCGATTTTTCAGCCTACTCAAAAATTATTAATAATCAGCCGCTTAAATAAGTGGGTGTGGCGCTTATGTTTTCGCAACTGAAAAGTTTTATTGAAAACCTTGCTAGCCCTAAAGGTCCAGGCCCATCAACCACCTTTTCCATGTTTCACATTTTCGCGGCCTTGGAGCTTTTGGCTACGAGGCCGGTTGGCCGCAATAAGCTGGCTGAGAAATTAAACGTGGGTGATGGTGCGATCCGGACGATAATAAGCCGCCTTAAAGATGCCGGGTTAATTGTAACTTCAAGAGAAGGCTGTAAGCTTACAGAGAAGGGGCTAAGCGTCTGGAAGGCGCTTGAAGAAGTTTTTCCTGTAAGGGTTGAGATTGAGAGAACGCCGTTAACGACTTCTGAATACAATTATGCCTTTTTAGTCAAGGATAGGGGCCATAAGGTAAAGTCAGGTATAGAGCAGCGAGACGCTGCTATAATGGGCGGTGCAAAGCGCGCGCTTGTAATCGTTTGCAAAAACGGCCATTTAGCCATAGAATCAGTAAGCGACAACATAGCGAAAGATTTTCCAGATGCCGCAAGAAAAATTCTTCAAATGCTTAAGCCCGAAAGCAACGATGTCATAATAATCGCTGGTGCAGAAAATCCGTTTAAAGCGAAGCGTGGTGCATTTGCCGCAAGCTGGGTTTTATTGAGCGACTAGTATTGGAGTGCGATTGCAAAGCGAGGTTAGTATGTGTATTTATCTCCGCCGGCAAGTATCCGCTCCAAGGCCATGTTGAAGTTTATAAACCCCTCGTTTGTTTTGGCGGAAACTGGCATCAGCGTGAATTTTAATCCAAGCTGCGTAATTGCTCGCATCATATTACGGCTGAAGAGGCGCTTCATGTCCTCAAGCTTTTGCTCGATTGCATACTCTAATGCTTTCGGATTTGCTGACCAGTCAATGATTTTATCTACCTCATTTTTCGGAAGTAAATCACATTTAGAAAGTAAATGCAGCTGCGGCTGGAAAAAGCGGTTATACACTGCTGCTGAGAGAAACATGTTGGAAACGTAATTAAGCGGGTTAACCGAGAAAACAGCGTCGAACAAGTAAACCAAAGCTTTAGGTTCTTTTGTCAGCTCGTTCACGATGTAGGGGCCGCTTGCTCTGAAGGCGAAAAGCTCCATTTGCCCCGGCGTGTCCACCAGAACAATGTCCGCTTTTAAATCCTCAACCTCTTTTGTGATGCTTTCGATTTCGTCGGCTATAAGGTCTGCAGCCGTTATTAAAGCGCCATTAGGTCCTAAACAATAATTTTCCATTAAGGCGCCGACATCCACGTAATCCCTCACGTCAACCTCAGGCGAATAAGGCAGAGTTAACGCGCCTGGATCCAAATTGACGACGGCAACGTCTTGTTTTGACATTTTTAGCCAATCGCTGAAGGCTGCTGTAAACAGTGATTTACCTGAACCCGCAGTTCCGATTATGAATACAACGGGCACATTTGCGCCTCCTTCTTACGTGCCGTTCTATAAGTTGGGCTGTAATAACTTTTGCCCTTAATTTATCCCTACGCCTTTATCATGATGAAACTTGCTTTTGTATCCCAATCTTTTAGCTAAGGTCGCCGCTTGTGGCATATAGTAGCTTTTTCTTTTTTTATACATTGTTTTCTGTGCTCTTGTTTCTGTCATGTTAAGGAATGTTTGCAGAAACCACACCAAAGATTGCGGATTCATGCAATTTAAACAAGTTTTTTATGCGCTTAGCACCTTATATGGTTAGTGAGAGGCGAATAATTTGATTGAAGAAAGGGTTATCGAAGTTGGCCGTGTAACTCATTTTTTCTCTAAAATTAGCGTTGCCGTAGTTGAGTTAACTGCACCTTTAGCGGTAGGCGACCGTATTCTCGTTAAGGGCCCATCCACTGATTTTGAACAAGTGGTTGAGTCTATGCAAATTGAGCATAAAAACATTCAAAGAGCCGAGGCAGGGCAGAGTATAGGCTTAAAGATGGCGCAGCATGCACGTGAAAAAGACGTGATTTACAAGAAACTATAAACTCTTTTTCTTATTTTGCGGAAATAAGCAAGCAACTGGCGTTTCATCATAAATCGAGAAGACCTTGAATCTATATGGCTAATTCATAATGCTTTATTGTCTACTTGTAATTATTGCTGCGTAGTGTTTCACGCGTGAAATTTAAGAAACCGATCCAATCTACCGCTGGGGAAAGCATGCCACATCTTTGCTCTGGAAAAAATGGCAGTAGCTTCATGGAGCTTCTAAACTTTCTTATTGATCCAACGGTTATCGTTGATGAAAAAGGAAACTTTTTAGCGGTAAATGACGCCATAGTAAACTTGACTGGTGTAAGTAAGAACGCGCTTATCGGAATAAACTTCACAGAACTGAATATTTTTACACCAGAGACAAAAGCGCTTTTGTTAGAAAATCTTAGAAAGAGAATGCAGGGCTTGCATGTTGAGCCTTACGAGATTAGCTTAATAGATATGGAGGGCAAAACGCGGTATTTTGAATTGAAGGCGAAAAAGATTACTTATGCTGGGCAACCAGCGGATGTCGTCATATTACGCGATATAACTCGCAGAAAAGAAAACCTGCGACGCCTGAAGGAATATGCCGAGAGAATGGAGGAACTCGTGAATGAGAAAGTTAAGCAAATCAGGGAGAGCGAAGAAAAATACCGTGAGTTAATTAACAAAATGAATGATACTGTTTGGGTCATTGGTCTCGACGGCAAATTTATTGATGTGAATGATGCCGCTGTCAGAGTTCTTGGATATTCGAGAGACGAGTTACTCCGCATGGGCCCAGCGGACATTGACACCAGCTTATCTGAGGCGCAGATTCTCGCGTTGATCAGATCCATGCCTGCTGATCACATAAAAGTTTTTGAGACAACACATCGAACCAAAGATGGCAAAATAATTCCTGTAGAAATCAGCTCCAGTCTTATCACCTATCAGGGAAAGCAGGCTGTTTTGAGTATCGCACGAGACATTACCGACCGCAAGAAAATGGAGGAGGCCGTCAAGCGGGAGCGCGATTTACTTGAAGCGGTTACGGAGAACGTTGGCGCAGGATTGGGCATCATCAGTAGGGACTATCGTATATTATGGGTCAACAAGTATCTGCGTCAATACAATCCTGGCTGCGAAGGAAAAATCTGTTATTCCACGTTCAACCACTTAACCGCTGTGTGCCCTGATTGTGGAGTAAGAAAAATTTTTGAGGAAGGCGTAATCCTAGATAGGCATGAGTATGCTTTTACGGGGATAGATGGAAAACCCAAGTGGGCGGAGCTTATTGCTACCCCAATCAAGGATGAGAAAGGCAACGTGATAGCTGCTTTAGAGTTGGTTGTTGACATCACTGAAAAGAAGCAGTTGCAAAGCAAGTTGAGAGAATATTCAGAAAAACTGGAGCATCTTGTTGCAGCGAGAACAGGGCAGCTGCGAGAAGCGCAAGCCAGGCTACTCAAGACTGAACGTCTTGCCGCCATAGGCGAATTGGCTGCGATGGTTGGCCATGATCTGCGTAACCCGCTGACGAGCATAATGGGTGCATCATATTATTTAAAAACCAAGTACAGTGCGGAATTGGGCGCTAAAGGTAAAGAGATGCTGGAAGCTATTGAAAAAGCCATACGCTACTCAAACAAGATCATAAATGACTTGCTGGAGTACTCACGGGACTTAAAACTGGAATGCACAGAAACTAATCCAAAAATAATTTTGCAAGACGCCCTTTCATTGATAGAAGTTCCCGCGAAAATGCATGTTGTAGATGCTACGAGTGCGAGGCTAAAGTTCAAAGTTGACAAGGAAAAAATGTGTGAAGTGTTTGCCCGAATAATCCAAAACGCCGTTGACGCTATGCCTAATGGGGGGACGTTGACGGTGAAAAGCAGAAAAGTTAACGGAAAATTGGAAATAATCTTCAAAGATACCGGCTCAGGTATGTCAAAGGAAACTTTAAGCAAACTCGAAGGCGGAGTTCCCTTGTTCACAACAAAAGCTAGGGGGATGGGTTTCGGCTTGCCCATTTGTAGGCGCATAGTTGAGGCGCATGGCGGGAAAATCCGTGTTAAGAGCGCGTTAAAGAAAGGAACAGTCGTCACTGTTTCAATCCCGGTTAAACCAAAAACGGGACGTAAAATGAAGACGCAGTTGATTGCAAAACAGGATGCTGGAGCTTTAGTGCTTAGTAGCGTCTAACACTATATAGAGAATATTATTGCCGCGTAGCAGGACGTTTCCATAGTTTGTAAGTGGTTGGTCGTCCTTGCTTTCTGTTGCTCCCTCCAAGAGTATATTCATGTGCCCATCGCACTTAATCATCTTCCCCTTGTATTCACAGCCGTTCTTAAGAACAACCTCAATATTTCCATGCAACTGTTTAATGAGGACATTTAGCGGTTTCTTGCTTGGTTCCATTACAACACCATGTTCCAATAGTATATGCATATGCAAAAACCATCATATATAAAAATTTTTAGGAAAAAGATAGACGCTTAAAGTGCTTCTGTTTAGAAAACGTTTCCTGCAGCAATGACTTTGCCGGTTCGCTAGCGCGCGGCTGACCTGCCCTCTCTAGGTTTCTGCAATGAACCTCTATTAGGCGCCTATTAGAAATTCATTGCAGAAACTTGGGTATAGCTGCGGCTCTCTCTTAATAATG
>JAOAIV010000063.1:334-7319 GCA_026414525.1 Candidatus Bathyarchaeota archaeon | reverse complement strand
ATTTCACAGTAAGAGAGGAGACTTCAGTGATTGGATGGAATATTCATTAAAGGATAAAGTCTTGGCGGAACAGCTAAAAGTGGTTAGCGCTTCAGATTTGAAAGGCGAAAAACTTCGAAATGCAATCATCAATCTGGTGAAGAAGCGTTTTCGGAAATTAAGTCGGCAAGAGCAGGATGCAACAAGTCTCTTTTAAATCGGCAATTGTATGTATTTATAAGCAAAGGCAATATGTTAATTAATAGTTAAGGTGTATTTAACATGAGGGAGGAACTCCCGTTTCCAGAAAAGGTTTTGCAGACGCTACATAATTTGTGTGCTACTGCAGCGGATTTAGCTCGAAGAGGCGAGGAAGTCGCTTGGATTCTGCAGAGAGATCAGGCGGAAATTGAAAATATACTTGATCAGTATAAGTCTGAAGGATTCGCTGAAAGCTTCGTTGATGCCGAGGGAAAGAAGCGATATTATCTTAATGCTCGGGGAATAATTAAGGTCTGTTCGCTTTTTACATAGTGAACTCTAATGCGCATTATCCTTTTCTCTTGGGAGTATCCGCCTAGAGTTGTAGGGAAACTAGCGGATTATGTGCATTTATTGGCCACTGAACTAGTTAAGAATAGAGTCGATACCTATGTGGTTACTTATCATGATTTTTTAACTGGAGCAGTGGAAGAGCCTAATGGCGTTAAAATATTTAGAGTTGCGAACCCAGTTCGGACGCATGTTGGCATTTTAACTTGGGTTTTAACTTTAAATCAGGAGGTGGAACGTGCAGCAGCAAGCATTTTCTATCAAGTAAGCAAGCGGGTTGACCTTGTTGATGTTCATGATTGGCATTTTATACCCGCCGCGGTTACTTTGAAAAATGCTTTTGGCTTGCCCTTCGTTTATTCTGTTGAAAGCTTGGAGGATCATCGTTCTCCGCCAGCAAACACCCCCTATAGCATGTCTATAAAAAGTATTGAATGGCTGGGTTTTTACGAGGCGCAGCACGTTTGCGTTAAATCCGAATGGATGCGAGATGAAATTGTTCGGATACATAACGTTCCAAGTGCGAAAATAACTGTAGTCAAGCCTACTACGAATTCTTGGCTAGACAATATCTTGTTTATGTATAAGTCAGTGGCTGGAGGCGCGAGCAGCAAATGAGACATGAATTAAGTGTTATGATGTTTAGTTGGGAGTTTCCGCCAAGAGTTATAGGCGGCATCTCACCTCATGTGTATTTCTTATCTAAGAGCTTAGCCAAAAATGGCGTAAAAGTATACGTAATAACATGCGATTTTCCTGATACGCCTACACATGAAGTTATTGACGGCGTGGAAGTTTACAGGGTGGATTCCTACAAGAATCCGGCGCCAGATTTTGCCACTTGGGTTTATCTTATGAATTTGAATATGCAGCGGGAAGCCGCCATTATTGTGAATAAGATAGCTGATAAGATTGATGTTTTTCATGCACATGACTGGCTAGTGGCCAATGCATGCATTGGGTTAAAGCATATTTTTCGTAAGCCACTTTTGGCTACTATGCATTCTACAGAGATTGGGCGTAGAGATGGGCTTCATACTCCCACGGAGCGGATGATTCATGAAACAGAAGCTTGGCTTACATATGAGGCTTGGCGGGTCATTTGCTGCAGTCACTATATGGTTTCGCATGTTAAATGGGCGTTTGGGCTTCCAGAAGACAAGCTTTCTATGGTGCCTAACGGCGTAAACACCAACGTTTACGAGGGCATTAGCAAGGGATCTTTAAGGGAGTTTCGTGCAAAGTTTGCTTTGCCTGAAGAAAAAATTGTGCTCTATGTTGGGCGGCTTGTTTATGAGAAAGGAATCCATGTGCTTATTAATGCTGCTCCCAGGATTCTTGAGAATGTTAACGCGAAATTCCTAATAGTTGGTAACGGCTACATGAAAGATCAATTGCTGAATATTGCACGAAGTATGCGGTTAGAGCATAAAATTCTGTTTTTAGGTTTTGTGGATGAGGCTACATTGGTTAAGCTACAGAAATGTGCTGACGTTTCCGTTGTGCCCTCATTGTTTGAACCATTTGGTATTGTGGCTTTGGAGGCGATGGCGGCGAAAAGTCCGGTTGTGGTCTCCGATACAGGAGGTTTATCAGAGATTATTGAACATGACGTGACAGGCGTTAAGGTTTACCCGAATAATCCCGAGTCTTTGGCATGGGGCGTAACAAAAGTTTTATTGGATGAAAATTACAGCCGTTATATCAGCGAAAACGCTTATAAGAAAGTTCGAGAGAAGTTCGATTGGAATAGAATTGCAGAGCAAACAATGCAAATATACAAGGCTGTTTTAGGCGAATATTCTAAGAGTTTCTGGGCTTAACTACGCATGATTTTGCGGCGGAACTTATATGTCATATGCAACTTTAATTGTGAATTGAATTAATTAACATTAATAACGGTCGTTTTTTGACGGTTGCTCTCATTTCCCAATTACCTTAACGTTTTCGACTAGGAGCCAAGGTGCAATTAACTGCCCCATTTTCCTTTCGTTGCTGCCTAAAGCACTTACATTATTCAACGCTTCAAAGATGTTGCCTGCAAGCATTACGCCGCGACTGCAACGTGTAATTTCTCCTTTCTTGATTTTCCATGCTGGAGTAGCTACTACAGAGAATTCGCCGCTAACTGGATTACTGCTATGTGCTCCTTGAAGGTAGTAGATAATTAAGCCGTCGTCCACTTCGCTTATGAGCTCTTCCGCTGTAGCTTCGCCGGGAATTATGTGAAAGTTTGTGGATTCAATAAACGGTGTTGACAAGTAGCCAGCGCGCACCGCGTTTCCAGTGCTTGCTTTATTTTCTTTCTTCGCAGTGTAATTGTCATAGAGGAAATTACGCAAGATGCCCTTCTCGATAAGTAGCGTCTTTTGGTGTGGTGCACCTTCGCCATCAAATGTTGCAGTGCGTAGTCCGCCGGGAAATAAGCCGTCATCGTATATTGTAATGTTCTCCGATGTCACTTTTTCGCCTATTTTCCCTTTTAGCGCTGACTGCCCTCGTTGAACATTGTCTGCTTTCAACGCGTTGATTAATGTGAAGTAGAGGAGGTCTTGTAGCGCGAACTGTGTTAGAATTAGCTTGGTGTTTTTTGTTTCTATTCGTTCAGTTTTTAAGGCTGAAACTGCTAAGCGTGCAGCTTCTTTTCCAACCCAGTTGGCATCGATATCATAGCTTCGCTCAGCATTAAATTCAAAACACACGGGCGTCACTTTGCTTCCTTCTTTGGCTACTGTGGCCAAACTGCATTCAATTATGGTGCCTTGATCAAAGCCTTCAATGCCGCTTGAGTTGGCTATGGCATTTGAGAGGTACACGGCGCCAACTCCCCCTTCAACCGGGAAAACTCTCTTATCAACCGTGGTGGCTGCATCCAACATTTTGAAGGCAACGTTAACTAGGTCTTCAGCGCGCAGTTCAAGAATTTTGGTGTCATAAATTTTTTCAGCGACTGAGTAGGGTTTCTTTTCAGCTAGCCCACGCCAATCTGGGTCAGGCTTGCTTGCTCTTGCAGCGCTTAAAGCCCTAAGCACAGTCTCCTCAACGGTGTTCTGCTCTTCTATTGTGTTTGTGTAGGCAAATCCGACTGCGCGGTTAACTATAACTCGTATGCCTAAGCCGCGGTCGACTATTTTGTTGCCTTTAGTTACTTGCCCGCGTTCTATTCCTGTATTGATGCTTTGTCCCTCGTAAACGTAAGCTTCAGCTTCCGCAGCGCCTTTACGCAACGCTACTGCAACGACGCTTTCTGCCAAACTTAACATCTGATCTTTTTCAAGTGTTGCCACCAACAAGCACCTCTCTAATTCTGATATGTGGACCACCGTCGCAGACAAATGCGGTTTGCCCTTTACCGCATCGACCAGGAGCTAACTCAAAATCTTTACCCACTGCATCAACCTTAAAGAGGGTTTCAAGTGTGCTGCCGCTTATGGAAGCGTTGCGAACAGCGGCGCCTAACTCGCCGTTAATTATCTCATAAGCTTCTTGTATACCCACTTGAAACGTGCCGTCCAAATTTGCTTGCCCGCCTCTAAAACTTTTGAAGTAATAGCCGAAGGCTATGTCCTCAAGTAGCTCTTCAAACGTATAGTCACGTGGTGCCATGTAAGTGTTGCGCATGCGGATAATCGGTTCCACGCGAAAATCTTCTGCTCTCGCGTTGCCAGTGGGTTCAGCATTAAATTTCTGGGCAGTTTCACGGTTGTGCATTAAACCCGTGACTACGCCGTCTTTTATGAGAAGCGTTTTCTGAGCGGGAACTCCTTCGTCGTCGTATTTGTAAGAACCGAAGGCGCCGTTTACCGTGCCATCATCGTAGAATGTTACAAGGTCTGAACCTATTTTCTTTCCAAGATTATCTGCGAGAACACCGCCGGCCAATGCTAAATCTGCCTCGGCAAGATGCCCAAAGGCTTCGTGGACAAAGACACCTACCACGTTTGGTCCTAGAACAACGGGGAATTTGCCGCCCTTTGGCTGTTTAGCCGATAGCTGTTCTACGGCGCGTTTTGCCACTTTTTCGCTTATGGTCTCAAGCATGTTATCAAATAGTTCGTAGCCTTCGGTGGAGCCTATTTCTTCACGGCTAAAGGTAAAAACGCCGTTGAGCATGGCTGCGGCTGTTATTCGCGCCCAAACGTATAGCTTGTCCTGCTTTATACAAGTGCCTTCGCTATTTATAAAACAGCTTGTGCCCGTTAGATCCATATAATCTATGGTGCAACTTTTGATTCGCTGATCATACTCTATGATAGCCTTATTAACGGTCAAAGTTGTTTTAATCTTCTCTTCCATTTGCACTTCCGCGGGGTCTTTCTTCGGCTTCAATTGAACGTGGTCTACCACAGTTTTGGTGTCTGCAAGCTTTATCCGTGTTTTCAACCGTTTGCTTGCTATTTTCGCCATTCTGCAAGCATCTGCCATGGCGCTCATTAGGCTTTCAGCGTTAAAAGAGCCAACTGACGCGAAACCCCATGCTCCATTAACAAGCACGCGCAAGGCTACACCTTTTTCGATTCCTTGCTTGGCTGCTTCAACTCGGCCTTCCTTCAGAGTTAACATTGCCTTGTTAAGTTTCTGTGCCCGGGCTTCGGCGTATTCAGCACCAAATTTTTGGGTTGCTATTTCATTTAGTTTTGATAAAATTTCTTCCATTCCATTTTTACCTTCACAGATAGTTTGAGGTTGAGTAAATTGTTCAAGGGAGATAAAATTGTTTTTGGCATAGTTGTAAGTGTGGCTTTGAAAAATTTGATATAGTGTTATGCAAGAACTTAGCCTATGTGTTTTGCATGAAGACTTTCATTTGGCACGCAAAATCATATTTGCTCTCTTTTTTGAGGGTTGTGTTATTGGACCCGTATGTTTCTGAAATGTGCTCTAAGATTTTGTTTTCGATTATGAGTGCGCTTGTGCTTAGGCACTCTTCAAGCCCTTTTGTGAAGACATCGATTTTCTTTGGGATGTCCTTTTTGTGTAGAGAGTAGTTTTGTTCTATGTATTTGTAGATGAGGGTGGTTGCTTCTTCGCCGAAGACTTGGGTTAGGATGCTGTCTATTATTTTGAATATTTGGTTTTCTTTTTGGGTTGAGGCTTCCAAGGTTTATCCCAGCGAGCCAATCCAATATATTACGACTTAATAAGTATTGCCGCTGACGCGTCAAACAAACAAACACAAAAACACCATAAAAGATCATACTCACCAGAAATCCGCAAGATTCAATTGTTGAACTCTTCCACGACGGCACTTATCCGCTTGAACCTCCACTCCCAAAGCAAGCTTCCCATACACTCCATCATACCCAGGAATCACGCTAACTGCACCAGTTCTAACTTGAAGAATAGCCCGTGCAATAGTTGCGTCAGCAACCTTTGTAAGCGCATCCTCAGGTGCATCAATCAGTACACTATACTCATCACCAAAACGGCCAATAAGCGAATTATAAACTTTCCAAACAGCTTGCGCCGAAGGCGAATCCACACCTAACACGGTTGCAATTATCTCCGAAAGCGGCAGCAAACGCATAAACCCCGGCATATTGTCCGGCTTAAAATCTGCTGGTCGGTCAGCCAACTCCTCAACACGTTGCTCAACGCCCTTTGTTAATTTTCTGCGGCAAACCGGACAGACATTACCAAGTTTCTGTGCTTCCTTCGGCGAAAAAGATACATTACAGTTTCGATGGCCCGTCCAATGATACTTGCCATATGCTGGATCCGTTTCAATAGTAAACTTGAGACGCGCGGGATCTCTGCAACGTATAGCCTCAACTACTTCGCGATAACTAATTTCTCCTAGCTCAAAGACGTTTGCTTCTCTGCCTAAGCGCCACGGCCAAAAGCTGTGGCTGTCACTATTAGAGAGCAGCGTGAATTTATCAAGCTTGCTTAGGCGCCAGTTCATCGGGGGATCCGAAGAAAGCCCTGTTTCCAATGCATACACATGCCGCGTCATGTCCTCATAGCATTCTTCGACGCTGTCGAAGCCGCTGAAAGCGCCGAGAATGCTGAACCACGGCGTCCATGCATGCGCTGGAAAAACCATATTAGCGCTTGAAGTTGACATAACCTCTTCAACCAACTGCGCTGCAGTCATGTTAAGCATGGGTCTGCCGTCTGCAGCCAAGTCACCATAACGCCTAAGCACATCGTTTATTTGCTCTACCGTTTCCAAGCTCGGCGTCAAAATGACATGATGAACTTTCTTGGCCTCTCCCGCTGAGTTGAAGACGGTGCAGACTTCAGTTGACAACATGAAATAAACCTGCGACTCTGCGTCATCAAACACTTTATATAGCCCTGTTTCTCCCACAGGAGCTAATGTTTTCTTTATTTCTCTAAGCCATCCATGATGTGTAAAATCTCCTGTGCCAACAAGGTTCAGCCCCTTAATTTTCGCGAAACGAGCAATCTCCTTGAGACTCATCTGCTGGCTTGTTGCCCTGCTGTAACG
>JAOAIV010000063.1:0-324 GCA_026414525.1 Candidatus Bathyarchaeota archaeon | reverse complement strand
TTTAAATTTAGCTAGCGCTACTAAGAGCTGATTTATGCACAATTTTTAGCTTTTATGACAGCTTCAGTTTCCTCGTCCATTCCACCAGCGCTTCAAGCAGCATACGTATTAGTCGCTTTGTTTTTTCATTGGTAACATTGCCCTTAGCATCGATGCCTTCTTCGGCGAAGGGCATCATAACTTCTGGCCGATTAATCGGATACATATCTAACGCAAGCAATATCTGGCGCAAATGATATTGCGCCCGTGCTCCACCTAAGTTACCAACCGACGCGCTCATGATGGCCACCGGTTTCCCCGCGAACGCGTTGTCTCCATAGGGCC
>JAOAIV010000062.1 GCA_026414525.1 Candidatus Bathyarchaeota archaeon | reverse complement strand
ACGCCGAACAGAGCTGTATGTCCGTGGTTGACGGTCAAATAAGTGCCATGCTCAAAATAATTTACAATGGGCAGGTTGATCAGAAAACCAAATACCCCGGCTCCCAGAAAGTTCCAGAAAGAACTGGCAAAAAAGAAGGTGGCCTTATTTGTTTGCTGCGGTAGCGCAGTGCCAATAGATGATAAAGTGGATAAGGCCAAGTCAATAGCGGAAGCTAAGCGAAGGTATCTGGAGGAGAAAGCCGCGGAATACCATCTTCAGCCCGTCGCCTTAGGCTTGTTCGGCGGCGTCTACAACTTCAACAAGACACCGTGGCTTTTTAGGAGATTTATGCAGGCAGTTAAGCCGCAGCTGGAAAAAGCCGCTGTGCCGCAAACAGAACAGGGCATCTACGACACAAGAGACGTAAGCGCCATACGCTGCTGGGCACGGGGACTCGCCCAAAGCGCTCAATTATCCGTGTAGTGGCGGGCCCGCTGGGATTTGAACCCAGGTTCTTCGGCTTTCCCTCGCATAAGAGCGCCCGGAGGCCGACGCCTTAATCCGTGCTGGGCTACGGGCCCGCTTTAAAGCAAAATGTTTAGTAGCCGATTTAAACTTGTTCGCGCTAAAAAGTTATTCCTGCGTTAGTTCTTCGTTTATCCACCAAGCTTTTTTCTTTCCAGATTTCTCACCAGCATAATATTCGATTACTGCCTTGCCCAGTTGCCTTCTAGAATTTCTATGCATCTTCCGTAGCCTGTTCAGCACAAACCACCTGTTCGTCTTCAAATACTCCGCCAGCTCCGGCGTGGTTGCACCTTTATAATGCAGAAGATAATCCATTATCTTATGGTCCATTTCGTCAAGGCAGAAAGCGTGCGGATTAACCCGTCCGTGCTCATAAGTAAGCAGCTCCAGATCAGCAAGATACCGTTTAACTTCAGCTAACTGCTGCTCAATAGCTTCCATGCGCTTTTCCAGCGCAAGAAGTTTATCCGCTCTAGGCATTTTTTGTAGCTTCTCCATTATGGCTTCGCGGATAAAGTCACTTCGATCGCCTTCCGGAACACGTAGAATAAATTCCTGATAAACCTCCTCCGGAATCTTCACTGAAATCACTCTAAGCTCGCTCATCTCACCCACCAACTGCGAATGAATATAATATTTTCATTATTTCACAGTTTCTGCAAACATGAATATATGAAAAGCTTAAATGAATTGGGCTTATGCTTTAAATCAGGGTTGGGCTTTGCCGAAAGTTACAATATCCCTAATCAAGTGTGATGTTGGATCTTTAGCTGGACACCATGTTGTTCCCAAACCCCTTTTTGACATCGCGGAGAAAAATCTCAAAAAAGCAGTGGAAAACGATGTAATAAACAGTTTTTACGTTTTCAACGCTGGAGACGACCTAGAACTGCTTATGGTACATAATAAAGGCGAGCAAAACGCGGAAATTCACAGTCTCGCATGGGAAACATTCAAAGAATGTGCAAATAAAGCGTCGCAGTTAAAGCTCTACGCTGCAGGACAAGACATTTTGAAGAATGCTTTCAGCGGCAACATACGGGGAATGGGCCCTGGCATTGCAGAAATGGAAATAGAAGAACGCGCCTCTGATCCCATCGTGGTTTTCGCGGCGGACAAAACCTCGGCGGGCTCATTTAACTATCCGCTCTTCCGTATATTCGCTGATCCAATGAACACCGCCGGCCTCGTTATTGATCCAAACATGATTTGCGGCTTCAAATTCGAGGTAATAGACACTCTGGAAAACAAATCAATAATCCTTAAGTGCCCAGAAGAAATGTACGACTTGCTAGCCCTCATTGGGACAGTGGGTCGTTATATAGTCTCTCGCGTCTGGAGAGCAAGCGACAACCTTATCTGCGCTGCGAGCAGCGTAAGCAAACTTTCACTAATAGCTGGCAAATATGTAGGGAAAGATGACCCAGTCTTGATTACGCGCGCGCAGCATGGCCTCCCAGCCGTAGGCGAAATCCTAGCGCCCTTCATGCACACCTACTTTGTGCAGGGGTGGATGCGGGGAAGCCACTGGGGGCCCATCATGCCAGTAGGACTGAAAGCGTCAAAATGTACGGCCTTTGACGGCCCGCCGCGGATTGTTGCCTTAGGTTTCCAGGTAGCAAATGGCCGAATTTCATGTGATCACCAAGGTAACCCGCTTATAGCTGACTTATTTGATGACCCCGCATTCGCATTGGCGAGACGTGAAGCCATTCGTAACGCCTGCATGCTGCGGAATATGGGCGAGTTTGAGCCAGCACGCTTAAGCGCTGAGGAAATGGAGTACACAACGATACAGCAAGTTCTGGAAAAACTTGAAAAACGCTTCAAATCTCTTTGAGTTGATGGTAAAATTAAACCGATGCAAATGTTTGTGCAGCAACGTTAGCTAACGCTTTACATCGATTTTCAACAATTTCGTGGAGCCTTTCGCGTAAGTCTTCTCCAGCCTTTTTCTTCGATTTTAGCAGGGATACTTTTTTTGCAAGTTCAACATCGCCAATGCAGGTAAACCATGCCTCAAAGTCTCCACGAAACAGATGGAAATTTAAGGATTCCTCGTTTAATTTCAGAAGTTTGCCGCAGAAGTCTTGGAGGCTATGTGCGTAAAGGTTTAACGGTTTTCCTATATCCATATAAAAGTGAAATGCTTTATTCGGCGGAAGCGGCGCTAAAATCTCTTGAGCTTTTTCTTGGCTGATTTCAGGCAAGCCGAGTGCTCTTTTGCCTTTTTCCGTTATAACATAAAGACCTTTTGCAGGCGACGTAGCATATCCCATGCGCGTAAGCCACAATATATGCATCATGACTGAGGGGAAATCTTTTCCAGCTTCCTTCGCGATGTTCGCTGGCTTTTCAGGCTTATCCAGCAGCAACATAGCCTCTAAAATTTCCAACCGTATATGCGACAAACTCATAGATACCGCACACCTTAGAGGTTATATGTGCATCCAAGCTAATCAACATTTCCAAATGGCTTGGTGAGTGAAGATACGCAAAAGCTTTAGTATGTTGCTCTGTAATGCTAAACTGGAAAACGGTGAACATAAGGCATGAAGATTGCGGTGCTGGTTTACGAGTATCCGCCGAAAATTGTAGGTGGGCTGGGGACGTACGCGGCGGAAATAACGCGTAAATTTGTTCTCATGGATCATGATGTAACGGTCTTCACAATGAATGATGACGCTGGCTCTCTGCCCACAAGAGAAATCTGGCGGGGTATAGAAATCCATCGCCCGTTGCACCTTGATGTTTCGGATTCTCTGCCCGACGTCATTGCTGAAGATATTAAAAAATGGGGAAGAGGCTTGAATCTATTCGGCAAGCTTCTTGTCTATAATTACCTAACCGCATCTAAACTGATCAACGAGCTTATTAGAAAAGAGGGCATGAAATACGACATTGTCGTAGCGCATGACTGGCTCTCCGTGATAGGAGGTGTTACCGTTAAGAAAGAGAGTGGCTTGCCCTTGGCTTTTCATGTTCATTCTACCGAGAAAGGCAGAACATTGGGTAACGGCTCAAGCGTGGTAGGCAACATCGAACTAAGAGGCGCCAAGATGGCGGACATCATTATTACTGTATCTTATGCCATGAAAGATGAGTTAGTTCAGCTTGGGTTTCCACATGATAAAATTCACGTGTGTTATAACGGTGTTGACCCACAGAAGTATGATCCAGCTGCGGTCTCTGCTGAACAAATACGCAAGATCCGAGATCGCTATGGTATCCAGGATGGAGACATAATGATCCTTTTTATTGGCAGACTTGTCGGCGTAAAAGGCGTTGACAAGCTTATTATGGCTATGCCACATGTATTGTCTAAGATTCCTAATGCGAAGCTGGTAATAGTAGGCGTAGGCGATTTACAGGAATATCTGGTTAATTTGACCCGGACGATGCGGCTAGAAAAGCATGTTAAATTCTGCTTTGACTTCCTTGCTGAAGAAGAACGTATAGCCCATTATGCCGCATGTGATGTAGCGGTTTTCCCAAGTCACTACGAACCATTCGGTATAGTTGCGCTTGAAGCAATGAGTATGGAAAAACCTGTTGTTGTAGGCGCCGCAGGCATTAGCGGAATGCGCGAGATAGTGATTTGTTGCGGTGAAGAACAATGCGGGTACCACATAAACCCCAACAGTCCCCCAGATATCGCGTGGGGTATCACAAGTGCTTTGGAAAACGCGGGGAAACGTGAATGGCTCGGAAAAAACGGTCGAAGGAGGGTCTTAAATGAGTTTACTTGGGATAAAATTGCTGAAAGAACAATCGCTTTGTATGAAATGGTTATCAAGCGCTAAATAAGCTGGTTTCATGGTGAATTCTTGGAGGAAAATTGGGGCTTAAAACAAAAGGTTGCAAAGGAAGCAGCCGCGCTCTTGTATTCTGGCGCGGAAAAAGAGTATAAACAAGCTAAAGTGAAAGCTGCAAAAATTTTAGGTTCCCATTTTTTACCGTCTAATCTTGAAGTAGCGAAGGAACTTGATAAGTTAGCTGAAGCGCTTGAGGGACCTGCCAGAAAAGAGCGGTTAATTAGCATGCGTGGTGAAGCCTTGAGGATAATGAAGTTTCTTGCGGATTATACGCCTCGCTTGGTCGGAAGTGTTTGGCGGGGAACAATCCGCCGAGAAAGTGACATAGACATTGCTGTGTATCATGACAAGCCTGAAGAAATTTTGAGGGTTCTTAGAAAAAATGGTGTGAAAATTATTAGAACTGAATGGATTACCGCAACTAAAAAAGGTAAACCCGTAGAGTCCTTTCACATATATGTGGAGACTTCAGCTAAGCATAGAGTGGAAATCGTTGTTAGGAAGACGGAAGACGCAAACTGCAGAAGAAAATGTGAGATTTTTGGAGATGAACTTAAAGGTCTCAATATTCAAGAGTTGGAAGGTTTACTTAAAGAAAATCCAACGAAAAAATTTATCCCTGTATAAGCCTACGTCGTTTTAACTTCTACTGTTTATATAATTCCAACTTGTTTTTGAAAAAGGCACTTAAGCGCGTAATACTATAAGTATGGTTAGCGTAATGCTCTTGAAGGCCGTACCCATGGAAATTGACAAAAGGACATTTAAGAAAATGTTTCCGCATTTAGCTAAAGAACTCGAAGGCGAAGAAGGCAAGATCGCCATAAAGGCGGTGAGAACAGATTCCGATGTGGCTGAGAAAGCGGTTGTCAATAGGTCTACAAAAGATAAGTTCCGCAATTACAATCCAACAGTTATAGATTTTATCAGGCGTTGCGATACAGAAGAGCAGGCAGACGAAATAATTACATTTTTAGAAAAGCGCGGCGAATTAACGCCAGGATATGCTGAAGAACTTAGGAAACAGTTAAAGTGTAAGGGCGTGAGAAGCTTCGGCTCTAAAAAGGAAGAAAACTACTACTTTAAAGAGGGTGGGCTCTGCTAAGCATTATGCGCCACTCGTAGCTAGTATGATTTTAGAAGCAATTAAGGTTTAATAAATGATTATTCTTTTTTCTAATGCAAGCAAAAAGGTAGAGGAAAGAATATGCATTTGGAGAAAGTGGATAAAGAAGCTTTTGCGTCTGAATTTTTTAGTCGGCAGATAACACTCAAAGAGTTAGGATTGGACGGCCAGCGGAAACTTGCTAATGCAAAAGTTGCTGTTGTTGGTGTAGGCGGATTAGGCACAGCATCGTCACTTTACATGGCACTTGCCGGCGTCGGATACTTGCGTTTGATAGACCAGGATACTGTGGAACTTCCTAATCTTCACCGTCAAATTTTATATACCATCGATGACCTGCATTACCCTAAGGTTGAAGTGGCGGCTAAACGATTAATGAAGCTTAATCCATTTTTGAAGGCTGAAGCAATATCAGAGAATGTGAATCCTAGTAATGTTGAGCGCCTTCTTGCTGGGGTAGATCTAGTCATAGATGGTTTGGACAACATGTTTACTCGATACTTGATTAACCGTGCATGCATTAAACTTGGGATTCCATACGTTTTCGGCGCTGCAATAGGCATAGAAGGTAATCTGTCAGTTTTTGCTCCGCCAGAAACAGGATGCTTAGAATGTTTGTTGCCGAATTTGTCAGACAAGTACTTGTTAACATGCGATACTCGCGGTGTTTTAGGCGCTACACCTGGGATAATCGGCACGATGCAGGCTATGGAAGCAATAAAGGTTTTAACAGGAATGGGTTCGCCCCTTAAGGGAAAGCTTCTGGTATGCGACTTTAATGATATGTATTTCACTACAGTTGAAACCTCAAAGGCAGCTAACTGCCCAGCATGCCAAGGTACTGCAGACATGTTGAAGCAACGTTCAAAGCTTGCTTGGCTTTGTGGGCGGGACACTGTTAATATTAATCCTGAAAGGCCGCTAAAGCTTAATCTTAACGAGGTTTACGAGAAAGTAAGACAGCAGTTTAAGGTTCGTTTGAAGTCTCAGCTTGCGATAATTTTTGATTACGGAAACTTGGAGATCAGCTTGTTCAATGGTGGGCGTATGCTTATAAAAAATGTTATGGACGAAAAAGCAGCGCTCGAGACTTATCGAGAAATCCTCCGAAAGCTTGACATAAACCAAGAATAAATCAGTAAACACGAGCGCAGTATTTTTAATTTTTGTAATGTATTCAAAAATGGGAAAAAATAAACTGTAGAGTAACCTTGCCAAGAAAATATGCGGTAGTGTCAACCGGCGGGCTATTGCAGCATTATGTTTACTCGATTACTTGAATTGCGCCTTGAGGGCATTGGGATTCGCATGCGCGGCAGACTAAGCATTCGCTAACGTTGACTGGCACAGATTTGCCATTCTTCATCTCGTAGACGCATACTGGGCAAGTGTTAACACATGTCTCGCATCCGTTGCATTTGTCATTATCAACCACTATCTTTACCATTTCACATACCTCTTGTAAGTTTGATTCAAACGCTACAAGTAAAATAAAAGTGTTTAGGTTGATTATCGAAGTTCTTCACGTAATCTCAAAAGAATTCCCTTAATAGTTGCTTCCGCCTTTTCTTTTCGCCGCTGGTAATCCGCAACTACTTTTTTATATTCTTCCAATGGTATATCTCCTCTGCTGTAACGGACTTCAGTTGTTCTCATGTTCGTTGTAACTTCAACGAGCTCCGCTTCTGCGGCATCCAGCTGCCTCGCCAGATCTGCATAAACCCCTCCAGCATCCCGGAAAAGCGCTTTTAACTCAGCGATGTTCTTATTTAACGTCTCTAATCGTGTCTCCAAAGTTTTCCTTTGCACTTTGTATTGGCGCCTTGGAATTTTGCCCTTTTGTGCTCTCTCCTCTATGAGCTTTAGTTCTAAGGCCAGCTTGTTTTTTTCTTCGTATGCATCGTTAAAAGCTCTTAATCGATCAGGACTAAGGGTTACTGAAGGCTTTAGTGTTGCAACCAATCGCGGCGCAACAGTTTTAGGTCTTCGCCAAATAGCCGCGATTACTG
>JAOAIV010000061.1 GCA_026414525.1 Candidatus Bathyarchaeota archaeon | reverse complement strand
CATACTAAACTACACAGAAAACACACTAAACCTCATATGCCAAAAAATAAACACAAACACCACGATTAAAGTAGAGGCAGCAGATAAAACAACATTGCCCTTCACAAACAAGGGCCACTTCATTTCAACACTCGTGAAATAGCCTAAGCCAATCATTTAAGCGCATTCTTTTAATCAGAACTTTATAGAATTGCGAGTTTCAAGCACAGCCTTTATTGTGTTCTTGAACGTTTTAGTTACATCCTCTAGGTAAAGTGACCTGTTCTGAAGACCCTTTTTAATTGTTCCGGCAGCTACAAAGCCAGCACCAATAACCTCGCTTATCGCCGTAGGTTCAGGAAACACAATCAATGCTATACCGAGTTCTATAAGTCGAGATTTGTTTCCTTCACGCCACAACTTTTTACTAGCCTCAGCAGAGTTTGCAGTGCTTTTTATAGCATAAATCAAGTCCACGCCACTTTCGCTTAGTTCATTTATAGCCTTACTTGCAGTTTTAGCTTGCTCGAGTTTCATAGATACCCCATTGCTTTGCATATAGTAGCCTCGGAACCAAAAAAGCTTTAACACAATAAAGAAGCCTTTCTCGAGTGTTTCTTAGTTTGATAATGCATAAAATTTTATTAAACGGCTTGAATTCTACTGCGACGACTTGCCGAGCTTTGCAAGATTTTTGTCAATTTTGGCAAGGCCGCCGAAGCCATAAAAAACGTGTAAATTCAGCGTTTTGCCTTCACTTTTATGTGACACCACAGAATTTTATGCTAAATGCTTACCCAACATTTTTGAATTGTGTTATTATCCATCTGTCATCACGTTTTTCAAGTTGCAACTCAACTTTACTAGCGCATGCGGCGGCTAAGAGCGCATTCCATTCAGTAGGTGAAAGCGTTTTCGGTGTTGCCTCTACCCATGGATAAGTAGCATTATCAAGATGTAACACTATGTGAGTTATGCCGTCTTCTACGTAATCATATTTACCCAAAATCGTGGCACTTAATTCCACATATGCAACGTGCGTATTAAACAGTCGAATGAACTCTAGTCGGGTTTTTTGCACTATCTGCTCGCTTCTCATACCCTGCTCGCCGATTGTTAACACTACCTTACTTGTGTCCAAGGCGTCAACAATTGCGAAGCCCGCTAAATACACCGTTTCGTCCGTTTAGCCGCTTAGCTCATACCAGTATATTGGCACATACCAAGCAAGCCTATAAATGCCTCTAGAGATTTCTACCGTATAGAGAAGGGGCATCATAGTGTAGTAGTTTCCTGTGGCAGGCTTTGGCAGACGACCCTCAACCAAGTCCTCAGCAGTCATTCCGGAAATGAAGTTTTCCTGTGAAAAGTCATAGAATAGGATGCCTTCGCGTGTTGCCTTGAAAACACCTGAAAGCATCCGCTGATTTCCAACAGGGTTAACGCAGACCATCGCGACCACCTCGTTCGAGTCGGGATCTACAATATAGCGTGTGTCTTCGGTAATTTCAAATCGGTCTCGGCTTGGAGGGATAAGCCAAAGAAAGCCTCCTGCCCAGTAATCAAGGCCATTGGCTCTCCGAAAAGTGCCCATTTCAGTTATCATTGCTTCGAGCCATTCTTCATCGTAAATTTGCGTAATCCATTCTGGGACGGCCTCTGTGTCGGTGGGCGAATATTGCAGGTTGCCGTGGGCGTCATAGGCAAGCGGCGGCTCATATCGTCTAATTAAGTCAAACCCGACGTTGTAACGTGTTACCACATACATTAGCCTATTAGCAACTGAGTCCCATGTGTGGTAGGCTACGCCGTAGGTCCGTGCCATGTCAGCCATGTAATTACGGAACGGCACATTATGGTTCCACCATAAACCTTCACCAATGGCGAATTCGGTGCGCAAAATTACCGGTGGAACAGTTAGATCGGTTGCGTCTACAATTATGAAACCTTTAATGTAGTTTTCTGCTATAACGTTGGTTGAGCCGACGGCGGCTACCCATACAAGGCTTCCATCGGGCGCCTTTGTTATGTGACAGCTTAGGATCTGCGTGTTGCTTCCGAACTCGGACATGTGCCTCCGCGCTATTGATATGGCAAGCTCGCGTGTAACAAGGCGCACCATATCATCTGGGATTGTGCTACTGAACGGCAAGCCCGAGACGGGTTGTATGAAGCTGTTAAAGTATGCGGCGTTAGTTACACGCTGAATTTGGCCATAAGCGATTAACGCGCCGGTGGAGAACAAGAGCATGCCTATCAGAATGGCTCCGACAGTTTTTCTAAGTTTGAAAGAAAAATTCACTGAGACCCGAGTTACAGCAGCGGCATACTACTTCAGCTCTTCAATCTTAAATGGGCTTATGGAAACAGACCACTCGATAATCGCCACGAATAGTCTTGTGAGAATCAACAGATAGACGAAGACGCTGAAGGGAGTTTGCGATGAAGCGATAATTAGGAAAATCAACAGCCCCAAAAAGAGCGAAGCGAAACGCCAGCTTGATGTCAACTTGAATTTTCTCGGTGGGAGCGGAATGCACCATAATAGAACCCAGACTGCGAGAAACACGAATAGGTTCATACGGTTTCCTCTCAAAAAAGAATATGTTGTTTAGGTATTTAAAAAGTGAATGCAACAGTGTAATTGTAAGCAAAACGATTAGTTAGCCGTTAGTTGTGTTGATCTGGATGAGGGAGTGAACGTCGTATTTGTCACCGATGGTTTTCCTGCCATTGAGATAGCCAAGTTCTATCAGGAAGCCGATGCCCACGATTTCGCCGCCAAGCTTCTCGATTAGTTCAATGTTCGCCTTAACGGTGCCGCCAGTCGCCAGTAAATCATCCACCAGCAACACTTTCTGCCCGGGCTGAATGGCGTCCTCGTGAATCTCGATGGTATCACACTCATACTCCTTCTTGTACGTGAGATCCACGCATTTGTAGGGCAACTTGCCCTTCTTCCTTATCGGAACAAACCCTGCACCGAGCTCGTAGGCTAAGGCGGCGCCTACAATGAAACCGCGCGCCTCGTTTGAGGCTACAACATCTATTTGCTTACCGCGAAAATGACCTGCCAGCCGCTTGATGCACTCTCTAAAGCATTGCTTGTCCTTCAAAAGCGGTGTGATATCCCAGAAAACCACGCCTTTAAACTCAGGAATTCGCCGCACTTTAGCTTTCAAATCTAATTGGCACTTCAATTTTCTTCACCTCAACCACTTAAACAAACGCGTTCTTCAATGCGCTGCCACATTCGCAGCCTCGTTCCTTCGGCAAGCGCTTAACAGCTTCAACGATTATGTGCTTCACTTTTTCAATGTTGCTACGCATTGTTTGGACAATATCGTCAACGCATACTGGATGATCCTTCCACACATCGTAATCCGTAACCATCGCGATTGATGCATAGCACAATTCAGCCTCTCGCGCAAGCACACATTCAGGCACAAGCGTCATACCCACAACGTCTGCGCCCCAGCCGCGGTACATCCTTGACTCAGCTTTTGTGGAGAATCGTGGACCTTCTATGCAAACGTAAGTGCCAGTTTCATGCGCACGGAACCCCGCGTCTTTTGCGATAGCGATTAGAAATCGCCTAACCTCGGGACACATAGGCTCAGCTACGGATATGTGGCAGACACGGTTTTCCGTGTAAAACGACTGCTCACGCCGCGTGGTTCGGTCAATAAACTGGTCAACAAATACGATGTCGCCAGGACGATACTCCTCCTTTAGAGAACCAACAGTTGACGAGGCAAGTATCCGCGTGGCGCCGAGTTTTTTCAAAGCGTAAATGTTCGCGCGCGAATTCACGTCCGTCGGTCTTATCGTATGCTTCCGGCCATGTCTAGGCAGAAACGCCACGCCTCTACCGTTCAGTTCCGCCACTGTGATAACATCCGAGGGAGGACCATACGGTGTGTCCACGCTTACTTCCTTAGCGTTCGTGAACAATTTAGGGTCATAGAGGCCTGTTCCGCCGATTATGCCTATTTCAGCTTGCATAAAAAATTACTTCGCCCAATTCGCTTATAAAAATAGCGACAAAACGCCCTTGACATAAATGCGCTTTGATCCTTCTCCAAATTTTTGGTACCAGCGGCTTTTTCGGACACTTAATAAAAGAGAAAAGCGCTAGCTAATACAACTTGAGGGAGAATGATTTTTGATGTATAAAGGCAGCAGAGAAAGAAAACCGAACCGACTAATACATGAAAAGAGCCCGTACCTGCTTCAACATGCTTATAATCCAGTGGACTGGTATCCGTGGAGTGAAGCGGCTTTTGCAGAAGCGGTTGCGCGGGATAAACCCGTTTTTGTTTCCATAGGATATTCTTCATGTCACTGGTGTCACGTTATGGAAAAGGAAAGTTTTGAAGATGAAGAAGTAGCTATGCTAATGAATGATGCCTTCGTCTGCATAAAGGTTGACAGGGAAGAGAGACCGGACATAGATTCTTTCTACATGAAAGTATGCCAATTGATGGGGCAAAATTGTGGTTGGCCTCTCAACTTAATAATGACGCCGAATAAAAACCCGTTTTTTGTTGCCACCTACATTCCAAAGAACTCCCGTTTTGGCGCAGTAGGAATGACTGAGCTTATTCCATATGTCAAGAAAATCTGGGAAACGAGAAGGCTTGAATTGGAAGCTATGGGAATTGAGATACGGAATAGAATAGAACTTTTGGAGAAACGAAGTGCTGGAGCTGGCTTGGATAAGACCGTTTTGGATGATGCCTACGAATGGTTTGTCTTGAACTTCGACTCGGCGCATGGCGGCTTTTATGGTGCTCCAAAGTTTCCAGTTCCGCATAATCTCCTGTTTCTATTGAGATACTGGTATAGAACCAAAGAGAAAGAAGCCTTAGAAATGGTGCAGCGGACATTGCGCGCGATGCGGTTAGGAGGCATATTTGATCAGGTAGGCTTCGGCTTCCATCGTTACTCAACAGACGCGGAATGGCTGGTTCCGCATTTTGAAAAAATGCTATATGACCAAGCTTTGCTTGTATTAGCGTACATAGAAGCTTACCAAGCCACCGGCGACGAAATGTTCAAGGTAACAGCTGAAGAAATTTTGGAGTATGTGCTAAGAGATTTGGCTTCTCCTGAAGGCGTGTTCTATTCTTCTGAGGACGCCGACAGCGAAGGCGAAGAGGGCAAATTTTACTTGTGGACTGAAGAGGAAATCAAAAGCGCTTTAGACTCGGAAGACGCAGCTTTGGCGATTAGAATTTTCGGAATTAAACCTGAGGGAAATTATGCGGAAGCTATTCGAAGGCGTAGCGGTAGAAATATCCTGCACCTTGTAAAGCCAGTAACAGAACTTACTCATGAGTTACATTTGCCATCTGACGAATTTAACTTTAAGTTAAATAAAATTTTGCATATGCTTTTTGAGACAAGAGAAAGGCGTGTGCATCCGGCAAAAGACACTAAGGTTCTATTAGATTGGAATGGTTTAATGATCGCTGCTTTGGCAAAGGCCAGTTTCGTTTTGAATAAGCCACTATACCTGAAGGCCGCAGTAACCGCCGCCGAATTCATTCTGAGAAACATGAAAAGTGAAAATGGAACACTTTATCATATTTACGCAAAGGGCGAGAAGGCGGTCAGTGGATTTCTAGATGATTATGCATTCTTCGTGTGGGGGCTTCTCGAAATTTATGCAGCAAGCTTCGAAAATAAATATTTGCAAACAGCCAATGAATTAACTCAAACAATGATTGAAAAATTTTGGGATAAAACTGTCGGCGGCTTCTACTTCACAGCCAAAGATGTTGATGAGTCCGTTGCCAGAATAAAAGAAGTATATGATGGAGCTATGCCCTCAGGCAATTCTGTGGCTTTACTAAACTTATTACGTTTAGCAAGGTTAACCAGTGAACCAGCATACGAAACCATGGCTCAGCAACTGCTTAAAATTTTCTCCGAGGACTTGAAACGCGCACCAGCTGCGCACACATTCATGCTCACTGGCTTGGATTTCGCTGTTGGACCAACTTATCAAGTCACACTGGTAGGAGACACAGATGAAGAAAACATGAGGTGCCTGTTAAATGCTTTAAAATCACATTACCTACCTAACGTAACAGTTTCATTAAGATCAAATAACGAAGTGGTTGGCGAAAAAATTGAGGGAAAAGCCACCGCTTACGTTTGTAGCGAAAGGAGATGCCTGCCTCCGACTAATGATGCTGAAAAAATGCTTCGGCTCCTTGGAATAAGCGAGCAATAAATTCTTAAGCCAAACCTTCTACCTATGTCCCGCTATGAAGAAAACAGCTTTCATTTCAGGCCCCATATTGAGCATGGAAACCGAGCAAGGCTACCGAGAGGTCATCACTAAAATCTGCATGAAGCTGGGTTTAGAAGTGATTGACCCGTGGCGTCGCGAGAAGGTTCTCTATAAAGGCGATGAGAAATGCTGGTGGGACAATGTGCCTGCATACGGCTTTATCCAACGCGACTTGGACGACATCGACCGCAGCGATATCATAATTGCCTATTTACCCAAGCTTTCCGCGGGCGCATGCATGGAACTTTTCTACGCCAAACGCAAGGGCAAACAAGTTATAGTAGTCTCCGAAATGGAAAGCTTAAGCCCATGGATTAAACATCACTCAGACATGATAATAAAAAGCCTCGATGAGCTTGAAAATGCACTGAAGAAAATAACCAGCCAGCCTCTCTCAAAGCGGTAGTACCACGAAAATCCATTGCGCTGCCTGGTTCACCAGATGCTATAAACAAATTCTCAAACCACTTTTTCAGTCCATTAAGCCTTTGCGCCATCATATTTGGCGCATATTAGAAATTCATTGCAGAAACCTATAGAGGGTCTATCCCGCGGTTGGCGCTTTCCACAATCAAGAAATGGGGAAATCCCGCTTTAAATAAGGATGCTATAAACTACTGCGAGTAGCAGAGTAGATCCAGATCAACTCCCAGTAAAGGCAATATAAAAGGGGGTAAAGACAAAAAATCGCACAAACATATTTTTGCACTTTATGTCAGGAATTTTTTGACTGCTTCGTAAAGCACACTCGCTCCGAAAACAAGGTTTTCTATGCTGATACGCTCATCTATGCCGTGTTCCCGTTTAACTACTCTGCCAGAAACCACTTCTGGATACATGGGTTGAAAGCCATAACATACGCTGCCCATTTTTCTAAAGAAACGCGAATCAGTTCCGCCAGTCATAAGCATGGGCGTTATACCACAGTTGGGCTCAAACTCGCGAAGCACGGCAGCAATGGCGTTGTAAAGCGGTGTTTCCGCTGTTGATTCCGAAGGCTCCTGCGCTTGTAGAACGTCAAATGCAAGTTTTTCCGAGTCAACCTCGTTAAGCAAGGTCTTGATTAGGTCAATAGTTTTCGCTATCTCTTGCCCAGGTAGTATCCTACAGTCGAATACGGCATCGCATTCTGATGGAATAACATTTTCCTTAACGCCACCATGAATAATTGTAGGCGTAATAG
>JAOAIV010000060.1:7401-7732 GCA_026414525.1 Candidatus Bathyarchaeota archaeon | reverse complement strand
CTACGCCATAAGTGTGCTGCGTGGCATCAACAAAGAAATGCAATGTTGGTTATTACAGGAGTTTCATTAAAAAAGTCATGGGACGCTACTAGAAATGTTTCCGCTATATACAGGAATAAAGCGCAGAACAAGCATGGGGAGCACCTTAACAAGCGAAGTTGCATAAGAACACACAAACTTAACTCGTGATAGGAAAACTTGTAACATTAAAAAAAGAAGCGATAAGTTAAAATCATAATGAAGGAAGGGATTTAACAAAAATCTTTGGCCTAATCGTTGTCCAAAAAAGAAAATGTTGCTTCAAATAAATGAGGGAAAGCAAGTGAGAGGG